>NZ_QTMH01000014.1:0-135467 GCF_003603065.1 Bacteroides sp. AF20-13LB
GGATGAAAAGTGAACGGATATCACCGTTTTGGGTGAACGGATATCAACCGTTTTCAGCAGCCGTATCACTAGTCACACGCATCAACCGTTTCTTCGGATACGCATGGACTGCCGAACCGCAATGCTTCCCCACCAGGAACTTTTCTGGAGAAAGCACAGCAAATATCATCATTACCTGTACGGACAATATACGTTCACGTCTTACACTTTGGAAGTTCCTGAAGAAAGTCCGCAAAGAAAACTTCAGTGACCATTCGGCTCCCATATACTGGATGGATTTTGGGAACAGCCAGACAAAAGGACAGGTCATCATCGGGACGGTACGTGAGAAAGTGCTCCAACCTTCTTCACAGGAATATATTCCCATGCCTAAAATGAATGTCATCACCGAGGAAGTGGACTATGCAAAAATCAAGGAAAATGAATCGGGGCCGAGCTGTTCACTGGCGGAAGCCCTGGAAAAACAGGATCTGTTCATTAACTCCACACTGGCACATATCGGATGTGATCTGCTCTGGAAAATGTTCAAGGAAGGAAAGACACTGTATCGCGGTGTCTATGTCAATCTGGAAACATTGAAAGTGACCGCAATCCCAGTATAATGCATAAGTGACCGTATGTATCATCTTTCCATCAGAATACGGTCACTTAGTCTATTTGCTATTTATTATTTACTACGTTCTTACCACGCTGAAGCAGGAAACTCTGTATCTCTGAGGCAAGATAGAATGATTTCCCATTCTTTTCCACCGAGTAATATTTAATCTTGCCCTCTTGCCGATAACGTGCCAAAGTTCTTTGTGACACACCAAGGAGTTCTGCCAAATCCACATTATCAAGCAGTCTGTCTCCGTTCATACATTCTTTCAAACGGTTCATCTGGTCCAGTTTCTTTTCAATGCGGGCAAATCCCTCTACCATGGTTCCTATAAGTCTTTCGAGTATCTCATTATCTATATATGACATAATTCCAATGTTATTAAGTGAATAAATCGATACTCCCGTTGTGCGCACTCTAAGAGTATATACTCATAATAGTGAGAATAACATGCCAAACAGATAAAGAAAATAAAAACATTTTGTATACTCCTGTTAATCAGACATATAAATTAGCATCTTGATTTTCTGCTGTAAACCGAAAGTGTAAACCATTTAAAGCATGGCTATTACCAAGTTTACATTTCTATAACACTACTTATCGTAACTATAAAACTTACCTTTTTATCTATTATATGGATATTTATAACTATCAAGAATTTGTGTTGGATATTTCTTCCGGCCCTGTTCTGATATTAAATATAAATTTTTTCTAGCACGAGAAGCTATAACATACAATATACGTTTGGCGCTTTCTTCCTTATTTAACTCACTAAAATGTGGAACATAGCCATCTAACAGCCCAAAAGCTATTACTGTATCAAATTCTGCTCCTTTTACCCCATGGTTTGTAGAGATAGTAATTCCCTTTTTTTGTTGAAAAACTTTTCTAAAAGTATCAATGTTCGTTATAAACTCTGCACCTTCCTTTTTCAATCTCTCTATACGTTTTTTAGAACTATCAAAAAATGCATCATAATGCATTTTTAAATATTTATTCTGATTAATGTCAATATTAACCCTGTCAAGAAATGCATTGAAAAATTTCTTTAGATATTCCAAGCCATCTTGTTCGTTTATTAATATACTATTGCAAATGTATAATATTTGTTTAGCAGATAAATCAATATTAGTTACTCCAATCGATATTAGATTAGTTACTATTTCACTTGCCCAACGTAATCTTCTGATATATAAACCCGGAGTAGAATCTGTTAATATAATACGTGATAATTTATACCAAAAATTATCTATATCACGTGCAAATGGAGCCATACCTGGCCCATCAAAACTATATTGAGGTAAGCGTGCCATTAAGTTTCTTGTTAAGCCAGATAAATGAATCCATTGTGGTGCAAGTATACATATTTCATTCGGAGAGATATGATATTCATCAATATTTTTTTGAATTATACGAACTATTTCATTTTCTAAATCTTCTATTGAAATGGTCTTATTATAACTAATAACACTTTGGTAATCCTTCGTTTTTCCTGTAGCCTCTATTTTGTTTGCATAAGTTTTAAAGTAATCAAAATATGATACAAGAAGAGATGATGATCTATAATTATTACTTAATGATAACTCGTCATAATATAATCCCGTTACACTTTCCAATTGATCTTTATCCATTGGAAAACCTCCTAAATTACCATATATAGATTGATTCGGATCACCAACAATAAAAGCTTTATTCTCTTTTCCGGTTTTTAAAATTGCCCCTAAAATCATATATTGCAATTCTTTTGTATCTTGATATTCATCAATTAAAATATAAGGAAAAATATTAGACAGAGTCTTACATATACTTTTATTTTCTTTCAAAAGACAATATGAATAATATAATATTAATTCATAATCTATTTCATGCTTTTCTTTTAAATTCTGATAGTAATCACGGATAATTAATTCTACAGTCTCCTTTATTGTTGGTTTGGTGCAATTTATCTTCAAGCCTTCCGATGTGAAGCAATAACAAAGACAATCCCAATATGTAATTTTTTTCTTTGGTGTTGAATATGAAGCGCATAAAGACACTAGATAATTCTCAGTATCATTCGTATTAATAATATCATATCCAAATCTTAATTCTTCTATATACATATGGTACGGTTTAAGAATCCATTCAACGCAGAATGAATGAATAGTTCCAATCCATAGTTGTTCAGTATCTACCCCCAATAATTCTATTCGCTCTTTTATTTCATCTGCAGCACGATTTGTATATGTGATGGCAACAATATATTGTTTATTGGATTCCAATTTAGACAGTTCATAAGCTATCTTATAGGTTATTGTTCTTGTTTTTCCACTTCCCGGACATGCTATTAATAAGATACTGTTTTCATTATATATAGCCTTTTCCTGCTCTGGATTCAAATCGTTCTTTCCCCAAACAAACATATCTATAGGTGATTTAATATATATAATATTGGTTCATTTTTATTCAATACTTCTTCTAAAGATTTCTTAATATCGTCAAAAGAAATATCCCCTTCATCATACGATTTTAATTTGTTTTTAAGATTATTGATTTTTTTACTTTCTTTATATGTACCTAATACATAACCTATCATTTGTACTAATAGTTCTTTTGAGAATTCAAATTTAGCAAATAAAATAGCATCTAATATATATTTAGGAATACATATAGATGGAGTTATATACTTACTTAGAAGTATTGCATACCACCCTTTACCCTTATTCCCAGCCATCGTTAGAATCCGTTTTCCATATTTCTTTATGTCACCAGACTTTATATCTTCTTCGGATATTTTAATAGTAGCATTGTCAACATAAACATCTTCAATAGTTGATAAGATTTCATCAACATTTCCAGCCTTTATAAATTCTATCTCGAATGTATGTTCAGCAAAAAATGAACCAATCCATTTGCTCCTATTTTTTAGGCCTCTCAACTTTTCTTTTCTACTTAATCCTAATTTATAAGCCTTAGTAACTTTTCCAGTTATAGATTTATCTAAATCTGTAATAATGGCACATCTTTTCTTTATTCTTTGATTATGAAATAGTAGTGCAAGATTCTCAAAGCCAGTACTTCTGACATTAATTAAACTTATTCCTAATTCATCAAGACTAACTCCTAACGTTTCTTTTACCATAATTGGAATAAGTATTTCTTCAGCATCTCCCTCTACTAAGATAACACTTTTTGCAAATAGAATATTACACCTTATGGCATCTAAAAACCTTTGTATATGCATTCTTTCTTCATCTTTTAGGCCTTTAAATGGTTGATAAACTTCAGAATGATTTTTAAACCTATTTATAATATTCATATTTGAGATATTTGAAACCTCCGAAATATGAGTGGAATGCGTTGAATAAATAATTTGTGTATCTTCGTATTCTATTTTATCAAATAAAGCCTTCTGTATATGTGTATGAATATGCGCTTCAGGCTCTTCTATTAGAAGGAAGTTTGCTATTCGATCTTTTTCTTTTCTATATTTATACTCTAGAAGTTTCAATGTTAGGAATATTAAATTAGCCCCACCTAAACTTAATTCATGAATACTTCCTTCATAATCTTCTCCCGGTTCTCCGATAAACAATTTTAATGCATGAAATAATTTTTCCGCCTCATTTGGAAGATTAGATTTTATAGACAAGGAAGAAGGAGAATAAGTAGTACCAACAGCCTCTTTTATTGTTTCGGAAATATTATTAGTAATTTCTTTAATATCATTTAAATCTTCTATCGTTTCATTTAAATCTTTTACTTTATTTGAGATTAACTCTGAATCATCATCATTTAACTCTTCACTTTTACTTTTTAGAAGTGTCAACAAAGGATTTTTCTTATTATCTTGAAAATCAGATACAACATCTCGCAATGCCTTAATGAAAGTAAATGAGACTTCTTTACTTATAGACAACTGATGAGGAATACGACCTCCAAACCTTGATTCATCTATTTCATAATTGAAAATAACATTTTCAAAGTCTCCCATCAATTCACGTTGTACATTTTTATCATTAAAATCAACAGTACTTTTCCCTGTAAAAAAAGTCTCATAATCATTGATAGTAATTTTATCTAAAATACTATTTAAGCCATCATGATCTCCTTCTTTTAATTCTGAAAGCTGTTTCCTGATTTCAGGTTTAGGTCTAAAGAATAAATTATAAGTAGCCTTTTTAACTTTATCATCTGCGATGACTCCACTTCCATAAACGAATAAAGCTTGGATAGCTTCTTCATTTGATATTTCACTGAATTCCAAACTTATTATAATCCATCTTCCTTTCCAATTTATCAAATTTCTATTGAAATCATTTTCATTAAGTTTGTATGCATAAGATAATAAGTTATCATCCAATATAAGACGAATAGCTCTGAATAAATTGGTCTTACCAGATGCATTTTCTCCAATTATAGTATTTATTCCTTTATTGAAAAGGAAATATGAATTTTCAAAATTGCGATAATTCACTAATGACACCTTCGATATATACATAAAATATCCTCCTTTTTATAATGTGTCCATTTTTATAATTCCACACATTTCTAAATTATAAAATATTATTCATCTAACATACTGATAATACAATCAATAGAACTTAATATTTTTACTATTTCAATTCCGACTAACTTTTTTAATCGCCTTATAAATCTCACTATAAGAATCTCTACCTTTATATTTTTCGGCTAGTTCACATGCCCTATCCATTTTTGAATCAGCAAGCATTTCTTTAACCCATTTATCCTTCTCAAGGTATTTTCGAGTTTTATCGTATGTTGGCAGATATTGCTTTAATGCTCTTTCTGTAGCTGCTGAATCTTGAAAATGTCGACACGTATCTTCAAAATGTAGTAAAAACCAATATTCTATTGACTGTAAACTATCACAGAGAATCACATTGGGATTATTCTCATATTTCTTTTTGAGTGACACCATTTTTTTATTTTCCGCATCAGAACGCCTGCTAACATCTGCATCAAAAACACATATTACAAAGACATCTTCATCTAGAAGTTCCTTTATCTTCTTATCTATTTTCTCAATACTATTGTTTTCAAATAAACGAGGAGAAATAGAATATCTATAACCAAGTATTTTTTTCAAATGACTGAAATAGAATAATTCAGTCAAGCCCTCACCAACGATATGAATAACCTGTCTGGTCGCTGTATTTTTTCTTGCTTTTCTCATAAAAGTACATGATTATAGATTAGGAACTGCACCGAATTTACCAAATTTATATGCCTTTTGGAGAGAACTAATTCTATTCAATCCTTTGAAATCTGTTAGAGGATACAGCACACTTGATCCGTCCGGATTCTTTTCAGAAAACCAAACATTATCTTTCCTAAGCAAATCTTCTTCTCCTAATAGTCCATCATAATGTGTAGTGAGCAACAACTGGGCTTGCTCTGATTCTTTTAGAAAACGTTCAATGATGTATTCTATCAATTTCGGATGAAGAGAGGATTCAATCTCGTCAACTGCAAGAAAAGCATCTCTTTCAAGAATCTTTTGCACTTGAGCGGCCAAGCCAAACGTACGGATAGTACCGTCCGATTCAAACAGTTCCGGGAACTCATAATAATCATTGTTACCATCATCAGATGAAACTTTATGCTGATACATAGTATAATTGATCGAACCCTTATGTGTTTCCTGTTCTTTGGAAGTAATATTTGAAATATTGAAATCAGCTTCCTGTAGATATCTCAAAATATAATCTTTTGCAGACTCATTCTTGATTGATTCTTCGGCATAACGACTTAAAGATGATGCAGGCACAATTGCCGGCATAACCTGATAGGTTAGATACTGAAGAACTGCCTCTAATTCTACAATATGTGTATTTACCTGCATATAAGCAGCAAAAACTGACATGTTATGCAAACACTTCAATGTTATTTCCTCTTTGACAGATTGCGACATTTTGATCTTCTGTCCAAATTTAATAACCGATACGTTATTCTCAGTATTTCTTTCAAATATAGTAGCAGGCTGTTGACTTGGATAATAGATTAGACTTTCCTTTGCTACGTGCCATCTGTCTAAAGCTACAGAATAGACATAACGAACTGCTTTTTCCTCATTCTTCAAGTAGAACGAAATCGAATATTCAGATAACTGCCTCGAACTTGTTTTATTCAGGAGAAACGGGACTATTTGAATTTGTTCTGCCTTATTAAGTGGGGTATAAGTAATGAATGACTTGATAAAATCACAAACTTTAATAATATTACTCTTACCCGAAGCATTTGCTCCATAAATGACAGCCACTTTCAATAGTCTCACATCACCCCCCAATTCGACAACATGATATGACTCCATATCCTTACTTCTATCAGCTTCAAAACTTAATATAGCCTCGTCTCTGAATGAGAACATATTCTTAAATCTAATTTCTGCTATCATATAATCTGTTTTTCCACAAATATATAACTAAATATCTATATTTGCAAATTAGATTTCAATATTTACATCATTTATGCAAAAATCAAAAACTAATACTATTTTATCGAATTTATTGCACCCGTAGTCAATATAATCATTAAATCAAAACATCAGTCCATCCATTAATATAAAAAACCGATACAAATCAACATCAGTCTTCATATTATCTCACTTCACAAAGATTTAAAGACAACCCGAAAATACGTATTCCATTTGCATAATATTGCACACCATTGATGAACATGCTACATCACTAAAAAAGGGTAAAAAATACCTCGTTCTTGTAACTTATTTGCTGGAAAACTTTGAAATTCAACAAAATACAATTATCTTTGTCTTACAAAAAGAATGTGACAGCATATAACATGTTGATAATCAACAGGTTATAATGACTAAAAATGACAAAAAATTAGACTTCTGTACCTTTTAGAGCTCCAAATATTTGATAATCAAAGGATTGCAATTACTGCATCGGCAAGTAAAGCTAATCATATATACCCAGTTATCCCCAAAACGAAAACGATGAGAGATTTTCCTTTATAGATAGCTTAGGATGTTCAGTTCTCCTATCTCCCATTTCAAAACAAAGGCTGTCCATTATCTAATATGTGACAGCCTTTCTATGAAAGTTTTCTTCAGATAAATATCATACTTTTTTCATAAACTCCTTCGGTGTTTTTCCAAAATACTCCTTATACCTGCCTCTGAAGTTTTTCAGATTTCGCATACCCACCATTTCAGCAACCATAGTCACAGAAAATTTTCCGCTTTCCAAAAGTTCCCGTGCCTTCTCCATCCTGATTCTCGAAATCAAATATTTGGGTGCTTCTCCCGTCAACAACTTCCACTTATTATAAAAGGTTGTCCGGCTCATGCACATCCTGGAGGCAATATCATCTACTGTCAAATCCTCTTTATCCATATTCTCCATAATGTAAAGCTTCACTTCATTCAAAAATGCCAGATTGGCATCCTGCTGAGCCCGCTCCATAGGTTTCGTTAAAAAATCTTCTCCAAAAACTTTCTGAAGAAATGTCTTCCGAAGAAAACGGCTATTATTTATCAATATGGATATTTCCACTTTAAGGTCCTCCAGATTAAAGGGCTTACATACAAAGAGATCAGCCTGAGAAGAACAACGCTTTTCCCGCCGTTTCACATCAATGTGCGCCCCCATCAATATCACCGGAATAAAGGAGGTGTCCCTCGACGTCTTCAGTTTAGAAGAAAGTTCCTCACCGCTCATACCTTTCAACATGATATCACAAATCACCAAATCCGGATACTCTTCACATATTACCTCCAATGCTTCCTGACCGTCATCAAAGCTCCTCACTACAAAACATTCCGATAAACGTTTCTCAAGATAATCCTTGAATCCCTTGTCATTATCCGCAAGTATCACTAAAGGTCTATCCATATTTTTTTTCTTCGAGAAACCATGGAAAGCTATTTCCGACTCATTCACCTGAAAAGTGTCCGGAATATTTAAGGATGTATCCCCCCCCGAAACCGCACACGAACATCTTATGGGAAATCGAAGCAGAGCCTCCTTTTCCAAAGTCAGTATTTTCCCGTCACATATATTCATCAACTTGTCAAAAAACACACCGCCCATGCCATACTGCTTGCCATGCAGAGGTCGCAGAATAGGAAGCCGCGACGAGTACCATCTGCAACATTTCAGAAATCGCTTGTTGCCTGTATCCTTAATCCTGATTGCCCAGTAATCTCCCTTCAACGAAACCTGCATCGAGAGATGCGTTTCCGGCAGAGAACACTCGATGGCACTCAATACAAACCGGTCGATAACCGGAGATATCTTTCCCGGATCAAACCAAGCGCTTGCATAGTCAAAATCCGGAACCAAATCCAGCTTCATCTGTAACCCGGCCACATGAGACTGTAAAAAAGACACTTTCTTCCTCATAAATGCGCCGATTTCATGTTCTGCAACTACCAGGCTACCAGAATTGCCAAATAGTCGTTTCAACTCCATCAACGCTATCAAGTGCTGCTCCAGCCCGCCTATATGATGAAGTGCAACAGCCAGTTCCTTCTTTATGTCTTCCGGACAGTCTCCTTCGTAAACTGCCCCTAACGGTGTCTTAATCAAAGAAATGGGATTACGTATGTTTTGAAAGGTATCAATGAAATACTGATTTCCCTCTTTCAGTAAATCTCTTTCTTCACTGATACAGAGTAAATGGAACAAAAGCCAACATAATATACAGATTCCACTAGCCACTATTGGCAGAACAGACCAGGGAACCTTATGATATACGCCGATGGATAGCAGGAAAACGCATAATGACACTACTATTATTATTATCGATAAATGTTTCATACTATTATAAGTTTAAGTAATAATGATTCATACTAATATATACCCGAGTTTTCAGTCAATAGCAGGATAATCCCAAGTATGTCATCAGGAGGCGGTCTAATGGGGGAACGGTAGGTTCCTTGAGTCATCGAATTCACCTTACCAACCCTCGTTTGCTAGAAGAGCCTGCATTTCGTCCACCTGTATTTCATACCCAGCAACTCTCTAAACCATTCATTTCCCATGCCCAACGTATCTTTAAATATCAATACAACATTCCGCTTATCCAAGATAGCTCCAATCAATTATTCTCAAACAAAATAATAGTATAACAAACGGAAAGGCTAAAAAGATGATACCACTTCACACATATTCTTATCATACTCACATATCTTGCGCATGAAACAGAAAGACATTATCTTTGCAGCATGAAACAAGAACTGAAAGAAAACGGAGGATTACCGGCACATATACTCTGGACACTTGCTATCGTAGCTGGCGTGTCCGTAGCCAACTTGTATTACAATCAACCCCTGCTTAATATCATGCGGCATGAATTGGAAGTTTCTGAATTCAAAACGAACCTCATTGCCATGATTACACAAATCGGATATGCGCTGGGATTATTGTTCATCGTCCCATTAGGAGACCTCTATCGACGCAAGAATATCATCCTAACGAATTTCTTCCTACTCATATTTTCCCTTCTAGCCATTGCCATGGCACCGAACATCTACATCATCTGGGCAGCATCACTCATTACCGGCATCTGCTCCATGATACCCCAAATATTTGTACCGATTGCCTCGCAATTCTCACGCCCCGAAAACAAGGGACGGAATGTAGGTGTCGTCATCTCAGGATTACTGACTGGAATACTTGCATCACGTGTTGTCAGCGGATTTGTGGGTGAAGTGCTTGGCTGGCGTGAAATGTACTTCATCGCCGCTGGAATGATGTTACTATGCGCTATCGTTGTATTAAAGGTACTACCGGACATACAACCGACTTTCCAAGGCAAATATTCCGGGCTGATGAAGTCTCTTTTCTCATTAGTAAGAGAATACCCCTCTCTACGAATCTACTCGATACGTGCAGGACTGGCCTTTGGCTCATTCCTTGCCATGTGGTCCTGCCTTGCATTCAAAATGGGAGAAGCCCCGTTCCATGCATCCAGCGATGTCATCGGCATACTAGGGCTCTGCGGCATTGCCGGAGCCTTAACCGCATCTTTTGTAGGAAAATATGTAAAAAAGGTAGGCATACGCAATTTCAACTTTATCGGTTGCGGAATGATTCTGCTTGCATGGGCCTCGCTCTTTTTCTGCGGAAACAACTATGCAGGTATCATTACCGGTGTCATTCTTATAGACATAGGCATGCAATGTATCCAACTCAGCAACCAGACCAGTATTTTCGACATCTACCCGTCTGCCTCCAATCGGGTAAATACGATTTTCATGACCACTTACTTCATCGGCGGCTCTTTGGGTACCTTCCTTGCAGGAAGCAGTTGGCAGACTTGGGGATGGAGTGGCGTGGTCGGCACCGGCGTTATTTTAACAATAATATCGTTGTCCATCACCCTTTACAGCAAGAAATAACAAGGATACTATCATTTTTCCAAGCAAACGCAAAGATTTGATAATTTTTATTTGTCATGCAAAGGATAAGGAAGATATTGAACAGAATTGTTATACCTTTGTCGCATCAAACTATAAACTACAGATTGATAATAGATTCGTCAACCAAGCATAGTCAAAAACAACCCTATGAATTCAGCAAAGAAAATACCCTCTCCACTCGTTTCTCTATTTCCCATCGCTTTTCTCGTAGGAATGCTGTTCGCCACCATCCATACTTTCGGAAGTGACGCCTTGAGTGGAGGAAGCCAGATTTCCCTGCTTGCCACCACTGGTATGTGTGTCTTTATCGGCATGACTTTCTACCGCATCCCTTGGAAAGATTATGAACTTGCCATCACCAACAACATTTCAGGTGTTGCCACAGCTATCATTATTCTATTGATTATCGGTGCTTTGAGCGGCACATGGATGATAAGTGGGGTGGTACCTACCCTTATATATTATGGTATGCAGATTATCCATCCGAATTTTTTCCTTGCTTCTACCTGCATTATTTGTGCATTGGTATCAGTAATGACGGGAAGTTCATGGACCACTATCGCCACCATCGGTATCGCCCTTTTGGGCATAGGTAAGGCACAAGGTTTTGAAGAGGGATGGATAGCCGGTGCCATCATTTCGGGAGCCTATTTCGGAGACAAAATTTCACCGTTATCGGATACCACGGTCCTTGCCTCATCCGTAACGGAAACACCGTTATTCAGCCATATCCGCTATATGATGATCACCACCGTCCCCTCTCTCCTCATCACCCTTGTCATCTTTACAGTAATGGGACTCACACACGAAACGAACAATACACAACAGATCGCGGAATTTACGGCAGCATTGGACGCCAAATTCAACATTACTCCCTGGTTACTGGCTGTTCCCGTGATTACGGGAATACTGATTGCCCGGAGAGTGCCTTCCGTCATCACACTCTTTCTCTCCACTCTGCTGGCAGGGATATTCGCCTTCATCTTCCAACCGGGACTACTGAATGAGATAGCGGAAGGTGGGAATATGTTCAAAGGGATAATGATGACATTCTATGGCAGTACCAGTCTACAAACTGACAGTGACATGTTGACAGAACTGATTGCCACACGAGGTATGGCAGGAATGATGAATACCATCTGGCTCATCATCTGCGCCATGTGTTTCGGTGGAGCCATGACGGCAAGCGGCATGCTAGGAAGCATCACTTCCCTATTCGTCCGCTTCATGAAGAATACAGCCAGCATGGTAGCATCCACCGTATGTTCCGGATTGTTCCTGAACCTTGCCACGGCAGACCAGTACATCAGCATTATCCTCACCGGAAACATGTTCAGCAACGTTTACGCAAAGAAAGGCTACGAAAGCCGGCTACTTAGCCGTACCACGGAGGATGCCGTTACCGTCACCTCCCCGCTTATCCCATGGAACACCTGCGGCATGACGCAAGCCACCATTTTGAGTGTACCCACACTGACCTACCTTCCCTATTGCTTCTTCAACCTTATCAGTCCGGTAATGAGTATCTTTATTGCTGCTATCGGATATAAAATAATTAAAAAACCGGTGAACAATCCTGGATAGGCATTGTTCTTGCAATAAACTTATAACGAACAATTTATTTAAACCTAAACAAAAAAAGATTCGATTATGAAAAAGTTTATTGCATTAGCAGCAGTAGTATTGGTAAGCATGGCAACAACGACCATGTATGCACAAGAGAGTAGAGCTGAAAAGCGCGCAGACCGTAAAGCCCAAAGAGACGCAGAACGTGCACGCCTGAAAGCTGAAGAACAAGCACAGGATGCCATTTCGTACGATGACGCAATGGCGGCCTTGAAAGCTCACCAGTTCGTAATGGAGGCAGACCAAGTGATGTTCCGCAACGGACAGACCGCATTTGTAAACTCCAACACCAACTTCGTATTGGTCAACCAAGGACGTGGCACCGTGCAGGTAGCCTTCAACACCGTATACCCAGGTCCTAACGGCATTGGCGGTGTAACAGTAGACGGAACCGTATCGGACATCCAAATGACTACCGACAAACGGGGCAACGTGAATTGTAACTTCAGCATCCAGGGTATCGGCATTTCCGCCCAGATATTCCTTACGCTGACCGATGGCGGGAACAACGCAACCGTAACCATCAGCCCGAACTTCAACTCCAACACCATGACTTTGAGCGGGAACCTGGTTCCGCTGGAACAATCCAACATATTCAAGGGACGTTCCTGGTAAAACCCTTATATAAATATATATATTCCCACTCCGCCACAAATCACACTAAAAAGTGTACATTTGTAGCGGAGTTTTTTATATACCAATGTCATGAGAGAATTTATCATTGCAGACAATCAAGATATCACCAAAGCAGGCATGATGTTCCTATTGGGCAGACAGAAAGACACCTCCCTGCTGCTGGAAGCCGACAACAAGGCAGAACTGATACAGCAACTACGCCTGCATCCCACCGCCGTTGTCATTCTGGACTATACCCTTTTTGATTTTTCGGGAGCCGAAGAGCTAATGGTACTTCACGAACGCTTCAAGGAAGCCGATTGGCTACTCTTTTCCGACGAATTGAGCCTACCGTTCCTGCGCCAGGTATTGTTCAGCAGCATGGCATTCGGCGTAGCGCTGAAGGATAATTCCAAAGAAGAGATACTGACCGCACTACAATGCGCCTCACGCAAGGAGCGATTCATCTGTAATCACGTCAGTAACCTGCTGCTCGCAGGCAACGGTTCCTCCTCCCCCACTCATCCTACCATCAAAGATGATTTACTGACTACTGCCGAACGGAGCATCCTAAAAGAGATAGCCCTGGGGAAAACAACCAAAGAAATAGCTGCCGAACGAAACCTCAGCTTCCATACGGTAAACAGCCACCGGAAGAATATCTTCCGGAAACTGGGTGTAAACAATGCGCACGAAGCCACCAAATATGCCATGAAGGCAGGCATCGTAGACTTGGTGGAATATTATATATAAATCTCCCCGCTCCCGACACACAGCCGGGCATCAGCATCATACACCACTCCGAACTGGCCCGGAGCAATGCCTTGCAGCTTTTCTTCCGAAACAATGCGGTAACCCTCCGCCTCCTTTTGCAACCTGCCTTTGACAAACTCCGGCGTATGGCGTATCTTGAAAGTCACCTCCACCTCTTCCTGCGCTCCCTTCCAGGGATTATCCGTAATGAAATGAAAATCGTACATACGGAATTCATAGCCGTATTGCAATGCCGTATCACATCCGCGGGACACGTAAATCACATTCTCCTCCACATCCTTGCGGACAACAAACCACGGTCCTCCACCCAACCCCAATCCTTTACGCTGGCCGATGGTATGAAACCAATAGCCCCGATGCTTGCCCAACTTTCTACCCGTTTCCAACTCCACAATATCCCCTTCCCTTTCGCCAAGGAAACGGCGCACAAAATCATTATAATCAATCTTTCCCAGAAAGCAGATGCCCTGACTGTCACGACGTCTGGCGCTGGGCAATCCGGCACGCAGGGCTATGTCACGAACCTCATTCTTCATCAGTCTGCCCAATGGAAACATCAGTTTGGAAACTTGCAGATAATCTATCTGTGCCAGAAAGTCGGTCTGGTCTTTCACGGAATCGGCAGCGGTACCGAGCCATGTCTTTCCATCCCTCAACACCGTAGTGGCGTAGTGCCCGGTTGCCGTGATATCGAAATCCTTCCCCACACGTTGCTCAAAGCACCCGAACTTTATCAGCTTGTTGCACATCACATCCGGATTGGGAGTCAAGCCACGTCTTATTTTATCAATGGCATAAGCCGCCACCTGGTCCCAATACTCCCGGTGCAGGTCCACTACTTCCAACGATAATCCATAACGCCGGGCAATGGCAGAAGCCATCTCCATATCCTCTTCCGCAGAGCAGTCCATATAATCGGCATCGTCCCTCCCTATTTTGATATAAAATAGAGAAGGACGGTAACCTTGTTCGCAAAGGAGATGTACCACCACGGAGCTGTCTACACCTCCCGACAATAATACAGCAATATTCATTCTATCGTATACTGTTATTCTTTTAAATTCTGTCAAATGCCTGGGACAAGTCGTCCAGCAAATCATCGATATGTTCTGTCCCGATGGAGAGGCGGACCGTGCCCGGTTTGATGCCTTGTTCTTCCAATTCCCGTGCACTCAATTGGGAATGGGTAGTGGTGGCAGGATGGATAACCAGGGATTTCACATCAGCCACATTGGCAAGCAACGAGAATATCTGTAAACTGTCAATAAACGCCTGCGCTTCCTTCACACCGCCCCGCACCTCAAACGTAAAGATAGAACCGCCTCCATTCGGAAAGTATTTCCCGTAAAGCGCGTGGTCAGGATACTCGGGCAGGGACGGGTGGTTCACGGCAACCACTTTGGGATGCTTCTTCAAGAATTCAACCACTTTCAAGGCATTCTCCACATGACGTTCCACGCGAAGCGACAACGTCTCCAATCCTTGCAACAGAATGAAAGCATTGAAAGGACTGATTGTGGCACCGGTATCACGCAACAATACGGCACGGATACGGATGGCATAGGCAGCAGGACCGGCAGCGTCGACGAAACGTACTCCATGATAACTCGGGTCCGGTTCCGTCAGTTGGGGAAACTTCCCCGAGGCCACCCAGTCGAACTTGCCGCTATCTACAATAACACCACCCAAGGACGTACCATGCCCTCCGATGAACTTCGTTGCCGAATGGACTACAATATCTGCCCCATGCTCTATGGGACGAATCAAGTAAGGAGTACCGAAGGTGTTATCTATAATCAGAGGAATCCGGTGACGGTGTGCTATTTCAGCAACGGCATCAATGTCAATGATGTTGCAATTCGGATTTCCCAGCGTTTCAATGAATACTGCCTTGGTATTCTCCTGAATCGCTTTCTCGAAATTGTCCAGATTGCCCGGGTCCACAAAAGTAGTGGTAACCCCGTAGGCAGGCAATGTGTGGGCCAGCAGATTATACGTTCCGCCGTAGATGGTCTTAGCTGCCACGATATGGTCGCCTGCACGGGTGATATTCTCAAAGGCATAAGTGATGGCTGCCGCACCCGAGGCTACGGCCAATCCGGCAACACCGCCTTCCAGAGCCGCCACACGTTTCTCGAACACATCCTGGGTGGAATTCGTCAACCGCCCGTAAATATTCCCCGGGTCCTGCAAGCCAAAGCGGGCTGCCGCATGGGCCGAATTACGAAATACATACGAAGTTGTCTGATAGATAGGTACGGCGCGGGCATCAGTTGCCGGGTCGGGTTGTTCTTGTCCAACGTGAAGTTGTAGAGTCTCAAAGTGCAATTTCTTTGTTTCCATTGTCGTTTGTATTTTAGGTGAATAAACCGTTTCTCATTCGGATGTTGCAAAGATAGAGCGATAAGCCGGGGCAGACAATGACACAGATTAGGGAATTTTATACCACAATTGTGGTAGATAAGCAAGCAATTTTCTATCTTTAGATAAGATAGACTGCATTTCGGCAAAACTTTTTCATGCAAGCATGAAAGTTCTGCACTCAATTTGCACTATCTTTGCCCCCATGAAAGCAAGAAATATACTGATACTCATATTGGGAACCCTGATTCTTCCCATTTATCTGACTTCCTGCGGGGTGGACCGCTGGAAAGAGTATGCCGGACAGACCCAGACAGACCGCTGGATTGACGATACCATGCGTGTGTGGTACTATTGGGTAGACGCTATCCCCCATACCAACGACTTGAACTATTTTCAAGCCCCTTTCACTTTCTTTGCCTCGCTCAAATCCGAAGAAGACAAATTCTCCACCATCGACAGTCTGGTCAGCATCACCACTACCCGCAGCATCCCCTATACGGATTACAGCTACGGATTCCAGTTCACTACCAACCAGATAGAAGTAGAAGGAGAAGAGAATGCCATTGTTGCACAGATTCTTTACGTTGCCGACGGAAGCCCGGCCTCGGAAATCGGGCTAAAACGGGGTGACTGGATTATGAAGATGGACGGGAACTTTATTACTGAACAGAATTATAAGAAACTGTATGGAAGTAGTGCCATGGAACTTACAGTAGGTTATTACGACGTGGAGAAAAATGCCATCGTTGCTTACGACAAACCCAGACAGATAGCATCGGCGCGTCCCGTCAACGACAACCCGGTGCACTATAAGAATGTATATACATCAGGCAGCAAGAAAATAGGTTATCTGGTCTACAACCACTTCAGTTCCGGCCCCACGGACAACAGTAATGAATATGACAACGACCTGCGCAGCGCATTCCAATATTTCGCATCACAGCAAGTCAACGAATTCATCCTTGACTTGCGCTACAACAACGGTGGATTACTGAGTTGCGCAGAATTGCTGTGTACCATGCTTGCACCTTCCTCCACCTTGGGACAAGAGTTGGGGTACCTGGAATTCAACAACCGCTTCAATCCGCAGATAGTACCGTTCACCCTGAATTCCGGACTCATCGGAAACGGAGCAAACCTAAACCTGAATACTCTCTACGTACTTACCAGCAGCCAGACTGCCTCCGCCTCCGAAATGGTGATTAACTGCCTCGACCCGTATATGGATGTTGTCATAATCGGCGGTACTACCGTAGGCAAGAATGTAGGTTCCAGGAATTTCTCCAGCCCCGAACTGATGATAACGATGAATCCCATCGTCTGCAAGATATACAATTCGGAAGGGAAATCTGATTATGAATCCGGATTCCAACCGGCCTACTCGGGATATGTAGTGAATGAGATGAGCGACATGTCACGTTTCCTGCCCTTTGGAGATACCAACGAAGCCTTATTGAGCACTGCACTCGGCGCCATCGACGGAAGCATACAACCGCCCGCACAAGAAGATACCCGTTCTTTAAGAGTGACCACTCTCGCAAACTCCATTGAACGTCGGGCAAGCCATGCCGTACGCATCAAATAAAAAGACAAATAGGATGAAACTAAACAGAAGAGTTACAATCATCACCCGATTTTCGGGAATCATGTTCAGCCTGCTGTTGCTCGGCGGACTGGCAGCTTGCAGCGATGATAACAATGGCAGTGATACGCCAGAACCGGAGCCGTCAACCTACCCCACCACTCCTTTCTCCAAAATCGAACTCAAAGAAGTGATAGAGAGCGATGCGCAACCGGTTACTGCCACCCACACCTACCTTTACAACAGTGCAGGCAGGCTGACCAGCTACACCGGCAAACAGAGCTTTACAGCAGGAGACGAACTCTTCGAGATAGAGAATACCACTACTGTCGAATACAAGGACCATCAAGCCGTGATAACCGACGAAGCAGGTACAGTATCAACCTACACGCTGAATGACAAAGGTTATGCCACCACTTGTACCAGTCAGGATATGGCAGGAAATACCCGTACTTACACCTTCTCCTACCTCATCAACACCGAAGACAAATACTATCTGGAAAACATCACAGAAAAGCTGGACGACGGAAAAGAATACTCATTCATTACAATAGACTACAGCAACTTCCGGGCATTGCGCATACAGCAAAAGGTTGACACTTTTGAGCACAACAGTACGGCTACCACACCATCAGACAATGAAATTGCAAATATCTCCGAAATACCAAGCCTATTCATTACGGACATGTATCCGCTTTCCATGCATGCGGTTGCCATATACGGGAAGATATTGGGAGAACCTGCAAACTATCTGATTACCCAACTCATCCCGGACAGCAACGGAGAAAGTGAAGAGACCACCACCTATACTTATACGTTAGATAACCGGGGTATCGTCACTTCCTGCCATGCAGTCGTCAGGCATATAAGGAACGGCTACGAGCAGGACTACACACGCACCGTGAACTATACCATCGAATAATAAGTTACTTACTTCTTAAAGAACTTGTCGAAGAAAAGGACGTGATAGTCTATGGAGTTGTTCCAATACGTTCCGGTATGTCCACCGGGACGGGTGATGAAGTCATGGTCTATCTTCCTTGCCAGCAGCCGGTTGTGCAAGTCCTTGTTCACTTCAAGAAAGAAATCGGCCTCACCGCAGTCGATGATTAGCGCCAAGTCTCCATTTACAATCTTATCCAGCTGGTTGACCACCGTATGCGCATCCCAAGATGCCTTGTTGGCAGCAAACTCTCCCAACTGCTTGTTCATTTCCCAATTCTGGGGGAACGGCCGTATATCCACTCCTCCACTCATACTGCCCGCCGCACCGAACACATCCTTATGGCGGATAGCACTCCACAAAGCACCGTGGCCGCCCATACTCAATCCACTGATGGCACGCGCCTTTCTATCGGGAATGGTAGCATAGTTCCCGTCTGTATACTTCACCAATTCCGAGGTGACAAAAGTCTCATAACGGTAGGCAGGATTCTCCGGACTGTCCCAATACCAACTGTTCTTGCCGTCCGGACATACAAATATGATTCCTTTCTCATCCGCCATCTGCGGCAATTCCGGCTTCAGCTGCACCCAGCTCCGCGCATTGCCGCCATAACCGTGCAACAGATAAACCACCGGACAAGCCTGCTTGCCGATAGCCTTATCAGGCAATACATACACAACTTTTACATCCTTATTCATGGCTGCACTTCTCACCAACACCGTGTCTACACGTGCCGCCTGCAACATTACGGCAAACAGACACCACAAAAGCCCCAAGGCAATAATTCTTTTTTTCATCTATTTATTGTTTATTTTTTCTAATGGATGGCAATATTAACAATAAATACTGAAAAATCATTATCTTTGCCTCACAAACTATTCAAAATCCACTATGGAGTTTATTATCATTCTACTTTTACTTATTCTGAACGGCATTTTTGCCATGTATGAAATCGCTTTAGTCTCCTCAAGTAAAGCACGCCTTGAAACTCTTGTCGGAAAAGGGAACAAAAGAGCCAAAGGAGTATTGAAACAACTGGAAGAACCCGAAAAATTCCTCTCCACCATCCAAATCGGTATTACTCTTATCGGTATCGTATCCGGTGCCTATGGTGGTGCCACCATCGCTGATGACGTAGAACCGCTGTTCGCCCTCATTCCGGGAGTAGCCGCCTATGCCAAGACTCTCGCCATGATTACCGTAGTAGCCATCATCACCTATCTGTCGCTCATCATAGGCGAACTGGTGCCCAAGTCCATCGCCTTGAACAACCCGGAACGATGGGCCACCATGCTCAGCCCCTTCATGATTGTGCTGACCAAGATTTCCTATCCGTTTGTATGCCTGCTGAGCGCTTCCACCAAACTGATGAACAAACTCATCGGACTGAACAGCGGCGAAGAACGCCAAATGACACAAGACGAACTGAAGATGATTCTGCACCAAAGCTCGGAACAAGGCGTCATCGACAAAGACGAAACGGAAATGTTGCGTGACGTGTTCCGCTTCTCGGACAAAAGAGCGAATGACCTGATGACCTATCGCCGCGACATCGTCGTGCTCCATCCCACAGACACACCGGAAGAGGTGCTGCGTATCATCCACGAAGAACACTTCAGCAAATATCTCCTGGTGGAGCGGGGAAAGGACGAGATTATCGGTGTGGTTTCCGTAAAGGACATCATCTTGATGATGGGCGGCGAACAACCCTTCAACTTACGTAGTATTGCACGCCCTGCTTTGTTTATTCCGGAAAGTTTGTATGCAAAGAAAGTTTTAGAGCTGTTTAAGAAGAACAAAAACAAGTTCGGAGTTGTTGTAGACGAGTATGGAAATACAGAAGGTATCATCACCCTGCACGATTTGACGGAAAGTATCTTCGGAGACATCCTCGAAGAGAATGAAACGGAAGAAGAGGAAATCGTTGTTCGTCAAGACGGTTCCATGCTGGTGGAAGCTTCCATGAATCTGGATGACTTTATGGAGGCGATGGGCATTATGAACTATGATGACCTGAAAGAAGAAGACTTCACCACCTTGAGCGGTCTTGCCATGTTCTTGATAGGACGGGTGCCGAAAGCCGGAGACTTGTTCAGCTACAAAAACCTGGACTTCGAAGTGGTGGATATGGACCGCGGACGGGTGGACAAGCTGCTCGTCATCAAGAAAGAAGAAGATGAATAACAAACGCTATTGCGTCTTTATAATTAACTTAAACCATTAAAGCAATGAAAAAAGTAATGATGATTGCAGCCCTTGCCGCTGCATTGGTATCCTGCCAATCAAAAGGAACTCAGAACAATGACGCCGTCGCCATGGACGAAAGTGTAATGGCTGTTACCGGCAATGACTCGTCTGCCGTAGCCGTATACGAAGGAATCCTTCCCGCCGCCGACGGTCCGGGCATCCAGTATGTATTGAGCGTAGACAGTGTAGGTCCCGACGGAGAAAGCGGCTACACGCTGGTAACAACTTATCTGGATGCCGAAGGCCCCGGAAAGAACAAGAGCTTTACTTCCAAAGGAAAGAAAGAAGTTATCCAGAAAGACGTCGACAACAAGAAGAAAACAGCCATCAAGCTGACCCCGAACGACGGGGACACTCCGGTGTACTTCGTAGTAGTGAACGACACAACCCTGCGCCTTGTCAACGACAGCCTGCAGGAAGCTGTGAGTGACTTGAATTATGACATCATCCAGGTGAAATAGTCCATCCATACTTATAAGAAAGAACGGTACAGCCGGAATTACTGAATTCAGTGGTTCCGGCTGCTGTTTTTTCAATGAGGGGGCATTTCAAACAAGAGAACAGAAGGCTATATCAAAAAGTTAGTGCTATCTTTGTCGCTTCATCAAAGTATATATAAACATGAAACATTCTTCCGAGAAACCTTTAGCACCTGCCAACTACTCACGCTGTTTCAACAACCAATGCCCGAAAGCCGACAACTGCCTGCATCGCTTAGCCGCCCTTCGCGATACCCCCGAGTACCCGTCCATCCGCATCATCAATCCACTGTGTATTCCAGAGGATAGCAGCCAATGCGCCTATTTCCAATCGACACAAAAGATACATGTTGCATGGGGAATCAGCCACTTGCTCGATGAAGTTCCCTACAAGAATCTCCAACCTCTGAAAAGCCAGTTGATAGCCCATTTCGGCCGCGGAAAATACTACCGCTTCTACCGGGAAGAATCTTACCTTTCCCCCGAAGACCAGAACTATATCCGCAGAACTTTCCACCAATACAACATTCCGGGAGAACCGGCTTTCGACTCTTACAGCGAGGAATACAAATGGTAGAAAGGTAATCTTCAGCCCCCTTTTCATGTCATTTTATCACTGAAAATATAGATAACACTTTAGTTCACAACGGTGAACACTTTGTTACAACAGTAAGAAACAAAGTGTTCACATACTATGAAACAAACTGTTCGCACTCAATAAAACAAACTGTTTTCTTTAACGGAACAAACTGTTTCCTACTAATGAAACAAACTGTTCTCCATATTGAAACAAACCGTTCTCCTTAGGGAAACAGACGGATTCCCTTTTGAAGCCCTACAAGGGGAATAATTATCGCCTGCGAAAATATAGGAGGAAATACAGCGACATAGTGCGATACCTATTCTCTGCAAAACGGGTGAACGTGTTCGGAAGGATATTGCAGCAACACGGGATGAGGTAAAGGAAAGAGAGGGGGAGATGGTATATTGTGTGGTAAAAGTGGAGAGGTAGAAAAGACGGAAAGGATTACAGTTGAAATAAATTCTTTTTCTTAACTTTGTGAAATAGAAACATCGAATATGACGATGAAGAAAATAAAAATATGAAAACAGCACTATCTATAAATCAACCGTTCAAGGATTGGGTAAACCACCTAAAACAAGACATTCGTAGTGCACAGATTAAAGCGGCTGTACGCGTGAACAGCGAACTGCTTCACCTTTACTGGCAACTGGGGGCAGAAATTATAGAACGGCAGAAAGAAATGACTTGGGGAAGCGGATTTCTCGAAGAGTTGAGTCGTGAGCTGATGGCAGAATTTCCTGATATGAAAGGGTTCTCATATAGAAACATACGCAGTATAAAGCAGTGGTATCTATTTTATAATGAGCCATATACAATTTGGCAACAAGTTGTTTCCAAATTAGGTGAAGAGAAATTTTTCTCCATCCCTTGGGGGCATCATCTCTATATCATCTCCCAATGCAAGGAAGTGGATAAGGCTCTATTCTATCTGAATGAAACTGTAGAAAACGGCTGGAGTCGTGCCGTTTTGCTCAACTTTCTTGATACCAATCTCTATGAGCGGCAAGGCAAAGCGGTAAACAATTTCAGTCGTCTGCTACCAAAACCGCAAAGTGACCTAGCTCTACAGACACTCAAAGACCCCTATAACTTCGATTTCCTGACCATTACCAAAGATTTTCAAGAATTAGAGTTAGAAAAGGTTTTGACACAGAATATCACTCGTTTTCTGCTTGAATTGGGTAAAGGATTTGCATTCGTAGGACGTCAAATGCCTTTGGAAGTAGGCGATGAAACAATCTATCCCGACTTGCTTTTTTACCACTTGGAACTGCGTTGTTATTGCGTAATCGAGCTAAAAGTGCAGAAGTTCAAACCTGAATTTATAGGTCAACTCGGTACTTATATCAGTGCCGTAAACCATCTAAAATGTAAACCTGGCGATACCCCCACCATCGGCTTGCTTATCTGCAAGACAAAAAACCAAGTAATGGCGCAATATGCACTGGAATCAACAAATCAGCCTATCGGCATATCAGAGTATGAGCTGTCTAAGCTGATTCCCGAAGATATTAAAAGTCAACTGCCTTCGATTGAGGAAATAGAGGAACAAGTAAAGAGAATTCAAGGAAAAAAGAAGGAAGAGAGATGAAGGTTATCTTGTATCAATATAGTGAACTTATTCGGAGAAAAGATAAGTCTATTGGTGAAGCATGTGAATATACCACATGACTCAATAGAGTAAAAAAAAAATCAAAAACAACTGAATATGTTAGACAACAATAAAATACAGTACATTGGAAAGATTGAGAACTCTAATAATGTAGTTATTATCAATGGAAATCTAACAATTGATGGGCAAATCTCTAAAGACCTCCAGACCTCTTGCCTCGAAATCCTACGGACAGACTTTGATAAATACACTACCACAGCCATAGAACAAGCTAAACAAGAAATTGAAGAGTGTATAAAAAGTATTCTTGAAAAGCTAGCAAAAGAACAACAAAAACACCTGACTGAAAGGTTCCAGTCTTTATCTATGCAAGCCTTTTTACATGATACCCTAATTGAATATATTTCCACAGAAGATAAAAGAGCAAAAGAGTTTATTATAGACGTTTTAATTGACAGACTAAATTTTCAAAACATATCAACAGAAAAAGCCATATTAAACGAAGCGATAAAACTTATACCTAACCTAAATGCATCAACATCTGCTTTGATTACCTTCATGATGCTTAGACAGCAGATGGTCAATCCTTCTATTTCATTTATGCTGGAACTGTTTTTCAAACAACTCTCCCCCATTGTTGACATAGCTTACAATATTAAGACCATTGATATCGAGTATATAATTCAAAGAAATGCTACCATGAATATTTCTGGTTTTTATCCGATAGATACTTTTGAGAATCATTTACTGAAACAATATGATTTATTCTTCAGGCAAAAAATAGACAGACGTTTTTTAGAGGACTTCAAATCAATTCATCCCGAAATTATGAATGCAGTAAACGATATGGGAAGTTGTATGTTTTGTACGTCTCACGAAGAAGACACACTTTCTTTTACAGAGGTAAACAGTGATCTTTTCTATAAAAAATTAAAAGTTAGAGAACAAGAATATCTTATTCCTTTGATTGAAGAGTTTAAAAAGGAAATGCCACCGTTTACAGCCACAGAAGTCAGAAACTATTTTTGTAATTTAAATAAGAACTGGGAGCAAGTATTCAATCTACTAAATAGTTCTACATTAACAAGATTAAGTTTAAGTATCTTAGGATTATATATTGGAACAAAAATCATAGGGAAACTCACTCATTCATCACCGTTATCCATATCTAACTTTAATAAATACATACAAATATGAGCAATCCAGTAGAATTCATACAAAATAATAAAGAGTGGTTAGTTCCCATCATTATAGCCATTTTGACAGCTCTAATTACAGAAATATGTAACTTATTTCGTAAAAGTGGGAAAAGCCACAAACAAAAAGTAGGAAAAATCAGTAAAAGCCATCATATAACTCTCATTAATGGAGAGGTGAATCACCACATTGAAAAAAATAATATGACAAAAGGAAAGAAAACATAATGCTACCCCTATAGCCTTTTCAATACTTTCTCTACCTTTGTAACATTAAACCAAATAAAGTCAAAATGACATGAAGAAACAGATTGCTATACTGACCACCTCCCTGCTCATATTGAACGGATGCGGTTACGTACCCGCCATCGGACAATACCTAAAACAGAACGGACTGGCAGTAGTCATCGGGTACGAAGTGACACACGCCGTAGTTAAACAATAAAACCGGAAACATATATGGCCGATAATTATCTTGAAAATCAGTACGAGCAATACCAGGCACGCAAAGCAGCTTGGGAGAAAGCGAAAAAATCCGGCAAGGTACAAACGCTACATAAGCCGACACTTCCCCTCAAAAAAGGCGGAAAGAAAGTTTTCGTGACCGGAGGTGCCGGGGGGATTGGCAAAGCCATTGTAGAAGCCTTCTGCAAGCTTAATTACCAAGTAGCCTTTTGTGACAAGAATGAACTGGAAGGACAACAAACCGCCCAAGCCACCGGAGCACAATTTCACCCCGTCGACCTAAACAGCAAAGAAGCATTGGAACTTTGCCTGCAAAATATTTTCAAGGAATGGGGGGATATTGACATCATTATAAACAATGCCGGCATCAGTGAATTCTCTCCCATCACAGAAACGAGTGTGGAGACGTTCGATAAAATATTGTCTGTGAATTTACGTCCGGTATTCATTACTTCACATGCGTTGGCAGTACACCGCAAAAGTCAAAACAGCACGAATACCTACGGAAGAATCATTAATCTCTGTTCTACCCGCTATCTGATGAGTGAACCGGGCAGTGAAGGATATGCAGCTTCCAAAGGAGGTATCTATTCATTGACGCATGCGTTGGCTTTATCGCTTGCAGAGTGGCACATCACGGTCAACTCCATCTCTCCGGGCTGGATTCAGACACACGATTATGAACAATTACGGGCAGAAGACCATTCACAACATCCCTCCGGACGGGTTGGCAAACCGGAAGATATTGCCCGTATGTGCCTATTCCTATGTCAAGACGAAAACGACTTCATCAATGGCGAAAACATCACCATTGACGGAGGCATGACCAAAAAGATGATTTATCGGGAATAGCCCTTTTATAAAACAATCTGCCCAACATAATAATTATAGGATATGAACATGAAAAAGTCTTTTATAGGAATCCTGGCAGCAACCATCATCCTCAGCGGATGCGGCACAAGCCAGATGGCTGTAGGCGACCCTAACGCAGTGCTCGCAGGAGCTGCCATCGGAAGTAATGTAGGCGGTGCCATCGGCGGCTTGATAGGAGACAGCAACGGAGGCTGGCGAGGAGGATACCGGGGTTCCGCCATCGGCACCATCATAGGAACCATTGCGGGAGCTGCCATTGCCAATGCAGCCACAGCCCCCAAAAAGCAGGAGGAGTACAGCTACCGGATAGAAAGGACACAGCCCTATCCCCCGCAATCCGGAAGACAGCCGCAAGCATCGGCCATCGACCACTTGAGGATACGGAATATACGTTTCATTGACGACAGCCGCAACCACGTCATCAATTCGGGCGAAAACTGTAAAGTGATTTTTGAAATCATGAACGAAGGAAACAAAACAGCCTACAACGTAGTGCCGGTGGTGGCGGAAACCACGGGCATGAAGCGCATTTACATATCACCGTCGGTCATGATAGAGCAAATAACTCCGCACAACGGTGTGAAATACACCGCCAACATCAGTGCCGGAGAACGGATAAAGACGGGTAACGTCACCATACGCATAGCCATAGCCGACGAGTATGGGGACGAATATGACTGGCAGGAGTTTTCGTTGCCCACACAACGGTAGAACAATGTCTTAACAGTAGTTTTTAAAAAGAAATGGAACAACAGCAATCTTCTTTCAAAGAAAAAGAACGCATAGAATTACGGGAACCCCGACGCTTCAAAGTCACCATCTACAATGATGACTTCACCACCATGGAGTTTGTGGTAAAAGTACTCACCACCGTCTTTTACAAATCATCGGCAGAAGCGGAAACACTGATGCTGCAGGTGCACAAGAGCAACTCCGCGGTAGTGGGCATCTACTCATACGACATCGCCCACTCCAAAGTACAGAAAGCCACCCGCATGGCACGCAATGAAGGTTTCCCCCTCCGGCTCACCGTCACCCCGGAGGAAGAAGAATAAGAAGAAAGAAACAATATGGATATAAAAAATACGATATTCGTAAACCAAGCATTCGCTTCCGCACAAAGAAAGGCCGAGTCTTACCGGCACGAGTTCATCATGCCCGAACATCTGCTGAGCGCCATTATAGAGCAGGAACCCTTTATCCACACCCTGCAAGATACCTTCTACAATTATGTGGAGCTCAGCATCTCGCTGGAAAACTATCTGACGGAAGAAGTGGACACTGTCCCCGACAATGTGGAATACGAGTTGGGACTTTCCGTCCAGCTCAGCTCACTCCTGCAACATGCCTATACGGTGACAGAGTATTCCAGCGCCGAAGAGCTGGATGTTCCTCATCTGATACAAGGCTTGCTGCAACTGGAAGATTCCTGGGCATGCCATTTCCTGAAGGAAGCAGTCGGCGGCGACCTGCCCGAATTCCTCAGCCTGCTCATCACCCACTACGAAGAAGCGGAGCTGGCAGAAGAAGCAGGCGGTACGCCATCTCCCGATGAACAAGAGAAAACAGAACCGTGGCGTAACTACGTGACCTGCCTCAACGACCATCTGGCAGGCCACAACCCGCTTATCGGCAGGGAGATGGAGTTGGAGCGAACCATACAAGTGCTCTGCCGCAAAGAAAAGAACAACCCGTTGCATGTGGGCGAACCCGGTGTAGGCAAAACAGCCCTTGCCTATGGGCTTGCCGCCCGTATCGAAGCGGGCAACGTCCCCGAACGGCTTGCCGGCTTCCGCATTTATGAGCTGGACTTGGGCAGTCTACTGGCAGGCACACAATATCGCGGCGATTTCGAGAAGCGGCTGAAAAGTATCATGGAAGGCATCGGTCGTGAGGGAAATGCCATCGTCTACATCGACGAGATACACAACCTGATAGGCGCCGGACGCACGGGTGAAGGCTCCATGGATGCCTCCAACATGCTGAAACCCTATCTGGAAACCGGGGCAATACGTTTCATCGGCTCTACCACCTACGACGAGTACAACCGCTACTTCGCACGCAGCAAGGGACTGGTACGCCGCTTCCAGCAGATAGACATACTGGAACCGAGCATTGAAGAAGCCATACATATCGTAGAAGGCCTGAAAGAGAAATACGAAACCTACCACGGCGTCACCTACGAGCCCGACGTCATCCCCTACGCCGTAAAGGCAAGCGCCCGCTACATCAGCGACCGTTTCCTGCCCGACAAAGCCATCGACCTGGTGGACGAAGCAGGAGCTTACCGGGAAATACATCCCACAGACTCCGGAGAACAGACCGTGGACAAGGCACTGATAACCGACATACTGGCACGTACCTGCAAAGTCAATGCCCTCGCCATGAAAGAGGACGACACCACCGCCTTGGAAAGCCTGCACGAACGCATCAGCTCCCGCATCTACGGGCAGGAAGAAGCCGTCCGTCAGGTGGTGGAAGCTGTGCAAATGTCCAAAGCCGGACTGCTGGACGAAAACAAACCGCTGGCAAGCCTGCTCTTTGTAGGCCCCACCGGAGTAGGAAAGACCGAAGTTGCCAAAGTGCTCGCCGCCGAGCTGGGCATCGCCCTGCAACGTTTTGACATGAGCGAATATATCGAAAAGCATACCGTAGCCAAACTGATTGGCTCGCCTGCCGGCTACGTGGGTTACGAGGACGGCGGCCTGCTGACCGACGCCATACGCAAGACCCCAAACTGCGTGCTACTGCTCGATGAGATAGAAAAAGCCCATCCCGACGTATTCAACATCCTGCTGCAAGTAATGGATTATGCCGTACTGACTGACAACAAAGGACGGAAAGCCGACTGCCGACACGTGGTCCTCATCATGACCTCCAATGCCGGAGCACAATATGCCCGCCAAGCGTCCATCGGCTTCAACAGTCAGGTCACCGCCGGAGAAGCCATGCTGAAACAAGTCAAGAAAACCTTTAAGCCCGAATTCATCAACCGCCTCTCTGCCACGGTGGTCTTCCATGACATGGACCGCCCGATGGCATCACTTATCCTCGACAAGAAACTCGGAGAACTAGGCAGCAAGCTGTCTTCCCGCCAGGTGGAAATGGTATTGAGCCAGGAAGCACACGAATGGCTGCTCCAACGGGGTTTTATTCCCGAATACGGCGCCCGGGAGATGGACCGCGTGATAGCCGCCCACTTGAAACCCTTGCTGATGCGCGAAATTCTGTTCGGTACATTGAAGGCAGGAGGAAAAGTCCGCGTGCAAGTGGAAAACGGAGCATTGAAACTACAACCCGCAACCGAATAACGATATGGTCTTTCAACTGACGGATAAACTTGCTTTCCCCGACCCTCACTACGGCGACCCCGACGGGTTGCTCGCTGTGGGCGGTGACCTATCCATTGACCGCCTCATCCTGGCGTACTCCAACGGCATCTTCCCCTGGTACGCATTTCGGGAAGAACTGATACAATGGTGGTGCCCGATGGACCGTTTCGTCATCTTTCCGGACGAAATCCATATCTCCCACTCCATGCGTACGCTCATCAACAAAGGAAAGTACGAAATCACCTTCAACGAAGCTTTCCAAGACATCATACAAACCTGCGGAGAATTGCGGATGGAACAAGAAGGAGCCTGGCTCGGAACGAAGATGATGGAAGCCTATACGCACCTGCACGAACAAGGATTCGCCGCCAGCGTGGAAGTATGGGAAGAAGAGCAATTGGTAGGTGGGCTGTACGGAGTGACCCTGGGACGTTGTTTCTTTGGAGAGAGCATGTTCTCACTTGTTCCCAGCGCCTCGAAGCTGGCCCTCATCCATCTGGCCCAATTCTTCAGGGAACATGGAGGCGTCATGATAGATTGCCAGTTCGAAACCCCTCACCTCAAAACAATGGGAGGCAGGCACATCAGTTACGACGAATATATGACATACATCGAACAAGACTGCCGCTTCTAAAAGTAAAAAGGAATAACGAGGGGCTCAGAACTATCCGCGCCTAAATATAGCATAATGAAAGTACTCATATACTTTTGACACTCTCCCATTCTATTTGAAGGCCGGAGCAGGAAGATGCATACCTGCCATCGTCAATTGGTTGTCCTTGGCATATTGGAGGAAATACTTGCGTGCTTTCACGGCAGCTTCCTTATCCATATCATAGGAAGCGCAGTATTCCGGATGCTCCAACTGAAGGGCCGCACCATGGATGAGGTCACCAATCACCAGTAACTTGCCACTCTGGAAAACCGTATGACCGGGAGTATGACCGACTGCCTCCATGGCAACCACATTACCCGGCAAGGTATCGCCAAACTCAAACAGATGCAGCCGTTCCTTATAGGCATCCATCGTCTTTACGACCTGCGCCTTCCTTTCGGCAGGCATTGCCATCCAGGCATCATATTCCACTTTTGATGCGTACACTTCGGCATTCGGGAAGACTACACTGTCTCCCTTCATCATTCCACCGATATGGTCGCCATGGAAATGGGTAAGATACAGATATCCAATATCTGCCGGAGAGATACCCAAAGATTGTAATCCGGGCAACAGACGACTGCCGGGAGCTCCCATTCCCGTATCAAAAAGGATACGGATACCATTCGTATCTACCAGGAAGGTGCTCATGGAAGAAGGAATACCGCCTTGAAGCGACAAACTTTCCATCAATTCATCGCTTGCATCCGGGAAAATCGTTCTCGGCATCAAATGCTCACCAGCATTATCCTGAATCCAAGTGGCCTGCACTCCCTCCAGTTGCAAGGTCTTTACGCCACTGCATGTTACACCGACACTATCCATACTTACATCTTCATTTGTTTGTTTCTTTGTCCTGCTGCCGCAACCCGCCATCAGCAATGCTGCTGACACAACAACCAGGCACGTCCATGTCTTGTTTTTCATCGGTACAGAGTTTTTTATCCATAAATATTGAAGTTCGCACAAATATAGGCAAATAAAATCATTCGGCACACGGATGCCTGAACCAAAAACGGCTGCCGACTCCCAATTCCGACTCAGTACCGATAGTCCCGCCAAGATGCTCAATGATACTTTTACAGATGGACAAGCCTAAACCCGTGCCCTTCGCAAAGGTATTAAGCTTTACAAAGCGGTCGAACACAGTAGCCACGGCATCCGGAGCAATACCCATACCGGTGTCCGTCACAGAAAACTCTATCTGACCGGTACCTTCCACCGGATGATATTCCAAAAGGATCTGCCCTTCACTGGTGAACTTCAAAGCGTTGTTTATAAAATTGGTGACCACCTGCATCAGACGTTTCTTGTCGGTATAGATACGGTAATCGGGCAAGTCGGGAGCCAACAGAACCGGTACAGCCTTGTCTTCCTTTATATCATAGTTGCGCATCACGTCCTTACAGAAGTCACTGACATCCACATACCCCATATTATAATCAAGTGTTCCCGCTTCTATCTTTGCCAAATCCAGAATGTCGGATATCAGTTGCAAGAGCAGTTCCGTATTCTCCTGCATGATGGCAAGGTATTCCTGGCGTTCTTCCCTATCGTCCAGTTCGGCAATGATGCTTGCAAAACCGACAATGGAATTGAGCGGAGTACGGATTTCATGACTCATATTGGCCAGGAAAGCAGACTTCAAGCGGTCCAGATGTTCTGCCTTATCCTTGGCGACCCGCAATTCCTCCTCTATCTTTTTCTGATGATCGATATCCACACTGGTAATGACATGCGCCATCTGCCCGTCCACCCAAGCAAAGGCTGCACTGAACACGCGAAACCAACACTTGTCAAATGGCCGTTGATAATCCCACGAATAGACTTTGGTGGGGTGTCCGTTTTCATCTATCAAATGCCTCTTTGGGCAGAACTCACACTCCCCCGTCTTGTCCGAGTAGAGGGCCTCCCAGCATTTTTTCCCCCAGAAATGCTCGATACCGCCATATGGTTCCACCATAGACCTATTGGCATACAACATATCGTGGGAATCGAAAGAGTTGACGTAAATATCAACGCCCATATTATTCATGATACTGCCTAATGTATTGCTGGCCCTCACTTCCCTTTCCTTATATTCCCTGACCGTAATTTCCTTAGAGAACGAGCCCAGCAAGAGATGAATGATTTGCAACTCCTCTTCCGTGAGATAGGTCTCTTCCTCCCTGCCTGCAAAACCTATGAATCCGATGATTTTACCCTCAGTATCTTCAAAATGCCTGATTAACAAAGAATCCTCACCGTAGAAATCAAGAATGTCAATATCGTCCCATGAAGCATCCGCATTTCTGTTTCCATAGAAAGGTTTATCCCGAGCTTTCATAGCATCGACATGCTCCTTTTTTCAACTCTCCCATATCGAAACGGGGTTTCATAGTCCCACCTTCATTTCCAATCGTTTCTTTCAATAAGAAATAACGGAATCCGTCAGTCTGATAGATAAACCCTTTCGTAAAGTCATAGTAGTTGCAGAAATCGGTCAACGATTCAATAACTTTCCTTTCATTGGGTTCATTGCTATTCAACCGTTCTAAAAAATGAAGCAAGAATATGTTTAATTTCTCTTTGTTTTTGCCCATATAATCTTTTGAAAAACTTTAAGGCGCTAATATACAACTTTTTAAAGAGAAATAAGTTTCTTTTATATATCCAGGAAGTTTAAAAAACAACCATTCCCCAATAAAACAAAAAAGGCAATAACTTAATTTATTTTACAAGTATCACTAAGGCAAAAGCTCTTCATCCGTATTCATACGACAGCATAACATCTAAAGTATACAAAAAGAAGTCTATGGAAGAAGAAAATATCCGAGACAGATTAATAGTCATTTTTTAAGGATAACAGAGTTGCCAATTTATCAAAAACAAAGTTAATTCACACATATATACATATTTGTATAAACGGAGAATAAGTAAAACTTTCCCAAAGATGTTTTTTTCTTCATAAGCGCTACAACCTATATACAACGAAATAAAGATTTGCAGTACAAACGGTCTGTTATGAGAGAAATATAGTATCTTTGCAACATCATGTTGCACCGTTTTACTACTTCCATAACCGACATTCCGCTTCCGGAAAGGTTCACCTATCCTTTCTGCTATACTCCGCACCCATTATGTATATTGGCAGCCAAAGAAGTACAAAGCTATCTTACCCGACAAACTGCATGGAAGGACGAACTGCGCCAAGGCAAAATGTTCGGGGTACTGATTGTACAAACCGAGCATGGAGAAACCGGATATTTAGCTGCATTCTCAGGCATATTGGCCGGAAAGAACCTACATCCCTTTTTTGTTCCTCCCGTATATGACTTGCTACAGCCACAAGGCTTTTTCAAGATAGAAGAAGAGAACATCTCTTCCATCAACCGCAACATCCGGCAACTGGAAAATGACAAAGCATATGCCGCCTTATCAGCAGAGCTTGCCCGGACCATTCAGTCAGCAGAAAACATACTGGCAACAGCCAAAGCACAGTTGAAAGAAGCCAAAACAGCCAGAGAACAGCGCAGAAAAGAAAAAGAACTCAATGCGCAGGAAGAAGCCGAACTGATACGGGAAAGCCAGTTCCAAAAGGCAGAATATAAACGCCTGGAACGTTCATGGAAAGCAAGGATTACCACACTGCAAACGCAGACAGAAGACTGGGAAAGACGGATTTCAGCATTGAAGTCTGAACGTAAAACCCGCTCTGCAGCATTGCAGCAAAAGCTATTCGAACAGTTCGGGATGCTGAATTACCGGGGAGAAGTCAAGAATCTCTGTGAGATATTCGGGCAGACCGTGCACAAGACACCTCCTGCCGGTGCGGGTGAATGTGCGGCCCCCAAACTGCTGCAACAAGCTTATCTGCACGGATGGAAACCTATTGCCATGGCCGAATTCTGGTGGGGTGATTCCCCCAAGACAGAGATACGCCATCACGGCCACTATTATCCGGCTTGCAAAGGAAAGTGCGAACCTATACTGCAACACATGCTGCAAGGTCTACAAGTAGAGGAAAACCCCATGTTGAAAAGAATGCAGGTACCCTCCAAGAATCTGGAGATTGTTTATGAGGACCCATGGCTTTCGGTCATCAACAAACCGGCAGGAATGCTGTCTGTTCCCGGCAAGGAAGATGCAGTCTCCGTCTATAGCCTGATGCGTGAGCAATATCCCGAAGCTGACAGTCCCCTGACGGTACATCGTCTCGACATGGCCACTTCCGGTTTAATGCTCATTGCCAAGACCAAGCGTGTACACCAGAACCTGCAGGCCCAGTTCAAGAACCGCCTGGTCAGGAAACGTTATGTCGCATTGCTCGAGGGTATTGTCCCAAAGGACAAAGGTACGGTCGACCTCCCGCTTTGCCTGAATCCACTTGACCGCCCACGGCAAATGGTACACACCGAACACGGGAAGCCCGCCATCACCGATTATCAAGTTCTGGAACGTCTGGACGGGAAACGGACCCGTATCGTTTTCTATCCGCGCACGGGAAGAACCCATCAGCTACGTATACATGCAGCACACCCGCTTGGCTTGCACTGCCCCATCATCGGTGATGAACTTTACGGGGAGAAAGCAGACCGGCTTTATCTGCATGCCGAATACTTAGAATTTACCCACCCTATAACGGGAGAAACCGTAAGGATTACCAAAGAAGCCGAATTCTGACTGTCTACTGATTAATAACCAGCAAAGTAATGCAATAAATGATGATACTCCGACCTACCCCACAAGATTATGACGAACTGTTGACCGTCTGGGAAGCCTCTGTCCGCAGCACACACCACTTCCTGGCAGAAAAGGATATACAGTTTTACAAACCGCTGATAAGAGAGCAGTACTTTCTTGCCGTAGAGCTTTACATCATCCGCAACGAAAAAGAAGAAATTGCCGCCTTTATGGGACTGAGCGATGAACTCATCGAGATGTTGTTTGTCCGTCCTGACCAACAAGGTAAGGGATACGGAAAACGGCTCATGGAGTACGCCGTCCACCAAAAACACATCCACAAAGTGGATGTAAACGAGCAGAACGGACAAGCTTGCCGATTTTACCAACATATGGGATTCCAAGTGGCCGGCTGGGACGAAACCGACCCGACGGGAAAGCCTTTCCCTATTCTGCACCTGCAATTACCAACCCCACCACAGATTACTCAGATTGAACACAGATTATAATTTAGCAAACTTATGAAGATACATCACATCGCCATCTGGACCTTCCGACTGGAAGAGATGAAAGAGTTCTACACACGTTACTTCAACGGGAGCAGCAATGAAAAGTACATCAACCCCCAAAAAGGATTCGAATCTTATTTCCTTCACTTCGATGAAGGAACGGATTTGGAACTGATGAGCCGTACGGACAGACAGAATACCCCTATTGAGGAAAACAGACTGGGACTGACCCACTTTGCCTTTGCCTTCGACAGCCAGGAAGCTGTCCTCCGACAGACAGAACGGCTACATACAGCGGGATATACCATCGCAGGAGAGCCCCGTACCTCCGGCGACGGATATTTTGAAAGTGTCGTCCTCGACCCGGACGGTAACCGTATAGAATGTGTATTCAGGGCATAGTCTCTCAATCAGAGGAGACAAAGCTTCTCAACAGTTTTATCTCCTCTGCCCAAAGCGATTCATCGGGCGTCTCCAAAATAATAGGTATACCGTCAAAACGCACATCTTGCATAAAGCGCCGGAAGAAATCCATACCTATCAGCCCCTTGCCGATGCTGTCGTGACGGTCTACTCTGGAGCCGAGTGCTTTCTTGGAGTCATTCAGGTGTATACCGCGCAGATAGCCGAAACCTACCGCTGTGTCAAACTCCTCAAACACCTTGTCATACTCATTCACTATATCATAGCCTGCTGTATACGTGTGGCAGGTATCAAGGCAAACTCCAACGCGAGACTTGTCATCCACCCGGTCAATGATATGTCCCAGCTGCCAGAACTCGTTTCCCACATTGCTACCCTGCCCGGCTGTGTTCTCTATGACAGCCACCACATCGTGCGTCTTGCCCAATATAAGATTAATGGATTCAGCGACCTTGTCCAGACACTCTTCCACGGAAATCTTATTCAAATGGCTGCCCGGATGAAAATTCAGTAACTTCAGCCCTAATTGTTCGCAGCGCTGCATCTCATCCAGAAAAGCGGCACGGCTTTTCTGTAACCCTTCTTCTTCGGGATGCCCTAAATTTATCAGATAACTGTCGTGAGGCAGGATATAGCGGGAATCGAAGCCAAGCTTCCCGCAATTTTCCTTAAACACCCTGATACTCTCCTCCGTCAGCGGCCTTGCCACCCACTGACGCTGGTTCTTGGTAAACAAGGCAAAAGCATTTGCCCCTATCTCACTGGCATTGACGGGAGCCGCTTCCACTCCCCCACTGGCCGATACATGTGCACCTATAAATTTCATAATCTTATTGTATTTGCTCTTTCATGAATTCCCACTGGCATTTTTTCATGTCCACACACCCATTCTTTCTGAACGTCACGCCCTCTGCCTCCAGCAAAGCCCGCTGTTCCGCCCAGCACGGTGCCAGCCTGCCCTGGCTGTTCACTACCCGATGGCAGGGCAAACACATGCCGTCGGGCACATCGTGCATAGCATGTCCCACCATGCGCGAACATTGAGGTCTTCCGACAAGATAGGCTATCTGTCCGTACGTCACCACCCGCCCCGGAGGGATTGCGGCCACTACATTATAAACCTCCTGCTGAAAAGTGTCTTTGTCCATAAAAGTCTGGTTTGGGAAGGCAAAGATATGATAAATTCAGCAGGTATGCGAACAGACGTTACAAGAAAGTGGCTGCGCCGAGCGGATTGTATGTATAGGTGACATTACGGGCACGGATGATTTCGCCCGTCGGGGTAAACAATATCTGATATTTCGTCTGGAGATTTGCCATCCCTACCTCTACCGCCACGATGGACTGCCATTTGGGAAACTGTACCCAAGTGACATTCTGCACCATCCCTCCGGAATATTCACTGGCGGCAAAAGCATTGTAAACGGCAGGGGGCACTTCGTCCATTGTCTCCCAGTCCGTCTGTTGCATTACCCATTGCGCCTGCCCGTCAAACCAGACTTTCGTATCAAAACCGTTCATCAGGAAATCTGCCACATAATAAGATTCATCATGTGACCAGGCAACATCATCTACCGTAGGATACATTTTCTTCAGTGCAGCCTGTACATCAGCAGGTGCCCAATCGGCAGAAGCCGAGACTGATACCATCAGCATCAAAACCAGAAAAGAGAATTTCAACTTACTCATAACTTCATCAGATTATCATGTTATGAGAAGAACGGCGTATGGCAGATTTTGTTCACCGGCAACTCTCAACCATTCAACAGTTAAAAAGAGATATCCATTGTAATTCAATAGAAAATGACTAACTTCACACCAGAAATTCAGAAATATGATAAGAATACATCCCATATCCGGCAACAAAAAGCAATATCTTGACCTGCTGCTGCTTGCCGACGAACAAGAGTCCATGATTGACCGTTATCTGGAACGGGGAGAGATGTTCATCCTATCCGATAATGATACAGTCAAAGCGTCTTGTGTAATCACCTGCGAGGATAAAGGAATCTACGAAATAAAGAGCATAGCTGTCTATCCGGAATACCAGCGCCAGGGATATGGAAGACAACTGATAGCATTCGTTCTTGAACATTATAAAGACCGGTGCCATACTATGCTTGTCGGCACTGGAGACAGTCCGCTAACCATCCCCTTCTATGAAAGCTGCGGATTTGCATACTCACACCGGGTACCCGATTTCTTTATCGATAATTACGACCACCCCATATTTGAAGGAGGCAAGCAACTGAAAGACATGATTTATCTGAAAAGGACGCTTCAACCAAAATAATATTCTATATTTGCATATCACTTAACTCCACACATTATGGAAGCTAAACTTTGCCAAAGCTGCGGAATGCCCTTGTCATCTGCAGAAGTACTCGGAACCAATGCCGACGGTAGCCTCAACGAGGAATATTGCACCTATTGCTACCAGCACGGCAATTTTGCACAAGACTGCACTATGGACGAAATGATAGAACATTGTGCACAGTTCACCGACGAATTCAACAAGGATTCCGGAATGAATTTCACTAAAGAGGAAGCCATTGCCGGTATGAAAGAATTCTTCCCGACCTTGAAACGCTGGCAGTCCAAACAATAAACATGCCATCCCGTATCGAGCAGGAAAAACAGACAGTAGAACGGATGGTCCGCCTCTACTGCCGGAAAAAGGAAGGTAACAAGCAATTGTGTCCCCGATGCGAGGAATTGCTGGGATATGCCCGCATTCGTCTTTCACGCTGTCCTTTCGGTGAGAATAAATCCACCTGCAGGCAATGCAGCATTCACTGCTACAAGCCCGAAATGAAAGAACGGATGCGTGAAGTCATGCGGTATGCCGGACCACGGATGCTGTTGTACCATCCCGTGGCGGCACTCCGCCATTTGTGGCAGGAGTATGTCCATCAGTATTTCACCAAACGTTTCGGAGTCCCGCGCCAGGAACAGCACAAACAATAAACCGTATCCTGGTCGTATCCCTCCAACGAGGAGGTGCCGTCCTTAGGTACAATCTCACCTTTGTCAGAGATGTAGACCGGCAGGCGCTCACCTTGTCCGTTCATCACAAAAAATGCCCCCACCTTGCATTGGGGGCATACCATCTTACGCATAATCAATTGAAATAATACAAAAATATAGCCACCCCTTCCAATGCCTTCTTCTTTTCACCTTGTATTTCGATGGCAAACTTTATTTCTGCCTTTGCTACGCCGCGCAGATTCGACAGAGATTGTAAATGGGCAACCAGTCGGATGCTCTGTCCGGACAATACCGCCTGACCGAACTTCATCTTGTCCATACCATAATTAATCATCATCTTCAGGTTGTTCACTTCAATAATCTGGTTCCACAGATATGGCAACATGGACAAGGTGAGATACCCATGTGCAATAGTGCTCTTAAAAGGGCTTTCCACTTTGGCGCGTTCCGTATCGACGTGTATCCACTGATGGTCCAATGTCGCATCAGCAAACAGATTGATACGCTCCTGAGGGAGCTCTACATATTCCGAAACACCGATTTGCTGGCCTACCAGCTTTTCAAAATCCTCGTACGAGTTGATAATCACTTTTTCCATTACTCTCTATTTTATTGATAAATTATAAATTCACACGCTTTATCCACATATCCGCCATTCGTTTATGCCCTGCAGGAGTGGGGTGGATACCGTCCCAAATCCAATAGGTGTCTTGAGAAGCCGGAGCAGTGCCGAGAATTTCATCGAACATCGCATTATAAGGAAGAAATACCGTCTGATAGTCCTTCGCTATCCTCTCTACGATGGCGGCACAGCGACGCACCAGACTATCACGTTCTGCAAAGTCCTCACTCTTACGCATATTGCCGACATTGGCAACAAAAGGAGTGCCCAGCACTATCTTCAATTCCGGATTGGCCTGCAAAGAACGGTCAAGCAAGGAACGGTAACACTTCTCCCATCCTTCAAAATCAAAAGGCTCTTTTTTGTCACCCTGTAGATAGTAATGTACATCGTTTGTCCCCACCAAGACGGAAAGCACATCCGGTTTCATTCCAATGACATCCTCTTCCCAGCGTTTCTCCAAATCCCGGAGAGTGTTTCCACTGATGCCACGGTTAAAAAAAGCATATTCCTTTTCCGGAAAATCTCCTTGATAATGACTTGCACACAAATACATATAGCCGCTACCGTAAATATGGTTCATATCCCAAAGGCTTCGCTCCGCAGTCGGTTTGGGCATCCCGCAGGCATTTCCCCAGTTACCGTCCGTGATAGAATCTCCGATAAACAAGACACGCGGGCCGCTTGCATGGAGTAAGAGTGATATGCAGAAAAAAACTATTACAAAGAGTCCAATACGCTTCATGGCATTTTCTTGTTAGAATGTAAAAATTGCAACAAATATACGTCTTATTCCGGCAAGTACAAAAACTCGGGTACCTTTTTCCCATTTCCCAAAAACACATATAACCCTTATTTTTATTTCCGTTCATCACAGATTAATTTGGAAATAATGTATCTTTGTCAATATCTTAATTGTTGTGACAGAACAAAAACATCACTATTAAAGATTCCGGTATGAATTCTAAATTTGATTATGACTTACTGTCAGCAATGATGACCAATGCCAATATGGGATGGTGGGAAGCTGATTTAAAGACCGAAAGCTACATTTGCTCCGAATATATCTCCCGGTTGCTGGGACTGGATGAGGATGGAACCATCAGCTTTAAAGATTTCAACAAACGTATCCTGAAAGAGGAACAACGGCATACTACCACACATTCCTTCGACAATATCCGGCAGACACAAGAGACTGTATATCTGCTCAACACAGTAGAGGGTCCAACGTGGATAAGAAGCAAGATATGCCTGCAGAGAACCGATGAAAACGGTAATGTCAAAGTCTACGGCATTGCCGAAACACAAGACGGTCCCGACATGTCATCGGCATCCCAAGCCTTACAAGAGCGTAACCGTCTCCTCCATAATATTTATAAATATCTTCCGGTAGGAATTGAGCTCTATAACCGAGAGGGAATATTGATAGATATGAATGACAAAGAGCAGGAAATGTTCCATCTCAAACAGAAAGAAGATCTACTTGGAATTAATATTTTCGAGAATCCGATTTTCCCGGAAGAGATGAAAAGCAAGTTAAGAAAACATGAAAATGCAGACTTCACTTTCCGGTATGACTTCTCTAAAATAGACAATTACTACAAGACACAGAAGAAGACGGGCACCATAGACCTTGTAACCAAAGTCACAAGCCTTTACGACGATAATCACAACCTGACCAACTATCTGCTAATCAACGCAGACAAAACGGAAACGACCGTCGCTTACAACAAAATACAAGAGTTCGAGAGCCACTTTGAGCTTATAGATGACTATGCCAAAGTGGGATATGCCAATTATGACCTTCTTAATGAGCAAGGCTATGCCCAACGCAGCTGGTACAAGAACTTGGGTGAGAAAACAGAAACACCGTTGTCCGAAATCATCGGAACCTACAATCATCTCCACCCAGACGACCGTACTATCATGCTTGACTTCCTACAGAACGTAAAGAGAGGACTGGCACACAAGCTCAGCCGGGAAGTACGTGTTCTTAAAGAAGACGGTTCTTTCATGTGGACCCACGTCAACATCATTGTAGAACGCTACATGCCTGAACAGAACATCATAGAGATTATCTGCATCAATTATGACATCACCCAATTAAAGAAGACGGAAGCAATGCTGATACAAGCCAAGGAAAAGGCCGAAGAGGCAGACCGGCTGAAATCCGCTTTCCTTGCCAATATGAGCCATGAAATCCGCACGCCGCTAAATGCGATTATCGGTTTCTCCAGCCTGCTGCACTACGTGGAAAACGAGCAGGAAAGGGAACAGTACATCTCTTTGATAAACCACAACAACCAACTGTTGCTCAAACTAATCAACGACGTTCTGGACCTTTCCAAGATAGAGGCCGGACACATAGAGCTCCATTCCGAATGGTTCAATCCGGCAGAACTCATCGAGGAAAGTATTACCGAGTACGAACGGAACGTTCCGGCAGGAGTGAAACTCTTTGCCAGGTATCCGGCAGCCCCCGGCCAGATAGAGCACGACCCGATGCGCATCAAACAGATACTGAACAACTTCATATCGAATGCACTGAAAAACACCGTGCAGGGACATATCGAAGTGTACTACGAAACGGACACAGACGGAATAAGAATCAGTGTTTCCGATACTGGATGCGGTATTCCCCCCGACAAACTGGGAATGATATTCGAACGGTTTGAAAAGGTGGACTCTTTTGCCCAAGGTGCCGGATTAGGACTCTCCATCTGCAAATCCATCGTTGAGAAAATGAATGGAGTGATTACCGTAGATTCGACAATGGGAGTGGGAAGCACATTCACCGTGGAACTGCCCTGCCGGACAAGACCATCCTGACAACAAACGAAAAACAATGATTTATGACCGCACAGAAAGAATTTACCCTAACCCCTCGCCGGCGTGGCTTTCACCTGGTGACAGAGGAGATTATACGCAACCTTCCACCGCTTCCGTCTGCCGGAATCCTGCATCTGTTCATCAAGCATACAAGCGCAGGCCTCACCATCAACGAGAATGCAGACCCTGACGTACAGACAGATATGGAAGCCATCTTCAACCGCCTCGTAAAAGAACGGGAACCTTATTACCAACATACATGCGAAGGCGATGACGATATGCCCGCCCATGCCAAGGCAACCCTCAGCGGAACCAGCCTCACCATCCCCATCACCAATGGGCGTCTGAACATAGGTATCTGGCAAGGCATCTATCTCTGCGAGTTCCGCAACCGGGGCGGAGGAAGAAGAATTGTAGCAACCGTCATCGGATAATCCCCTATCATCATGCAGAAAGCCATCATCATCGGTGCCACTTCAGGCATCGGACAAGAAGTAGCCAGGATACTTGTACAACAAGGCTGGCATATAGGTATTGCCGGCAGAAGAGAGGAAGCATTGCATGCCCTACAAGCCACCGCACCCGACCGGATAATCACGGAACAGCTGGACGTTACGGAAGAGACAGCGACTCTACACCTCCATAACCTGATAAAAAAGCTGGGAGGCATAGACCTGTTTTTCCTCAGTTCCGGCGTGGGACATCAAAACCGGGACTTACAACCGGACATCGAACTGAACACGGCACGTACCAATGTAGAGGGATTTACCCGCATGGTGACTGCCGCCTTCAACTATTTCAAGGAAAAAGGCTCCGGACATATTGCTGTCATCAGTTCCATTGCAGGCACTAAAGGACTGGGCGTTGCACCGGCCTACTCTGCCACCAAACGCTTCCAGAATACCTATATCGAAGCGCTGGCACAACTTGCCCGGATGCAGCATCTTGATATACACTTCACCGACATCCGTCCGGGATTTGTTGCCACCGATTTATTGAAAAGCGGGAAATACCCGATGCTGATGAAAGCAGACCGTGTAGCACAGCACATAATCAAGGCTTTAAGAGAAAAGAGACGGGTAGTTGTCATTGACGGACGCTACCGGGTACTGGTATTTTTTTGGCGTATGATTCCACGATGGCTATGGGAAAGGTTGCCTATAACGAATTGATTTCGTATCTTCACGTCTCCAAACAGAAATAGACATACAGACATGAAGAAAAATTCAAAATATATCGTGCTTACCGCTGCCATTGCACTGTGCGCAGGTTCCAGCCTCCCCTTCCTCGCAGGCAGCAGTACGCTGAATCCCGAACGCGATTCCGTGAAATCCGAAGTTCCCTACTGCGTGACCTCCCCCAGCGTACCGGACAAGATCACTTTTGCCGGACAAGCTATTGACCTGCTTCGCTACGACCACCGCGAACGTATGGACCGCGAACTGATGTCCTTCACCTACATGCACTCCACCACCATGCTCATGGTGAAGCGTGCCAACCGCTACTTCCCCGTCATAGAGCCTATACTAAAAGCCAACGGCCTTCCCGATGACTTCAAGTACCTCGCTGTGATAGAAAGCAACCTGAACCCGCTTGCCAAATCGCCTGCGGGTGCCGCCGGCCTATGGCAGTTCATGCCTGCCACCGGACGCGAATTCGGACTGGAGGTGAACAGCAACATCGACGAACGATACCATATCGAGAAAGAGACCAAAGCAGCCTGCAAGTACCTGAAAGATGCTTATCAGAAATACGGGAACTGGCTGTGCGTAGCCGCCGCCTACAATGCCGGGCAAGGACGCATCTCCACACAGCTGCAGAAGCAAATGGTGGACCAGGCTGTCGACTTATGGCTGGTAGAAGAGACTTCGCGCTACATGTTCCGCCTGCTGGCAGCCAAAGCAGTCATCAGCAATCCACAGCAGTACGGCTTTCTGTTGAAACGGGAACATCTTTATCCGCCCATCCCCTACACGGAAGTGACCGTCACAACGGGCATCGGCAACCTGGCACAGTTTGCCAAAGATAAAGGCATCACCTATGCCCAACTGAAAGATGCCAATCCGTGGCTGCGGGATACCTCGCTGATGAATAAAAGCGGACGTACATACATACTAAAAATACCGACACAAGCCGGAATGCATTACAACCCCAAGAAAACAGTGCCCCACAATAAGAATTGGGTCATCAATTAATAAAAAAGAAAGAGAGGATACGATGATGATGTTAAACTTTGATTTTGTGCTCAGGTTGCTGGTAGCCGGAATATTGGGTGCCATTATCGGACTGGACCGGGAATACCGTGCCAAAGAAGCAGGCTACCGCACCCATTTCCTGGTATCATTGGGAAGCGCGCTCATCATGATTGTATCCCAATATGGTTTTCAGGAAATCATCAAGGAAAGCAGTGTGACGCTGGACCCCAGCCGTGTTGCCGCACAAGTAGTCAGCGGTATCGGATTCATCGGTGCGGGTACCATCATTTTCCAGAAACAGATAGTCAGGGGACTGACAACAGCCGCAGGAATATGGGCTACTGCAGGCATCGGATTGGCAGTAGGTGCAGGAATGTACACCATCAGCATTGCCGCCACCCTGCTGACTCTGGCAGGGCTCGAACTGTTGAGCCTTATTTTCAAAAGCATTGGCATGAAAAGTTCCGTGATAACCTTTTCCACTTCCAGCAAAGAGATACTGCCGCAAGTGTCCCGGCGATTCAACTCCAAAGACTATCTGGTGGTGTCCTACAACCTGGACCGGCAAGTGCAGGGAGAGTACACCAACTATCAAGTGACCATGGTCATCAAATCCAAGAAAAGCTATGATGAGGGATATTTGCTGCAACTGATGCAGGAATTTCCCGAAGTGACAGTGGAGAAAATCGAATAAAGGGAATCACTGCTGTTTTTCCGTCAGATATTTCCAATAGCGCACGGGCATGTCCTGCTTGTGCTTCCGGGGATTGAGGCGTTCCTTGATGCAGATTGCCTTGAAATAGGTTTTCCAGAGAGACTGGAAAAGCTGTTCGTCTCCGTCCATCAGACTTTCGTCGAGCATGCCGGTGACAAGATGTCCTTCGCGACTGTCCTCACCAAAAGTCACCTGGCGCACCTCCTTCAAGTCGTAATAGTACCCATAGGCTCGCCTGATGTCATAAATCAACCAACGCTGGTCGGCAAAACGGTCCTTGAAATGCCCCGTCACCAAAGGAAGGGCATTCTTTTCGGGCTCGATGGCAGCAAAGAAAGTACCGTCCGCAGCCTTCTGGAAGCGGACAAACTGAAGCAGGCGTATACGCTCCCAATCCACCCGCTTCCACATACGGGAGAACTCTAGCACATCAGGGTCGGCAAAGTTCGTTTCAATGGAGCGAGGAGCATCTATCGCCTTGCGGATATAGCGGAACAGCAGCATGGGAGTTTCCGGTTCCTCTGCCAGCCAGCATTGGGCGAGGCAGGCAAGTGCCGCAGACGACAGCTTCTTCTGCAATCCGCGCCAGACGCGACCGGACTTCTCCTCATCGGTTATCACTGTAAATATTTCATCGTAGAACAATGGTAGAGGCTCTCCCTCCAACAACAGTGCATCGGGGAAAATGCGGCGGGAATAGGCTTCAAAAACAGAAGTCAGCAATCCCTCAAAAGTCTTATCGTATAAAAAGATATTCATTCGCCAAAATCAAGCATCAACTGCCTCTCATCCACTTTTTTCTTGTTCGGTTTGGGCAACAGCAGACTGCGTACCCCTTGCGGAGTCAGCTCATTGACCGTGCGCATCGGCAACTCGCAGCAGGTAATGAAATACTGCGCCTTCTTCATCACCACCCCTATCTTCTTCAACTGGTAGAAACCTATCTTGGAGAAACGTCGGGAAGCCACTATCAGCCGTGCCGACTTCACGCCGATGCCCGGCACGCGGAGCAACATCTCATAATCCACCTTGTTCACATCGATTGGAAACTGCTCGGGATGGCGCAAAGCCCAGGACAGCTTGGGGTCAACCTCCAAATCAAGGTCTGGGTAGGCATCATCCACTATTTCCTCCACCTTGAACTGATAGAAGCGCATCAGCCAGTCGGCTTGGTAAAGGCGGTTTTCGCGCACCAAAGGGGGCTGTTTCAATGCCGGCAGGCGCTTATCGTAGGTATTGACGGAAATATAGCCCGAATAGTAGACACGCCGCATCGTAGGTCCCTTATAGAGGGCCGACGAAAGATACAGAATATCCTTGTCCGTCTCGGCGGTAGCGCCTACTATCATCTGTGTGCTTTGTCCTGCAGGAGCGAAACGAGGAGCGTGGCGGTGTTTCTTGCGTTCTTCCGAACTTTCAAGGACTCCCTGCTGGATGTAGCGCATAGGCGCATATACACTCTTATGGTCTTTCTCCGGGGCAAGCAGTTTCAGGTTCTCCTCCTTCGGTATCTCGACATTGACGCTGAGACGGTCGGCATAAAGTCCTGCCTCATTCACCAGTTCGCGGCTGGCACCGGGAATGCTCTTCAGATGGATATATCCGTTGAAACGATGGATAGTGCGGAGGTCCTTGGCAACGCGCACCAGGCGTTCCATCGTGTAATCGGGATTACGCACCACCCCACTGCTCAGGAAAAGCCCTTCGATATAGTTGCGGCGATAGAACTCCATGGTGAGGTCTACAAGCTCGGCCACCGACAGCGTGGCACGCGGCAGGTCGTTGCTGCGGCGGTTGATGCAGTAGGCGCAGTCGTAGATGCAATAATTGGTAAGCATCACTTTGAGCAGGGAGATACAACGGCCGTCCTCGGCAAAACTATGGCAGATGCCCCAGCCACCCACAGTGTTCCCCAGCATGCCTGCCTTGCCGGAGCGCACCGTACCACTGGAGGAGCAAGAGACGTCATACTTTGCCGACTCTGCCAGTATCTTCAGTTTATTGAGAACGTTTTCATCCATAATACCTGCGTCAAAAGTAGCAATAATACTTTTCAAAAACAAAAAAGACCGCCAGTAGTGGCAGTCTTTCGCAGCATCAAATATGCTTTTTTTCTTACTTCTTAGAAGCTTCTAAAGATGCTTTGCGGAATTCCTTCATAGCTTTTTCGATTTCCAAAGAAGCCTTACGAGCGCGAGTTCCTGCTGCCTTGTTACCGTTTTCCAACTGAGCGTTTGCATCTTTTGAGAAGTCTGCATACAATGCAGCTACTTTTTCAACTAATTCTTTCATAATCCTTTTTAAATTACTTCGTTAATAATGTCTGGCAAAAATACATTCTTTCTTGAAATAAATGCAGAAAAACGATATTTTTTTTGAAATATTCGGTAAAATCGCCGCAAAAAGGGGCTCTTACGCATTTTTTATCTACTTTTGCAAGCATGAAAACGCTTACTGACACCGAATATATACACGCTCTCATAGCCGAAGGAGAGCACCAACAGCAGGATTTCAAGTTCGAAATATCCGACGCCCGCAAGATAGCCAAAACCCTTTCAGCCTTTGCCAATACAGACGGTGGAAAACTGCTTATCGGAGTGAAAGATAACGGGAAAATTGCCGGTGTCCGTTCGGACGAAGAACAATATATGATAGAAGCGGCTGCCGGACTTTATTGCAGCCCCGAAGTGAACTATACCATGCAGACCTATCAGGTGGAAGGCCGTAGTGTGCTGGTGGTACAAATCGAGGAAAGTGACCGGAAGCCGGTATATGCCAAGGACGAAACGGGAAAATATCTTGCCTATCTCCGTATCAAGGATGAAAACATCCTTGCCACTCCCGTCCATCTACGTGTCTGGCAACAAAGCGAAAGTCCGAAAGGAGAACTGATAGAATATACCGAACGGGAACAGCTGCTGCTCAATCTGCTGGAAGAGAACGACCGCCTGTCATTGAACCGTTACTGCCGCCTGGCGCATCTTTCCCGACGCGCCGCCGAACATCTGCTGGCAAAGTTTGTTCGTTATGACATAGTGGAACCGGTGTTTGAAGGACACAAATTTCACTTCAAGCTGAAATAGGCAAGGAGATTCCGTCAGGTTTGTCCAGATTTGTCCATGGTACAAATCGCAGCACACGAGTTTATACCACGTTGATTATCACCGACTTGCAAGAAATCTATCTCAGTTAACGACAGAGGTAGCCTAAAGTAACGACAGAGACCACCTTAGATAACGACAGAGGGTAGCACTTGTTTTGTGTGAGTTTTTTACTACAAATAGATAACTGTACATATACATTATGGGAATAATAAATCTGATAAACGACCTGCTCTGGACCTACATCCTCGTTGCCCTGCTGTTGGGATGCGCCGTATGGTTTACGCTGAGAACCCGCTTTGTACAGTTCCGGATGATAAAGGAAATGGTACGTCTGCTGGGCGACTCGGGCGGGAAAGGCGATGCCAAGGAAAAGCATATCTCATCGTTCCAGGCATTTGCCATCTCCATTGCCAGCCGTGTAGGTACGGGCAATCTTGCAGGGGTTGCCACCGCCATTGCAGTAGGCGGTCCGGGCGCTGTATTCTGGATGTGGGTGATTGCCCTCCTGGGTGCTTCCAGCTCGTTTGTAGAATCTACACTGGCCCAATTGTATAAGATAAAGGGCAAAGACTCCTTTATCGGCGGCCCGGCCTACTATATGCGTAAGGGACTGAAACAGCCGTGGATGGGGGCACTGTTTGCCGTACTTATCACCATTACCTTCGGATTTGCATTCAACTCGGTACAGAGCAATACACTGTGTGCCGCTTTCGAAGGCGCTTTCGGGTTCGACCATGCCGTTGTGGGAGGGATCATCACCGCACTCACGCTGACAATCATCTTTGGAGGCGTACAGCGCATAGCCAAAGTCAGCAGCATCATCGTCCCCATCATGGCGTTGGGATACATTGCACTGGCACTTATCATCGTTCTGTTGAACATCAAAGAGCTGCCGGGAGTCCTGGCACTCATTGTCGGCCACGCCTTCGGATGGGAGCAGGCTTTGGGAGGGGGTGTCGGCATGGCGCTGATGCAGGGCATCAAACGCGGGCTGTTCAGCAACGAGGCCGGTATGGGGTCCGCCCCCAATGTGGCGGCAACCGCACACGTCAGCCACCCCGTGAAGCAAGGCTTGATTCAGACGCTGGGAGTATTTACCGATACGCTGATTATATGTACCTGCACCGCTTTCATCATTCTGTTCAGCGGTGCTCCACTGGATGGTTCCACAAACGGCGTACAGCTTACCCAGCATGCACTGACCAACGAGATAGGACCTTCGGGAGCCATCTTCGTTGCGGTAGCCTTGTTCTTCTTCGCATTCAGCAGCATTCTGGGAAATTATTATTACGGAGAAGCCAATGTGCGCTACCTTACCCACCGTAAATGGGTGCTCAACATCTACCGTATACTGGTGGGCGGCATGGTCATGTTCGGTGCTGTTGCCACCTTCGACCTGGCATGGAGCCTTGCCGACGTCACTATGGGACTCATGGTGCTCTGCAATCTTATCGCCATCAGCCTGCTCGGAAAATACGCTTTCAGGCTGCTTGAAGACTACCGCGCACAGAAAAGCGCCGGTATCAAAGACCCCGTTTTCACCAAGAACCGCCTGAAAGAGGTAGAAAAAGACATAGAGTGCTGGTGATAACCAACTTATTTCGTACTTTTGCAGCCGGAACCGCCGGATGACCTGCGGTCTTGTAATTTGTAATCAGTAATTCGTAATTTGATATGAGTTTATTTGCCAAACTATTCAACAAGAATACCGGAGAAGTATCTTCGAAGAATGTGGAAGACTTCGTGTCACTGACACGCGTCTACTTCCAGTCTGTAATAGCCGCCAACCTGGGCATCACCAATATCCGCTTTGTGCCGGATGTAGCCAACTTCAAGCGTCTGTTCAAAATCCCCACGCAGGGAGGCCGCCTGGGACAAGCGGAAAAGGCCGCTTCGCGCAAGATGCTGATGCAGGACTACGGCATCAGTGAAAACTTCTTCAAGGAAATTGATACTTCCGTCAAGAAGCACTGCCGTACGCAGAACGACGTACAAGGTTATCTCTTTATGTATCAAGGATTCTCCAATGACTTGATGATGCTGATGGGAAACCTGATGCAGTGGAAATTCCGCATGCCTTCCATCTTCAAGGGAGCACTGCGCAGCATGACCGAAAAAACCGTACACGACGTCTGTACAAAAACCGTATGGAAAAAGGACGATGTACACAAGACGGCAGCGGCAGTACGCCAGTACAAAGAGCGTCTGGGATATTCGGAACAATGGATGACCGAGTACGTTTACAACGTAGTGATGCTGGCCAAAAAGGAACCGAAACAGAAAGCCAACGAAGAAAAATAAAAGAAAAAGAATTCTAAAGAACTTTAGAAACAAGAAGGCGGGAAAGAAATTTCCCGCTTTTTTTTGTTATTTTTAGCAAATGAAATCATTTTCCCCTCACGGAACACAAGGACGCACCCCGCGTCAACCATCATAAATATTAACTTCAAAAAAACAACCGCTTATGAAACAAAAGAAAATGCTTGCACTCACTCTATCACAACTGGAACAACTTTATCGGCACGAACTCCCTGAATTGGTCAGCATCGCCGTTCAAAGCGACGATGCGGAAGCCTTCAAGGCCAACCTGACGGAGTACATTGCCGGACATCCGGAAGTGGACAGCGAGGCCGGTAAGCAAATTCGACTCTTGATTGAATTTGACGGGCAGGAAGTACACGAGCTCTCCATCGGAGAACAGCTGCCCATAGCAACTTTATCAATGCTGCATTCCTTCCTCACGGGACAATGGGAAGAGGAAACGGAAACGGACCTGTTCATCGACTTGTTCCAGCAGTTCAAACGCCTCCACCAGCCAGCCCCCACCCTGCCCTCCGCACAGAAAATCAAAACCCTGACCGAACGCTGGCCCAGCGGACTGGATGAAGACGTGCAGCATATCCGTGCAAAGAACAAGGAACGCATCCTGCATGCACTGGTGCAGAAGATTGAGCACCGCAAGAACCCGGCTTCCCGCTTCCATTTCGAAGAGGGACTCAGCTACGAGGAGAAGTTCAACCTCGTCAGCGAATGGTGGAATGACTTCCGTTTCCATCTTGCCATGGCCGTCAAAAGCCCTACGGAGCTAAACCGTCTTCTCGGCAACTCCCTTTCTGCCGAAACCATGTACCTGCTCTCAAAAGCCCGCAAGAAGGGAATGCCTTTCTTCGCCACCCCCTATTATCTGTCACTGCTGAACTGCACCGGCAGCGGATACGACGACGAGGCCCTGCGCAGCTATATACTCTATTCACCCCAACTGGTGGAAACCTACGGACAGATACGTGCCTGGGAACGGGAGGATATCGTAGAACCAGGTAAACCCAATGCCGCCGGCTGGCTGCTGCCCGACGGGCATAACATCCACCGCCGTTATCCGGAAGTGGCCATCCTCATCCCCGACACCATGGGACGCGCCTGCGGAGGACTCTGCGCATCTTGTCAGCGTATGTACGACTTTCAAAGCAAACGGCTCAATTTTGAGTTTGACACCCTGCGTCCCAAGGAAACATGGGAAAAGAAGCTGCGTCGGCTGATGGCCTATTTTGAGGAAGACACGCAACTGCGGGACATTCTCATCACCGGCGGTGACGCACTGATGAGCCAAAACAAGACGCTGGGCAATATTCTGGACGCCGTCTACCGCATGGCAGTCCGCAAGCGGAAAGCCAATCAGGAACGGCCCGAAGGAGAAAAGTATGCAGAGCTGCAACGTGTACGCCTCGGCTCACGCCTCCCCGCCTACCTGCCCATGCGCATCAATGACGGGCTGGTGGAGATTCTAAGGGAATTCAAGGAAAAGGCGTCTACCATCGGCATCCGCCAGTTCATTATCCAGACACATTTCCAAACCCCGCTCGAAGTCACTCCGGAAGCTGCCGAAGGAATACGCAAACTGCTGGCGGCAGGCTGGCTCATTGACAACCAACTGGTATACAACGTAGCTGCATCCCGCCGGGGGCATACCACCCGCCTGCGCCAAGTGCTCAATCAGTTGGGAGTGGTTTGCTACTACACCTTCTCCGTGAAAGGTTTTGAAGAAAACAATGCCGTGTTTACCCCCAACAGCCGTTCCGTACAAGAGCAATGGGAAGAAAAGCGCTTCGGAAAGCTGACCAAGGAAGATGCCCATAATCTGTCCGTACTGCTTGGAACCGTCCATGACCCGGCAGCCTGCATCCGGCGTTTCCTGAAAACGCACCACCTGCCTTTCCTCGCCACCGACCGCAATGTGCTCAACCTGCCCGCCATCGGCAAGAGCATGACCTTCAACATGGTAGGCATCACTTCCGAAGGCAAGCGCATCCTGCGTTTCGACCATGACAGCACCCGGCGCCACAGCCCTATAATAGACCGGCTGGGACAAATATATATCGTAGAGAACAAGTCCATAGCCTCCTACCTCCGCCAACTGCAGGCCATGGGAGAAGACGCCGAAGAATATGCCACCATCTGGAACTATACGGAAGGCAAGACAGAATCCCGGTTCAGCCTCTACGAATATCCTGATTTCCCCTTCCAAATCACCGACAGAATGAGCAATCAGGACATTGCAGGATAGCATATCCAAGATATATTCCGTACTTTTGCAGGCAGAACAATGAAATTGGAAAGTATGGAAATAGAACAACACCCTTTAGAACCCTTCCTTCCCGGTAACGCCCGTCTGCTGATGCTGGGAAGCTTTCCTCCGCAGAAAAAGCGGTGGTCCATGGAGTTTTACTACCCCAACTGGAACAATGACATGTGGAGGATTACCGGGTTCCTTTTCTTCAATGACAAGGATTATTTTGTAGACAAGACGAAGAAGGCTTTCTGCAAAGAACGCCTCATCAGTTTCCTGCAGGAAAAGGGTATTGCCTTGTTCGACACAGCCTCTGCCATACGGCGCCTGCAGGACAACGCCTCGGATAAGTTTCTGGAAGTGGTGCAACCCACGGACGTCCCTGCCCTGCTACACCGGATACCGCAATGCAAGGCTATCGTTACCACCGGCGAGAAGGCTACGGACACGCTGTGCACGCAGTTCTCCATCGACAAGCCCAAAGTAGGCGACTTCACGGAGTTTCTTTTCGAAAACCATCCGATGCGCCTCTACCGGATGCCTTCTTCCTCAAGAGCCTACCCGCTGGCACTGGAAAAAAAAGCAGCAGCGTATCGCATTATGTATCAGGACTTACAGATGTTGTAAGCAACTTTCTTTATAAAATAAGTACGTCTGTTACTTGCATATTTGAAAGTTTGCATTACCTTTGCAGCCGCAAACACGGGAGTAGCTCAGTTGGTAGAGCACCGGTCTCCAAAACCGGGTGTCGGGAGTTCGAGCCTCTCCTCCCGTGCATGAACGAATAATGGCTGTAAGCATTGCTTACAGCCATTATTCGTTTTATAAATGCCTACCGGATATCTATCAGCTTATGTGTCTGCAAACTAAGTCTCCACTTAGGATGCTTCATCACGCAATCCACCGTTTCGGCCGTATTGCTGCAAGAGCAAGGCTGAAGAAAGAAATGCCCGGCGGGCAACTGCTCATAAACAGTAATATCCTGCCCTTCATACACCACCTTCACTTCATTCATACGCGTAATTTCCAGCTTTACCCCCTGCTTGGGAGAGCAGGTCACCCAATCTATATTATCCGGCAGCGGACGGGTACCGTTTGTTTCAATGCAGACATACTTTCCCGCCTGGTGCAGACAATCCACAAATTCACGGTCAATCCAAAGGGAGGGTTCTCCACCGGTCAGTATCACGGTAGCGGCAGGGTATCTACTAACTTCTGTTACGATATCTTCATCGGACATCAGTATGCCGTCCTCATGCTGCGTATCACAAAAGAGGCACTTCAGGTTGCAACCGGAAAAACGGATAAAGACAGCCGGGGTACCCGTATGGTATCCTTCTCCCTGCAAACTGTAGAATATCTCATTAATCTTCCTCATAGACGGCAATGTTTGATTCCGACTCCTGCACCTCTACCTTGAAGCAAGTGGGTATCTGGTCGCATATCCAACGGGCTATGTTCTCGGCTGTGGGATTGAAGGACAGCACTTCATTAAGATTATGGTGGTCCAGCTGTTCCTTTACCACCTGCTTGATGTGACTGAAGTCTACTACCATTCCGTCCGCATTCAGCTCTTTGGAACGGCAATAGACAGTGATAATCCAGTTGTGACCGTGCAGATTCTCACACTTACTGCGATAAGAAAGTTTCAGGCTATGGGCAGCCGACACTTCCATACGTTTGATGACTGTGTACATATTGTTAATACGCTAATTAATATAATAAGTTGCCGCATCTAATGTCACCTCGATGCGACGGCAAAATTACAAAAAACTTAAGATTTATCCATTCACTTCCCTAACTTATTCGTACACACAAAGAGAATTGGCAACCTTACGCTCTGCGCTGCCACTCGGGGTATTGGCTATTCCCTTATCCGGCAACTCCCCACTCCACAGCGTAGAAGAACCGCCACCGTCCAGATTCAACGCATCCTCCCCACCCAATACACGAATCATATGGGCAAGCTCGGGTATATTGATGCCTTCCGCTTTTCCCTTCCGACGTCCGTCAACGACAATAAGCAGGATTTTTCCTTCTCTTGTCAGCGCCACAGCACTGCGGGGATGCTTGGTATCTACAAAATTCCGGTTAGTCCCGGACAAGTCGCACACTTGCCCGTCCTTCAGCATCAAAGGACCGGAAGCCAGCACAGTGCCTTTTTTCAAAGTACATGCCTTTTCTTCCTGCTTGCTCCAGGGAATCAGTTCCAGCCTGCCCTTCTTTATAAGTACAGCTCCATTGGACACTGTTGCCAGAACCCCAGTAGAGGTAGTATCTATCACCACCCCGTCCTTACGCAGATAGCAGACGGAATTTCCGGCTTTCATATCAAAATAGGAGCCATTGATGGCCGCCACCGCACCTGCATGCCGGGCGGCTATACTGGTCTCCTCCTTGGGATTGTGGACGAGCACATCGAAACGGTAGCGCTTCGGGGATATTTCAAAAATAGACACTTCCTGAGGAACTCCATACAAAGAACTGAATACTGCCTTTTTATAAAGCATCCCTTTCTGCAGGGGCTCAGTCTGCCAATCGGCAGAAACGATGGCAAGAGAGTCGGCAGCAGTCTGCGCCATTGCTGCAAACATGCCGCAACAGAGAAACACTGCCAAGAATATTTTCTTTTTCATAAGATGAGATTGGTTTAAATTAATTCATAGCTGCAGATTTGAATCGGCATGTCGAGATTATGCAACACCTTTTCAAGCTGTATACCTTCACGGTTGTCGTACTCGTATCCGAAAGTAGCACGGATACCTTGCAGAATGAACTGCGTGGCACGGTCCAGGGCAATGGGCAAACTGTCGCCTTGCAACAGTGCCCCGGTGATAACACTGGTAAACGTATCCCCTGTTCCGGGATAATGGGCCGGCAGGTAAGGACACGTAACCTTCCAGTAGCGGTTACCGTTCCGGTTATAGGCATACACGGACGTCTTATGCTTATCATCCCGTACGGGCACACTGGTAATAATCACCACTTCGGGACCACAATCGGAAAGCTGGCGAAGGTATGACTTCAATTCCTCATCCGTATTCATCTCCTTATAAGGAATACCCAGCAGATAGAACAGCTCCGTCAGATTGGGGGTAACGACATCGGCCTTGGTGATGAGATGTTTCATTTCATCAATCATGGACTCGTGGAAGTTCGCATAAAGCCGTCCGTTATCGCCCAACACCGGGTCTACCACAACCAGACCGTCCGGTCGGCGGAAGTCATCAATAAAGTCAGAAACAATATGTATCTGCCGCGGAGAACCCAGATAGCCGGTATAAAAGGCATCAAACTGTACTTCCAGCTTCTTCCACTCGGAAATAATCTTCGGCATTTCATCCGTCAGGTCCAGAAAAGAGAATTCCGGATACTGGGTATGGCTCGACAATACGGCTGTAGGCAACGGACACACCTGGAAACCCATAGACGAAAGAATGGGAATGACCACCGTCAGAGACACCCGTCCGACTCCCGACAAGTCGTGGACGGCAACAACCTTCTTTACTTTATTCGCATACATATTATCTATATTATTATTTTTCCTACATTTGCCGCATGAAAACCGTCTGCATCATTTTGGGAACAGTTTCTTTGACACTCGGCATCATCGGCATCTTCCTGCCGTTGCTGCCCACTACGCCTTTCCTGCTGCTCACGGCAGCACTCTATTTCAGAGGCTCACCCAGACTGTACCAATGGTTGCTGAACCACAAATGCCTCGGTCCCTACATCCGCAGCTTCCGCGAGAACAAAGCCATCCCTCTACGTGCCAAAATCATCTCCCTACTGCTGATGTGGGGAACAATGGTTTACTGCATCTTCTTCCTGATTCCACTAACAGAAATAAAGATAGCATTGTTCCTTGTCGCTGTGGGGGTGACTTGGCATATACTGTCATTCAAGACGTTGAAATGATGTGCTAAACTCCTCCTAACTTCTCGAAGAATTCTCCCAACCCCTTCCGGGCATCGGCAAGCTTGTTTTCCCAATGTTTCACGGAGTTCTGTCCGATAATGTCCGTCACGTACTTCACCGAAATGAAAGGAACATTCTTGGCACGACATACCAAAGCCTGGGCATAGGCTTCCATATCCACAACATCACCGGACACATCCGAGAGTTCTGTCAGGAAAGTATCCCCCGTATTGCATACACCACCTGCCGGCCAGTGCAAACAATATCCTTTTTGGGACAACAAATCCGTTGAATCAATCTCATGCTCCATACCAAGCTCCACCAGCTTCTGCATATCACGGTCCACAAAATGACGGCATACGAAAATATCTCCTACCTGATGACAGATAGTCCCTGCCGTACCTACATTGACCACCAAGTCCGGTTGCGCATGGTTTATCGCTTCAGAAAGATAAAAAGCCGATTTCACCTTTCCCACGCCGGTACGGAGATAGCCAATCTGCACCTCTTCCTCCCCTATCAGTCCGGGAAATTTCAATTCAGTAAATTCGCCTTGTACGGCATAAGTAACCAAGATTCTCATATCAATTCATTGTTTTTAATCAGACACTGCCATTTTCCATCAATCCCATCAAATTCTCAGGAAAATCATAATTTTCCCACCAGATAAGATTTCAACGCCTCTATATATTCTTCAAAGGCATCCACTCCCTGCGGAGTAATCCTACAAAGTGTACAAGGCATTTTTCCTTTAAAAGTTTTTGTTATCTCCACATAACCCGCCTTGCTGAGCTTATCCAACTGCACACTGAGGTTTCCTGCCGTAGCTTTCGTTTGTTGACGGATATAGACAAAATCCGCTTCCTCGACACTGATGAGCAACGACATCACCGCAAGCCGCAGTTCACTGTGAAGCAAAGGGTTCAGTTCTTTAAACATATCAAATTTTATTCTTCCGTTTACTTTTCAACAATGCATAGAGAGATATTCCTACCAAAAGAAGGTGATACAATCCCAAATAAAACCCTGCATCGGTTGCAAAATTGCCCATGTTATAACAGCCAATGATAAACCCCACCAACGCCGTTACCCGCAGCAAAGTTAAATCAATATTTTCTTTACTCAATAGAAGCAGGACCAGAAAAACCGGAGTCATCGGACAAAATGCCATCGCCGAGCCTCCGGCAAACAGATGTATCGGGCTGAAATCGGGTTCTGCGCCACGCATCATGTCCATAGGCCACCATAGGCAAAAGAGTGCCACGGGTATCAGCCATGCTGTCCTTCGGTTCAGATTGCCGAAGGTCAGCATGCTGCTCCCCCGCCAGGCTTCCCTCATCCAAAGCAGGGCAACCAAGAGCATCATCACCACATTGACCGTCACCATGCTGAAACCAGATTTATCTGTTACTGCCACATTCTGTACAATGGCATACAGCACATAGCAACCTCCCACATAAAACATAAACCAGCGCGACATCGTCACGCGCCAAAGCACAAGCAGCATCAGCATGACAAGGGAAACAATCTGAAAAGTCCACGCATAAGGATACATCCCTTGTATAAGTGCATGGCTCAAGGTATAAATTATCAGATCACCGATGTTCTCCCACCGAAATCCTTTAGTAGCAATCGGCAATAGAATAAATTGCAAAACAATTATACACACAATAAACTTTCGGGAAAGCAGGAATTTGTCTAAAGCACTGTTTCGTGTCATCATACTTCACCCCACTCTCCGTTTCGATTTTCTTTCCGCGCCTTATAATTCAGTATATGCCCGGGAATAATCAGCGAAAATACCAGTACACCGACAAACCAAAGCAGGGATGAGAGGAAAGGCACTTCTCCCCAAGTATACAACAAATTCTTCAGCCCCCATAAAAAGCCAAACAGCGGGAAGATAAAAAACGTAGTATAGCGAATGATGCAGCCCGTAATGATGCTGCCCAACGAGAAGAAGATGGCACACAAAGGCAGAATAGTTTCGTAACGTCCGGCATCCGTTGCCGCCAGCACCCCCATCATACATACCATCCCGAACACCCCCCACACCCGCTCCAGTATCTTGTCAAGATAAAACTTCACAGGTTTTTGCCGCTTACGCAATAAGAGGAACATCAACAGATACCCCACAACCGGAATCCCCCAGAATCCCCACATCCAGACAGGATTACCCGTAAACGTGACACCTGCCCATACGGCCAAAGTCACCAACACACCTACATATCCCCACACTAAAAAACTATTTCCGCTACCCGTATCCAGGTTGCGACGCGTATTGCGTATCATTCGAGCGATAAGTTCCAAACTCTCTTTCTCGTTCAATTCTTTATCTTTCATAATTATACCATATGATTACTTCTTCATTCCCTTTCGGACATCCACCAACGGCACAACCACCGTCTCCGTATTTTCTTTTACCTCCCAATCGACAATGGCACAATACTCCATCGGTACTCCGTCCTCTCTGTCGAGCTGGTAATTACCGTTTTCATCGTGATAGACGTAAATCTTGCACTTGCCCGCAGGCACATCCTTCAGCTCCAGCACGACATCGCTCACAGCGGCATCCACCATATTATATTGCCCCTTGTCGGTAGCCGCCATCAGCTTCCCCTTGGCAGAAGGAACATTCGTCACTTTCAGCGTCAGAACACTCTGCGCCGACACACCCACTACAAACATACTAAAAAGAACGATTACCATACCTTTATAACCCATTGTTTTCATAATCACACTTCATTTTAAAGTTACACACATATTAATAAAAACACTTTTTAGGTTCGAACTCCAATGCAAATATAATTAGTTTATTTTATAAACCAAACTATTATATAAATTATTTTATTTATTTCTTTGCATCCTCCTTTACTGTAGGTTATTCCAATCATTCCCAAGCAGTAGTTCCGAAAACAGCAAAAAGTAATTCCTGCCTTACTAACTATTAATCGTCCGATAACCGTTTTATTATCGTCCGACATATGTCTAATTATCGTCCGACAGTTGTTGGACGATAATTCAACAACTGTCGGACGATTAATAGTTAGCAACAGAAATACTAAGCGTTTGAAAAGAAAGGAAGAGAATCCTTGCAGAAAACCAATAGTCCCACACCTATCCACATATCCTATCTTTTGATAAACAGTCCACCCCTTTTCAATCCCCCGAAACCAAGCTTTCATAGGCCATTTCGGTTATTTCGGCACTTCTACAACACATTTTCTCCGAAAAGTTTTTGTAATCTCCAAGTAAATTGTATTTTTGTGTACAATTTTGGTGTAGTGATGACAGACGAAGAAAAGAAGCTATTAAGTACCTTTGAAGCCAGACTGCGGCATTTAATCTATCTGCACGATGAATTAAAACGCGAAAATGCTGAGCTAAAGCAACTTCTTGAAGCCAAAGAGGAGGAATACGGGAAGGTACAAGCTGAATACCGGGAACTGGAACTTAACTACACGAACCTAAAAACAGCTACGACAATCAGCCTTAACGGCAGCGACGTGAAAGAGACGAAACTGCGATTGTCCAAATTAGTGCGTGAAGTCGATAAATGCATCGCTTTGTTGAATGAATAAAGAGAAGAGGATGTATGAACGATAAGATAAAGATAAACCTGCAGATGGCAGGAGCCTCCTACCCTCTCACAATCAACCGTGAGGACGAGGAAATGGTAAGAGAAGCCGCCAAGCAGGTAGATATCAGGCTCAATGCGTATCGGGAGCATTATCTGAATGTATCTCTAGAGAGAATTATAGCCATGGTGGCCTATCAGTTCGCTTTAGAAAACCTTCAGTTGAAGGATCGTAATGATACTGAACCCTATACCACCAAAATAAAGGAACTGACAGAGGTATTGGAGACCTATTTCAAGGAACAATAAGCTGCAATCCCTCCGTCGGGTCGGTAAAAGAGAGAAATTCGCGCACTGTACAAAAGTTTGCCCTTCATCAAAGCAAGCTTTTATGCAGTGCTTTTTTATTTATACACTAAAAACAAATTAATAAAATGACAGTAGTTACAATAGTATTATCCATTGCCTGCTTCATTGTCGGAGGGTTTGCCTCGTACTTGTTCTTCAAGCACGGGCTGAAAAACAAATACGACGGTATCCTGAGAGATGCGGAAGCGGAAGCGGAAGTGATTAAGAAGAATAAGTTGCTGGAAGTAAAGGAAAAATTCCTGAACAAGAAGGCGGACTTGGAAAAAGAAGTGGCCCAACGTAACCAAAAGATACAGCAGGCAGAAAACAAGCTGAAACAACGTGAATTGGTACTGAACCAACGCCAGGAAGAAATCCAGCGCAAGAAGATGGAAGCAGAAGCCGTGAAAGAAAATCTGGAAGCCCAGCTGTCCATCGTAGACAAGAAGAAAGAAGAACTGGAGCACATGCAGCGCCAGGAAATAGAAAAACTGGAAGCTATCTCCGGACTTTCTGCCGAAGAAGCCAAAGAGCGCATGGTAGAATCCCTAAAGGAAGAAGCCAAAACGCAGGCCCAGTCCTACATTAACGACATCATGGACGACGCCAAACTGACAGCAAGCAAAGAGGCCAAGCGCATCGTGATACAGAGCATCCAGCGCGTGGCTACGGAAACAGCCATTGAAAACTCAGTAACCGTATTCCACATCGAATCAGATGAAATCAAGGGACGTATCATCGGTCGCGAAGGCCGCAACATCCGCGCCCTGGAAGCTGCCACCGGTGTGGAAATTGTGGTAGACGATACTCCGGAAGCTATCGTATTGTCAGCTTTCGACCCGGTTCGCCGTGAGATTGCACGTCTGGCATTGCACCAGTTAGTAACAGACGGACGTATCCACCCAGCACGCATCGAAGAGGTAGTTGCCAAAGTACGCAAGCAGGTAGAAGAGGAAATCATCGAAACCGGTAAACGCACTACTATCGACCTGGGCATCCACGGTCTGCATCCGGAACTTATCCGCATTATCGGTAAGATGAAATACCGTTCTTCATACGGCCAGAACCTTTTGCAGCATGCACGCGAGACAGCCAATCTTTGCGCTGTGATGGCATCAGAGCTGGGACTCAACCCGAAGAAAGCAAAACGTGCCGGACTGCTGCATGATATAGGTAAGGTACCCGATGAGGAACCGGAATTGCCGCATGCACTCTATGGTATGAAGCTGGCAGAAAAGTTCAAGGAAAAGCCAGACATCTGCAACGCCATCGGTGCCCACCACGACGAAGTGGAAATGACCAGCCTGCTGGCCCCCATCGTACAAGTATGCGATGCCATTTCAGGAGCACGCCCGGGAGCACGCCGCGAAATTGTAGAAGCATACATCAAGCGCCTGAACGACCTTGAGCAACTGGCCATGTCCTATCCGGGAGTGACAAAGACATATGCCATCCAGGCAGGCCGTGAGTTGCGTGTCATTGTCGGTGCAGACAAGATTGACGACAAGCAGACGGAGAACCTTTCCGGTGAAATCGCCAAGAAGATTCAGGACGAAATGACTTATCCGGGTCAGGTGAAGATTACCGTTATCCGTGAGACACGTGCGGTGAGCTACGCAAAGTAACATCAGAAAAGAAAATAAATGCAGAAAAGGGTGAATTCGTATTCACCCTTTTCTTATTTTTGCACCACAACCATAACTTTACAAAATGAAAGATTATCAGTTTGAAGTTTGTGCCAACTCCGTAGAGAGTTGTATTGCCGCACAAGCCGGCGGAGCAGACCGGGTGGAACTATGCGCAGGCATCCCCGAGGGAGGAACAACCCCCTCATACGGCGATATCCTCATCGCACGGGAAGTATTGCAGCAGACCAAATTGCATATCATTGTCCGTCCCCGTGGAGGAGACTTCCTTTACTCCTCCACCGAACAGCGCATCATGCTGAAAGACATAGAGAATGCCCGCCGCCTAGGCGCTGACGGAGTCGTGTTCGGTTGCCTGACGGCAGAAGGAGATGTAGACATTCCATTGATGGAGCAGCTTATGAAAGCCTCACAAGGGATGTCCGTCACCTTCCACCGTGCTTTCGATGTATGCAGAAATCCACAAAAAGCAATAGAAGATATTATCGCATTAGGATGCAACCGCATCCTAACTTCCGGACAGCAATCTACAGCAGAGCAAGGCATTCCCCTTTTGAAAGAGCTCCAACAACAAGCATCAGGCCGAATCATTCTATTGGCAGGCTGTGGGGTGAATGAAGCCAACATAGCCCACATTGCCCGAGAAACCGGCATCCGCGAATTTCATTTCTCCGCCAGGGAAAATATCGAGAGCTCCATGCTCTATCATAATTCCGCCGTCTCTATGGGAGGAACGGTACATATTGATGAATATACACATACCGTCACTACTGCGGAGCGGGTAAAGCGTACAATCGGAGCATTATTAAAAGCCTCTCCCCTAGCCCCTCCCCCGTAGGGAGGAGGCGGGGGAAGAGGCCTATAAAAAAAGGATGTACTTTTCAGTACATCCTTTTTTATATCATAGGATAAATATTATTTCTTCACCGGAGAAGAGTATCTTGCATTCAGGCCATCCAGAATCTCACGAGTGATGTTGTAGACACTGTCTGCATAGAGCAGATTGTCAAAACCCGTATTGCTGATAATCATGCTGTAACCTTTTGTCTTATTGTACTCCTTCAAGAAAGCGTTGATAGAATCACGCAGTTGCAGGCTGTTCTTTTCATTCTCACTCATCAGTTCAGACTGCAGCTTGTTGCTCAGGTTCTGCAAATCCTGCTCCAACTTTGCGATGCGGTTGTATTCCTGCTGCGCTCTCTCCTGAGAAAGATAAGCGTTGTTCTGATACTTTGTCTGGAATTCCTGCTTCTGCTTCTCCAGTTCGCTGGCTTTCTGGTTCAATGTCAGACGGACATTCTCGCCCTTCTTCACCATAGCCTCATTCAAGTCTATGCAATAGTTGTATTTTGCCAAAAGCGTATCTATTTCAACATAAGCAATCTTCATTTCCGATAATCCGCCGGCTTGTGCAGGAGCGTTTGTTGTCTGTTTATCAGTATTGCCGGCACATTGAGCAAATAAAACGATCAGTGCGAGAGCTGCCAGACCGTTCATGAGGTAGTTTAATCTCTTCATAATTGATAAATATTGTTTTTTAAAATTAGTTCATACTATCGTTTAAGGCTTTTTCCAGTTCATCAATGGAAAAACGGGATTTGCGTTGTGCTTCTCTGTCCTGCGACTGCGCACAGCCGATACCTCTATCGTGCATTGCCTTATTGCCACTGACATGCCCGTTAGGGAACCTGCCGCCTTTCACAAAAAAGACCTTTACACCCAATAAAACAATGCAAATAGCAACTATTAACAGAGTTATCAATATTGTATCAAGCATTTCCATTAATTTTGTTACATGAAAATAGTGTTTTTACTATTTTTGTGGGTGCAAATATAGGGCTTTGGTTGGACTAACTCGCCTTTTTTACTCTAAAAAAAGAGAAAGGGGAATAAAATAGTCAATCAATTTAACCATATTTAGCAATAAGTGGTTAATTTAATGGAGAATTGATATTTGACAATTGATAATGAAGGCTGCATAAACACATGTAAGGCAGCCGCTAATTCAGATAATTATGGAAAAAAAAGACTTGAAACCGGCTGGTGTATTTCACTATTTTGAGGAAATCTGCCAAGTGCCGCGCCCTTCGAAGAAGGAAGAGAAAATCATTGCTTACTTAAAAGCATTCGGAGAAAAACATAAGTTGGAAACGAAGGTGGACGAAGCCGGAAACGTTCTGATAAAGAAACCCGCTACTCCGGGTATGGAAAACCGCAAGACTGTCGTACTTCAATCGCACATCGACATGGTATGTGAAAAGAACAACGACGTGAAGCACGACTTCCTGACCGACCCTATCGAAACCGAAATTGACGGTGAATGGCTGAAAGCCAAAGGTACAACCTTGGGAGCCGACAACGGCATCGGTGTAGCCACCGAACTGGCTATCCTTGCCGACGACAGCATCGAGCACGGTCCTATCGAATGCCTCTTCACCGTGGACGAGGAGACCGGACTGACCGGTGCCTTCGCCCTGAAAGAAGGCTTCATGAACGGAGACATTCTGTTGAACCTCGATTCCGAAGATGAAGGCGAGCTCTTCATCGGCTGTGCAGGCGGTATAGATTCCGTTGCCGAATTCACCTACCGGGAAGTGGACGTACCGGCAGGGTATTTCTGCTGCAAAGTGCAGGTAAAGGGGCTGAAAGGTGGACACTCCGGCGGCGACATACACCTGGGGCGCGGCAATGCCAACAAACTGTTGAACCGCTTCCTGAGCCAGGCATCCCAGAAGTACGACATGTACCTTTGCGAAATAGACGGTGGTAACCTGCGCAACGCCATTGCCCGCGAAGCACACGCGGTAATTGCCATACCCGATGCCGACAAGCATGCCCTGCGCACAGACTTGAATGTCTTTGCCGCCGAAGTGGAGGCAGAATATGCCGTCGTTGACCCGGACCTCCAATTCGTGCTTGAATCGGAAGCAGCCCGTCCCAAAGCCATTGACAAAGATACCGCCAAGCGCTTGCTGCAAACCATCTATGCCGCACCTCACGGTGTGTATGCCATGAGCCAAGACATTCCGGGGCTGGTGGAAACCTCCACCAATCTGGCCTCCGTAAAGATGAAATCCGGCCATATCATCCGTATCGAGACCAGCCAGCGCAGCTCTACCGCCTCCTCCAAACAAGACATTGCCAATATGGTGCGTACTGTATTCGAAATGGGTGGAGCAGCCGTATCTTTCGGCGACGGATATCCGGGCTGGAAGCCCAACCCGCATTCAGAAATCCTGGAAGTGGCTGTTGAGTCCTACAAACGTTTGTCCGGTGTAGATGCCAAGGTAAAAGCTATCCATGCAGGTTTGGAATGCGGACTGTTCCTTGACAAATACCCGGCACTGGACATGATTTCCTTCGGACCTACCCTGCAGGGTGTGCACTCTCCCGACGAACGGATGCTGATTCCTACTGTACAGAAGTTCTGGGACCATCTGCTGGATATACTGAAGCACATACCAGCGAAATAGATATTCTTCGTTTCCCTAAAAGGGGAACGGAAATAGTTTGTATGAACGTTATCCATAAGATAGGAGTTATACTCTTCCTTCTCTGCCCGTACATCAGTCTGTACGGGCAAGAAGGAAAAGATACCCTCACGTTTCGGATAGTAAGCTACAATGTAGAAAACCTATTCGACTTCCGACATGACACACTAAAGAATGACTACGAGTTCCTGCCGGATGCCACCCGGCATTGGAATTACTCTAAATACAGAAAGAAACTGGATAATATAGCCCGCGTCATCATCGCCACCGGAGGATGGACGCCGCCTGCCCTTGTTGCCTTGTGTGAGGTGGAGAATGACAGTGTGATGCGCGACCTTACCCGCTACTCTGCCTTGCGCGAAGCAGACTACCGGTATGTGATGACACAATCTCCCGACGAACGCGGCATCGACGTAGCGCTGTTGTATCAACGTAATCTTTTCAAACTGCTTTCCTATCAGAGCTTCCCCGTAGAAAAGCCCCGGAAGAATAGCCGTCCCACACGGGACATTCTTCACGTCAGCGGATTGTTGCTGAACCGGGATACGCTTGATGTACTGGTAGCTCACTTCCCATCCCGTTCGGGAGGGGCAAGAGAGTCTGAACCTTACCGGCTACTGGCTGCCCGAAAGGTGAAGCATGCCATAGACAGCCTATACACGATACGCCGACATCCGCAAATTGTCCTTTTAGGGGATTTCAACGATTATCCGGAGAATAAATCGATAAAGGAGGTGTTGGAGGCAGCAGCACCGTCAACATTGCAAGACTCTCTACGTCCACAAAAACTTTACCATCTACTGGCAGGAAAAGCCAAAACACGCAAGCACTTCGGCAGCTACAAGTATCAAGGAGAATGGGGACTACTGGACCACATCATCGTATCGGGTACGTTGCTGCAAGAACACGCACCGCTATATACAGAGGAAGCGAAGGCAGACGTATTCTGCCTGCCCTTCCTACTGACAAGAGACAAGAAATACGGAGGGCAGCAACCCTTCCGCACCTACTACGGGATGAAGTATCAAGGAGGATACAGCGACCACTTGCCTGTATATGCGGAGTTCCGGTTGATATATTAGTCGGAATACTGATACAGTTTCAAGTCAAACTTCTGTACCATCACCAGCAAGTGGTCGAAGATGTCGGACTGAATGCGCTCGTACTCTTTCCATACCTTGTTGCGAGAGAAGAAATATACCTGGATGGGTACCCCATACGTCGTGGGTTCCTTCTGGCTGATAATCAAGTCCATCTCCTGGTTCACCACCGGCAGGCTGCACAAATAGCGTTCGATGTAGATACGGTAGAGCTGCGCATTGGTTGGCACCTCTTCTTCTGCTGGCTGATAGTCGGCCATCAAGGGGACTTCCTTGCGGATATTATCCAGCATTTCCGGAGTGCAGAACTTCAGGGTAGTCATATCCAGAAAGATATTCTTGTTTACCCGTCGCCCGCCACTTTCCTGCATGCCGCGCCAGTTCTGAAAAGAGTTGTTCACCAGGGTATACGGTGGTACGGTCGAGATGGTTTCGTCCCAGTTGCGTATCTTGACCGTGTTCAGCGTAATCTCCTCTACAACTCCATTGGCAACGCCACCCGGCAGCGCTATCCAGTCCCCTATCCGCAACATGTCGTTGGCAGAGAGCTGCACGCCGGCCACAAACCCCAGAATGCTGTCCTTAAATACCAGCATCAGTACAGCTGCAGATGCGCCCAGACCGGCAAACAAGGTCATAGGGGACTTGCCTATCAGCACTGAAACCACTATGATACCTCCGATAAAAAACAGCAGCACTTGCAATACCTGCACGAAGCCTTTCAGCGGACGGTTCTTCTGCTTGTCCTTCATGTTATAAACATCGAGCAGTACCAGCAACAAGCCGTTAATAGTAAGCAGCACCGCCACAATGATATAGACAGCACACACCTTTTGTGAGAACTCAAGCATCTCCTTTCCACGCACAAAGGCCATGGGCAGCAGGTAGTAGATGAGGATTCCCGGCAGAATATGTATCAAATGGTGTATCACCCTGCGTTTCATCAGCAACGTATTCCACTGATGGGGAGAGCGTCGGGTATAATGCTTCATACCGCCAACGAAGATTGCCTGGCACAAATAGTCCAGCCCTATCGAAAGCCCCACCATCAGCAGTGCAATAATCGTCTCGTCAAACATATCGGCAAACTTCGGGTCTATCCCCCAACCTATCAAGATTTTATTCATCCATCCTCCTAAACTCATCATAAGCTCTCTTTTTTTTGAAATGTCTTGTTTGTATAACAATCCAAAGATAAAGATGTTTTCAGAGAACGGCAAGCATATACCCTTTTTTCATCAACGACTCAATCCTCACGCTCGGGTCGTTTTTTAGCGACCGCCGCAGATAGGACATCTGTACATTCAAGGCAAGGGAGTTGGCATACGAGGCAGTGCCCCACACAGCATCCAGCAACGTATCGCGACTGACAGTCTTATTCACATTCAGCGCAAGCAAGCGAAGGATATCGGCTTGACGGGAAGTAATCAGCACCTTACTATTTCCCGTACGAATCTCGTTCGTACTGTAATTGAATACGGAATGGCCGAAAGCATACATCTCATCCTCTGCCACGCCGGACAACTGCGAAGTGAAACGCTCGCGGATACGCGCCGTAAGCTCTTCCGGATAGAAAGGTTTGGCAAGATAATCGTTCGCCTTCAGTTGGAATCCTTGCAGGCGGTCAGCCTTGTCGCTGCGGTCGGAAAGAAAAAAGATGAGGACATGCTTGTCCGCCTCCCGGATTCGTTTTGCCACTTCAAAGCCATTGAGCCCGGGCATATTGATGTCAAGCAAGACAAGGTCCGGTTTGACAAGAGGAAACTGGTCGAGGGCGATAAGACCATTTCCGGCATAGGTCACTTCATAACCCTCTTTCTCCAGGAAGCGTTTCAGAAGCATGGAATACTTCAGGTCATCGTCAGCAAAAAGAATTTTCAGTGGTTTCATGAGTTGCTATTTATATTCTCGATATCCATCTGTGCAGATTATTGTGGAATGGTTATTTCCACCGTCGTCCCCCTCCCAATCTGACTGGTCAGAAAGACGGTTCCCCTATGAGCCTCAACCAACAACTTGACATAACTCAACCCCAAACCGATGCCCGGCAAGGAACGGTCAGGCAAGTTGCTGCTACGGTAAAACTTATCGAATACCCGTCCCTGCTCGGAAACAGGGATACCAATGCCGTCATCGGAAACTTTCAATGTGAGCTCGTGGCCATGCAGGCGGCATTCTACCCGGATACTGACGGAGCTTCCCGAATATTTCACAGCATTTTCCATCAGATTACTGATGATATTTGCCATGTGCACGGGGTCGGCCGTAACCAGCAGGTTGTCCGTGAAATGTGTCTCGAAAGACACTTGTTTTCCCTCAGGAGCATGCTGCAGGCGTATCAACTTCTCCACAACCGGTTTCAAATCGAAAGTACTGAGGGAAAGTTGTGTCTGCTCATCGTCAGCACGGGTCATGTCGCGCAGCTTCCGGAGGTAGGCGGAAAGGTTGTCCAGCTCGGAAACAGAATCACGCACCACTTCATCCATGGCCTGCTCGTCGGTACGCATTGTTTTGTCATTGAGAAAAGAGACGCACATCTTCAAGGCCTGCACGGGACGTTTCAACTCGTGTATCATGGTGTTGACAAAGCTTTTCCGCAACTCGTCCACACGGTGCTGCTTCAAAATGGTCTTTATCTGGAACAGCAGACAGACAGCCAGCAGAAGAATCAATACCAAGCTGCCCAGAAGTTGCCAGCCCATACGGAGCAAAAGAGTATGCGGCATCACCTGCACATCCACTTGTACCAACTCCCGCTTCAGCGGATTGTAAGGATAAACCAGACGGATGACCGGATGCAAATCACTCCCCAGCCGTTCTACGGTTTCCACCCATTGATAGAGGCTGTCGCGCGGCGTGACTAGTCCGGTAGTGAAAGACATGCCGTCCAGTTTAGTCGCCAGCACCGAATCGAAGCGCTGCAACGTAAAAGGGACATCTATCTGCAACTGATAAGCAACTATCGCCTCGCTGAAGCTCATGTTGAAAAGCAGCTTGTCTTCGCCATGTATCACAATCTTGTCCTTATAGACAATACTATCCTTCATTGCCGTGGATAGAACGGATTTATCTGCCATGGCCCCCACCACAAACGTACGCGTATAGCGCTCTTTGAGCTTGTTGGTCAATGAATCCCTATCCGTATGCATGTCCACATTGGTGTTGAAAAAGGATATATTAGGCTTGTTGAACACTTTCTTCGGCTGTTCACGCCGGATAGAGTCGTTCACTGCCACGGCATCCATGACAAGGCGGTGTATCTCTTCTTCATATTCCTCATTCTTATACTGATACTGGTTCCACAACCAATATCCCTGCCCTGCTACAAGTAGCAGCATGGATATCAGTGACAATGCCCATACTATTCTGATTCGTTTTTCCATCTCAGAGTCTGTTCTTCTTTTATACTATACAAAGGTAAGGGTTTCCTCCAATCAGAGGTACGCGCGAGGCGGCTATTCTCATTTGAGTAACATTTCAGTAATAACTTTCTCACTCCGGAAAGACAAATTCCGCATAGATTTGCGACGACAGGACACATGACACGTCCTCGAAACAGTAATTCCTAACAACGAAAAAGTATGAAAAAGCAGATTCTACTCACCGCCATGCTGTTGATAACCACCACAACCGCCTGCGCACAGTTTAACATCAAAATCGGCTCCGGCAAGACGTTCAGAAAAGATACCATAGACCAGACTGTACTCATGGTGCAGTATGAAGTGGACGGCTGTACGGACACACTGTCGGAAGAGCGTTTCCAGGAAACCATGATGTTGGAAATCGGCAAGAAATGCTCCAAGTTCTACAGTTACACAAAGTATGTGGGCGACTCGGTATTTGCTGCCGACATTGCCAATAACGCCTCGCAAGAAACGATGATTGAACACGCCAAACAGTTCGGAAAAAGCAAGCTGAACGAACAGACCTACAAGAGATACCCCGTAGGCAAAGTGACCACACTGGATGAAATTGCCGGAGACATTAACAGACTCCGGTGCGAGGAACCGGAAGAGTGCCCACAGTGGACGCTGCAGACAGACACGGCAACCATCCTCTCGTATCTCTGCCAAAAAGCAGAATGCGTGTTTAAGGGACGCAGATGGATTGTCTGGTACAGTCCGGAGATTTCCTCCAGCGAAGGGCCGTGGAAGCTGTTCGGACTGCCCGGACTGATACTGAAAGCAGAAGACAACAGGGGGCATTATCTCTTTACCTGCACCGGTATGGAGCAATGCCATTCCTACCGACCTATCCTCTTCAACGGAAAAGATTATGAACCCGTAAACCGCAAGGCGTACAACAAAATCCACGAAAGATACTATGCCGACCCGGTAGGATTCATTATGGGCAACACGCCTAACGTACGTATCACCATACGCGACAACCAGGGCAATGAAGCCAGGAAGCCGAAGAATATAGCCCACAATCCGCTGGAACTTGACTGATTCATCCCATCGAACTCCAATGGATATACACTTCAAGAAACTCTTGCTGCCAATCCTTGCCTTGTTTGCAATGACAGCGCATGCACAGTCTCTCAGTGGCTTGGTAACGGACGAAGAAACCGGACAACCGCTGGAAGCCGTAATGATTAGTGTGCTGCGAAACGGCACCATGATAGATTACGCCCTGACCGATGCCCGGGGGAGATATTCCCTGCCATGGAAATACAACGGCAACCTGCAAGTCAGCGTATCACTGCTGGGCTATAGACGGGAAATACGCAACATATCGGCAGCAGGAACACTCCATATTCGTCTGCATCCCGAAGCCATTGCACTGAAAGAAGTCCAAATACGTCCCGGCCGCATTCATGGCAGGAAAGATACCGTAAGGTATAATCTGGCAGAGTTTGCCTCTTCCAAGGACATACACATCAAGGATGTTCTGAAAAAGCTCCCCGGTGTGGATATTGACGACAACGGGCAGGTGAAATATAAAGGTAAAGCCATCGACCACTATTTTGTGGAGGGTATGGACGTGACGGGTGGACGCTACAGCCAAATCAACAACAACCTCAGTGCCAAAGCCGTAAAATCGGCAGAAATTATGGAGAACTACCAATCGGTCAAGGCATTGAAAGGAAAACTCAGTTCGGATGAAATAGCCCTGAACCTGAAACTCGACCCACAGGCACGCGACCAATGGATTGTCAACGGTACCCTGGGTGCAGGCTGGAGCGATGGAACACAAGAAACGACCGGAACGGCACAAACGAAGAGGGACCAAGGAACGCTTCTTTGGGAAAACGCCGCCAATGCCCTCCAACTGGGTAAAGGCAAGCAAAGCATCTACGGCTACAAGAGCAACAACAACGGTACCGACCTTAGCCGTGAGCAACATATACTGACAAACAACACATCCCAACAGATTCCCCTGCACGGCTTTCTGGTACAACCGGGCATCAGCGCTCCCCTCGACAAGCAACGGCTGCTCTTCAACGAAACCCATACACTGAACGCCAACCGCATGTATAAATGGAACGACGAACGTTCCCTGCGCCTGCAAGCCGGATATACCCATAACCGGATTACCCAGCAACGGGGCAACTCGCAAGTCTACTACCAGCCCGATGACACCATACGCATGGATGAAGCCTACCACTACTGCCTGCAGAACGATGCCGCCCATATGGAAATGCACTATGAGGATAACAAGACCATCCACTATCTGTCGAACCGCTTCCTGGCAGAAAGTGAAACGAACCGCGGCACCTCCCACGAGTTGCAGCAAACGATGCGCACCTCCCAGTTTACGGCAAAGAATTTCTTCAGCCTTATCCGCAATGGAGAGAAAAGCACATGGAAGTTCAATTCTGCCACACAGTATGCCTATCTACCCTCCTCCTTGTCACTACACGACGGGAAAGACAAATTCATCCAGCACAGCCTTTACAACGACAATAAGGCCAGCCACCTAAGAAAACACAACGGTTTCACCCGGCAATACACCGCCGGTATAAAGGGCGAATGGGCATCGGTAAAGTACCATTCCACCCGAATGGAAACATTTGGCGCATCCAGTTTTTCTCCCTACCTCTCCTCCTACTTCCAATTGGAACAAGGCAAGTGGCAGGGAAGTCTGTCACTCCCTCTCAGCTATAAGCGCTACTTCTCGCAACAGCGTTCTTTTCTCTTTTTCAATCCGTCACTCTATCTGCGCTATCAGCCGGACTACCATTGGAAAATTTCCCTCTACGGCAGTTTACACCGCTCAGCAGGAGATGTCACAGACCTCTGCCCTTTTACCTATCGGACAGACTACCGTACCTGGAAAAACACTGACGGCCTCTTCCCCGTCAGTATACGCCAACAATACAACCTTTATGGAGAATACAAGAATACCGTGCAGGAATTTTTCGCCACCGCCACTTTGTCCTACCGGCATGTACACTACAACACCTTGAATGAACAGAGTATCTCTGAAAACCGCATTGTCCACACCCTTCGCCTACATTCCAACAGTACACAAAGTTGGTTCCTGCTCAGCACTCTCTCCAAGGGATTTTTCGACTGGAATCTGAAAACCTCACTTGACTTACAACTGAGCCGCAATACCGGCTGGCAGTTGACACAGGTTTCAGATACAGACGCCCTCACTCCACAAACGGAAACAGCCGGAAACGGCCCGCCTCAAAAATACCGTTATGACTATCTTAAGATGGAACCCAAACTGATATGGTCGCCCGCCGAAGCTTTCGAAGCCGAATATCATGCCACAATCAGCTATGGCGGCAGTAAAATAGGGAACGACGCGCACCTTGCTCCTCTACTGGACTTCGTACAGCGTATGCACCTCACATTCAGCATCGGGCACGTCGACCTCTGCCTTTCCGGAGAACATTACCGGAACGATTTAAACAGCGATACGCATCTCAACACACTGTTTGTAGACGCATCACTCATTTATAAGACAAGGAAATGGAGAGTGGAAGCCAGCCTCAGCAATCTGTTCAACAAGAAAGAGTATGCCTATACTACCTACTCGGCCACACAAAGCTATACTTCACGGTTGAATATCCGTCCACGGGAGGTTATGGTGACTGCTGGTTATCAGTTCTAAAGACTGTCATCTACAACAATATCCGTATTCCGGCATAAACCAGCATCCCCGCTATCGTCAGCAACCCTACCCATATAGGAGCATAGACATGAGTGACATGCTCGACACGCTTATATCCGCTAACCTTCACAAACAAGCGGTAAATCAGCCAGGCACCAATCAGCCCCACAATAGTCCCTGCCAACAAATCACCCGGATAATGCACACCGAGATATACGCGCGAATAGCACGTCAGCAACGCCCAGGCCATAATGAAAAGAGTAAGCCACCGCTTGCGGAATAGAAAGAACAGGAAAAACGCCAATCCGAAGGTATTGGCGGCATGACACGAAGGAAAACCATAACGCCCTCCACGATGATTGTTGACGATATGCACCATCTCCGAAATGGGATTATTCAGATTAGAAGGACGCATACGCTCCACATAGGGACGTATCCAAGTGGCACATGCCTGGTCGGCAAAAGTAATGGTGAGCGCAAGGCCTATCATGCAAAAGAGTGTGACCTTCCAATGAAAATTGCGCAACATCACATACCAGATGGCAGCATACATGGGAATCCAAACCCACTTACCGCTATAAGCGCTCATAAAATAATCGAAATACATGTTGTGCATCCGATTGATGGAAAAAAATATGTTTGTGTCTACATCTATTGCCCCTTGCAAGGCGTCCATAAGTGCTGTCATACGTTATCTTTTGGCTATATCATCATATAATTTTTGCAAATAGGCTTTGCCCAACGGCAGGTTCTTCCCTTTTGCTGTGCCCTCATCCACTACCACAGTACCCGCCTGGCAATTGAATATCACTTGATTGTCCGCTGTCACCATACCGAAAGCATCGGGTACGGTAAAGAACGCGAAATGAGGGGAAGCGGGATTAAGCATATCTTTACTGAAAACAAACTCATCATGGGGCAGCGCCAATTGAGCCAGCAACGTGGCTGCAATATCATGTTGCGAGCCATAGACGTCAATGCGCCTCGGCTCTCGGACAGCACCGCCCACCATCAACAGAGGTATCCGGTAGCGTTCTACCGACAAATTGTCGATATGTTCGGGATAAGCTCCCAAGTGGTCTGGAACAAACACAATCACCGTATTCTTCCACTGGGGAAGCTCACGGAACTGTCTTACAAAATCGCCTGCACAACTATCCGTATAGGCAAAGGCGTTCAGCCGGTCATTCTCCAGACGACGGAAAGGTACTTCAAAAGGCTCGTGGCTGCTGGAGGTCTGCAAGACACGGAAATGAGGAGTTTTCTCTTCGGCAGTTCCTTCGGCAGCTTCGGCTTTCAAGTCTTCCAGCAGACGGTTGAATACGAGATGGTCGTGCGCCCCCCACTTACTTAAACGTTCCGTTACGGGAAAATCCTGGTCGGAAACAATGTCTTCAAAGCCTGATGACATCAGGTAGGAACGCATATTGGTAAAGTCGGCATCACCGCCATAATAATACTTGGTACCATAACCCGCCTTCCGCAAGCTGCCTGCAATGGCAGGAATGGACTGCGTTTTACGGGGATACTTCATAATACTAGTAGTGGGCTGGGCAGGATAGCCACTCAAGATAGCCACCAGCCCACGGTCCGTACGGAAACTGTTGGCGTAGAAGTTCGTAAAGAGCACCCCTTCCTTACTCAAGCTATCCAGATGGACGGCAATATTCGGCTCACCTCCCAAAGCTGTCATCAACCTGGAGGAAAAACTCTCAAGAATCACAAAGAGTACATCGGGACGCTGAGTATTGAATAAAGTATGCAGTGAATCGGCAGGTTGCAGCACAGAATCTGTCTCTTCCGTTTGACCACCGGCACCTGCGGGTTCAAGCATGTCTTTAAAAAGCCGGTCGGCCTCCGCAGCTTCCATAAAACGGTACTGCTTGCTGAAGTCCTTCTGCTTGGCAAGAGATTCCATCAGACTGAATGCAGGGTTGATAGCTGCATGGTTCAGACGCTGCTCGGCACTGAAATAGACTTTCCCCACATTCATGGTAGATACTGTAAAGCCTCCACGGATAGGAATAAACAGTAACCCCGTCATCAGCAACAATATACCTGACACCTTCAGGCGACGATAAGGCAGTTTCATCCGCAGCAACAGCTTCTTCTGCAGCAAGATGCCGTAGAAAACAGCATACAGCACGACAGCATAAACAGCCATTGCCACAATTCCCCCCAGCACCATCCAAATGCTGACACTGGCCACTGCGTCTTTAGGGGAGGAAAAGAAATAGAATAACGGAGTAGCATCCAAACGGAACCCCCAATACTCGTATAATCCTAAATCGACAGTAAAAATTATGGAGATAAGTACTGAAATGAAGAGGAAATAGCCGCACCAGATGCGATGAAGGGATTTAGAAAGTGTCCATACAGAGGTTATGAAAAGAAAACCGGGAATAGCTGTCAGATAACCAGCCAGAGATAGGTCTAAAGGTAACCCATGCCAAATGACACTGAACCAGTCCGCACACGAGGCATCCGGATACAGCGATTTGTAAAACAGCATAAATAGTGGTTTCTGCAACACAAAAATGCAGACAAACAAGCAGTATGTCTTAATAAATCCTATGAGCCTATCTTTCATCGGTGCCTTATTGTATATCTAAATATAAGGTGCAAAAATAAATCTTTTTATTCTATTTCTCACCAATATTAGTCAATAATTACATTGAAAGATAGGCTTATAGGATATTTTAAGTTTATCCGTTCACGCGTTTGTAATCTTCAAGGAACTTCTTCAGACCGGAATCGGTCAGCGGATGATTAAGTAAACCCTTAATGGCCGAAAGCGGACAAGTAGCCACATCAGCACCCACCTCTATACACTGCATGATATGTGCCGTATGACGGATAGAGGCGGCAAGTACCTGGGTGGTATATCCATAATAACGGTACATCTCTACAATCTTCGCAACCAATGCAATGCCATCCTCACAGATGTCATCGAGACGCCCCACAAACGGAGAAACATACGTTGCACCTGCCTTGGCTGCAAGCAATGCCTGACCGACAGAAAATACCAGAGTACAATTTGTACGGATACCTTTGCCCGAGAAGTATTTAACGGCCTTGATACCTTCTGCAATGCAAGGCACCTTCACTACGATATGCGGATTCAAGGCTGCCAATTCTTCACCCTCTTTAATCATGCCTTCATAGTCGGTAGCTATCACCTCGGCACTCACATCGCCTTGCACAATATTACAGATGTCCACATAGTGCTTACGCTGGTTCTCCACTCCTTTGATACCTTCTTTTGCCATAAGCGAAGGATTAGTGGTAACTCCGTCGAGTACGCCCAAGTCATAGGCCTCCCGAATCTGTTCTAAATTTGCCGTATCAATAAAAAACTTCATGATATAAATGTTTAGATGGTTGATATTACAAATATAACGATTTACACCATAAATGGTTCCTGCTAGTCCTTTATTATCTTTGCTTGACTAATTATTATCTGGTCAGCGGTTTCGCTTCAAGAATAAACGGTTAGTAATTGTTTGCGGCAATTCATTCTCATAGTGGGTTACCATAATCATCGTTTTATCCCGACGATGGCAGAATGCCTCTATAATCTTCTTGACCCGACGGCGGTTGTATGTATCGAGTCCATGAAGCGGTTCATCCAATATCAGCAGTTCCGGGTCCTTGACAAAAGCACGTGCCAATAATGCCAGACGCTGTTCCCCGCTGGAGAGTTGCAGAAAAGGACTGTCTTTCAAGGCGGCAATACCGAAAATCTCCATCCACCACTCACATACCGACATCTGTTCGGCATGAGGACGTTTATACAATCCGATGCTGTCGTGCAGACCGGAAGCGACAATCTCTATGGCAGGCAGATTCTTCAGATAAGCACGATGCATTTCCGGACTGACATAACCGATGTGTTTCTTGATTTCCCAAATACTCTCCCCCGTTCCGCGCTTCCGTCCGAAAAGACTGATATCGCAGGCGTATGACTGCGGATTATCCGCACAAACCAAACTAAGCAAGGTAGACTTGCCGGCACCGTTCTCGCCACTCAGCGCCCACTTCTCACCACGCATCACTGTCCAATCCAGCTCCTTCAGAATGGTACGGTCATCGTAACGGATGCTAACCCCGTTCAATTTCACCACTTCGTCCGAAGTGAAATTCGCATGTTCGTAGGGCAAATCGAGAATACACCGCTGCAATTCCTCCAACGCTCCGGCCTCTTCCTGAATACGCATCTGATTGCCCGCACAGAATGCCTGCACATACTCCTCACGTTCCATCTTTTCGCCCACCTTCATGTCCTCTACCGGCACAACATGTGTAATAAATGAAGGTATGTCATCCAACATGGAAAGCACAAGGACAATCTGCAACTCGCCCAGCCGGGTAAGCCGCTCCAGCAAATTAAAAAGCAGTTCACGGGTAGGCGCATCCAGCCCTATGAAAGGATTGTCCATGATAAGAATTCGGGGAACAGTCAGTAAAGCTTTAGTCAACTGAAACCTGCGCAGCTCCCCACTGCTGAGAAGAATGATTTTCTTGTCAAGCATCGGCTCTATGCTGAAAAGTTCAAATAGCTGCCGCCTCAAGATATCGTCTTTTACCTCTCCCAGCACTTCGCGTACTAGCGGAGCATCCTCCTGGTCGTGGGCATTCCAACGCTGTTGATAGTAATAATTGGCATCGGCAGAACCGTAAGTATCACGGAAAGCAATGTATTTGATATTGTCATAGGCAGTTTTCGTGAGGGAGGGAGAGAAATCATAGGTAAGCTCACCATCACGCAAAGGATACTTTTCCGTCAGCATATCCACCAGGAGGCTCTTTCCGGCTCCGTTCGGTCCTACAATGGCAATGTGTTCTCCTGCCAGGAAATCAAGGGTGACAGGCTCTGTCAAACGAACAAGCGGGTTGCGTACTACGCCCCCCGCTATGTGTATTGTATGTTGTTGCATCATCCAATCATCATTTATACATAATCAGTGCCGATTGGGCCGGAACAACAACTTCGGGGCCGTACAGTGTGCCCAAACCTTGTTCATTGATAAAGCCATCCTTGCAGACCACTGTATATTTACCTTCGGGTACGGTAAGTTTGGCAGGCTCCTTACGGGCATTCAAGACTAGTATAATATCTCCCCATGCATCACCGTTGGCATTTTCTTTCAGACGGTAAACCACCACATTGCTGCCGTCAACCGGTAGAAATTCCAAATGCTTACGCACCAAATCCGCATCACCCATACGGAAAGCCGGATGCTTCTTACGAAGCTGTATCAACCCTTTATAATAAGCAAATACATCTGCATGCTCCGCCTTTCGTCTCCAATCAATCGCATTGATGGAATCGGGACTCTCAAAACTATTGTGTACTCCCTTCTTGTCACGCATCACTTCCTCACCGGCATAAATAAACGGTACACCTTGGGAAGTGAATACGGCTGTTTGCGCCAGTTTGTCAAGCTTTGCCAATTCTACGGGAGTAATACCCGGGATACTTGCTTTCAGCCTATCCACCAAGCACATATCATCATGGCAGGAAACATAGCTGATCATCTGTGTAGGTTGTTCCGCCCACGGATCCTTACTATAATTCACAGAGTCATTATTTACTTGCGGATGCCTGATGGCTCCTACAATACCAAACTTTATGCTCTCCTCTCCTCCCGGCAATCCGGCAAGGAAAGCACCTTGATGATTATCATTGAACGGACCGCGCAAAGCATCACGCATTTCGTCAGAGAAAGCAGCAACACCCGGCATCTTATAAGTATTGGCTTTCATTGCCAGAGAATCTTCCGCCATCTGTGGAGCCGATGCCGCCCATCCTTCACCATATATAAATATAGTCGGATCTACAGACGTTGCCGCCTTACGGATTTCGTTCATTGTCTCGATGTCATGAATACCCATCAGGTCAAAACGGAATCCGTCAATGTGATATTCATTAATCCAATGTAATACAGACTCTATCATGTATTTACGCATCATCGGACGGTTGCTGGCAGTTTCATTGCCACAAGCCGAACCGTCTGCATACGTTCCGTCCGGTCGCTGACGGTAAAAGTATCCCGGCACTGTACGTTCAAAATTACTGTCGGATGTATTGAAAGTATGGTTATACACCACATCCAGAACAACACGGATACCTGCTTTGTGCAAAGCCTGCACCATCTGCTTGAATTCCCGGATACGAACATCCGGTTTGTAGGGGTCGGTAGAATAAGAGCCATCAGGCACATTGTAATTCTGCGGATCATATCCCCAATTATACTTGTTCTCGTCCAGCTTTGTCTCATCAACGGAGGCATAGTCATAAGACGGAAGGAGATGTACATGTGTCACCCCCAATTCTTTCAGATGGTCAATGCCGGTTGCCAGCTTGTCGGGACTTACCGTTCCTTGTTCTGTCAGTGCCAGGAACTTTCCTTTATGCTCAATGCCCGACGACGGTTCGATGGACATATCACGATGGTGCATTTCATAAAGAATCACATCGGCAGGAGAGGCCAATGCCGGACGTTTATCATCTGCCCATCCTTCGGGGTCCGTGGATTTCATGTCGATGATGGCGGCACGTTTTCCATTCACCCCTACAGCTTTGGCATTGATACCCGGAGTATCCCCCAGCCACTTATCATTGATTTTCACATTGAATGTGTAGAATTTACCCATCAAGTCCTTTTCAACTTTAGTTTTCCAAGTTCCTTCTTCAGAGGGTTCCATTGAAATAGTTTCATAGGCATGCCCTCCATCTCCTGCTTCGAACAACATCAGGCGAACTTCATCTGCCGTAGGTGCCCACAATGTGAATTGCGTGGCAGCAGGTGTATATTCCATCTCTGTCAGACTACCCGAACGGACAGGGTAAAGTTCGTACGAAGCATACTCCGTCTTCGCGGGAGTGCAGCTTACAATCGTCGTTGCAGCCACTCCAATGATAGCAAGTTCATTCAATTTCATGATATTATTTTTAGATTCTACATTTCAATTCTTATCACTTCTTCACCTTATCCGGATTTTTGGCAATAAAGTCTTTCCAGCCATGATAGCCTTTCTCCACCGTGGGACGCCCCATCTGCAGAAAGTGACAATAGGCAGCAGCAAGCCCGTCCGTTGCATCCATAAAAGTAGGCATATCCTCTTTAGGAAAATGCAGCATACGCTGCAACATGTCCGCCACCTGTTCCTTGGATGCTTGTCCGTTTCCGGTGATAGCCATCTTTATTTTTAAAGGAGCATATTCCGTAATGGGAATATCCCTGCTCAAAGCAGCTGCCATTGCTACGCCTTGCGCACGCCCCAACTTCAACATGGACTGTACATTCTTTCCGAAGAAAGGGGCCTCAATAGCGAGCTCGTCAGGCAAATAACTCTCTATGATACTCAGTACCCGTTCATGAATATGGCGTAACTTCAGATAGTGATCTCCAAATTTGCGGAGGTCGATAATTCCCATGGCTATCATTTCCGGCTTGACACCTGCCACACGCAATACTCCATACCCCATAATGGTGGTACCAGGGTCTATACCCAATATAATTTTCTCTTTGACCGGTTGTATCACACTATTACCTCCATCAATGTAGGAAAGCCAATCACTTTATCTTTAAAGATATTCAGTAATTCCTCGTTCAGTTTCACTCCTTGCTCTTGATGCCAACGATGCAGTTTGGCAGAGTTTTCCACCTCAAACTGAACAGAATAGCAGATGCTTCCTTCTTCAATATGACTCAAGATACGGGCTATACGTGGAGCATACAATGTTCCGTTCTTTTCTACCTCGGGAAGATAGTGTTCCTGCATCCATATCAGGAAGTTTTTGTCTTCTCCTTCCTCTACATGATAAGTGGTATTATATATCAGCATAACTTATTTTTTCAAATTCTTTCGCAAACATAGCAATTATTTCAGAATAATGCATTATATTTGCACCATCAAAAACGAAAGCAAGCCTGCAAACGTTGGCAACGGGGCGTTAGCTCATCTGGCTAGAGCGCGACACTGGCAGTGTCGAGGTGATGAGTTCGAGTCTCATACGCTCCACGAAAATTAAAACGGTTAGATTAGTCTAATCGTTTTTTTTGTACGCATTAACGAGCTATAAATTTACATATAGTCCATTTTCATTCGACAACTCATGAAAGAAGCTTTTACACGCAAGTCATTACTTATTTTAGGACGTGGCATAGGGCAAGTCATGTTCCAAAACAATGCATTGTCCGGATTATTGATGTTGATTGGAATCTTTTTGAATTCATGGCAAATGGGCCTATTGGCTGTAAGTGGCAACATAATAAGTACGTTGACAGCCCGTATCTCAGGATATGACTGTGATGATATAAAAAATGGATTATATGGTTTTAACGGTACACTGGTAGGAATAGCCGTAGGGGTCTTTATGCTTCTGACTGTAAGTTCCTTGATGCTGATGGCTATTGCCTCGTGTGCATCTACCTACATTGCACGGTTTTTCAACATGCAACGCGTGTTGCCCGGATTCACTACCCCTTTTATCCTTTCTGTATGGATGCTGCTGGGATTGTGCAGTTGGCTGATGCCTGACATGCTACTCGTCTCTGATACAGAAACACCCGCTTCTTCCTCCATAAATTACTTACAATGTTTCAGTATGGGCATAGGCCAGGTGATGTTTCAAGGAAACATGATGACCGGACTATTTTTCCTTGCAGGCATTCTCGTGAATTCCCGGAATGCAGCAGTATATACCATATTGGGAGCACTTCTCCCCCTCCTCCTAGCCACATTATTGGGAGTGGATTCCGAAGCTTTGAATATGGGTCTGATGGGATATAATGGCGTATTGTGTGCCCTTGCTTTAGGAGGTAAAAGCTGGATGAGCTGTATATGGGCTGCATGTTCCGTTTTACTCTCTGTTGTATTGCAAATTGTGGGAATGAATTGGGGAATTATTACATTGACCGCACCTTTCGTTCTCTCCGTATGGCTGACAATGGGAATAAAAAATCTCTATCTCTTTTTCAAATTAGGCAGAAAGCAAGCCACCAACCCCAGTAAAGGCATAAAGGCACATACATTATAAACAGCCTCTATACCATACTTATCTGCCATACCTCCCAATACAGCCGAAGCGATACCGGCAATTCCAAAAGCGAAACCAAAAAACAACCCGGAAATCAAACCCAGCTTATTGGGTAGCAATTCCTGGGCGTACAGCAATATGGCAGGAAAAGCGGAAGAAAGCATCAGACCGACACAGAAGCTCAGCACTACTGTCCATGCAAGCCCTACGTGAGGCATCATCATACTGAATGGAGCCGTTCCAAGAATGGAAGCCCAGATAACATACTTACGTCCTATCCTATCACCTACGGGACCTCCCACCAATGTTCCGATGGCAGTGGCTACCAGGAAGACAAACAAGAAAAGCTGTGAAGCCTGAACAGTAACACCAAATTTATGGATCAGATAGAATGTATAGTAGCTCGTCAAACTTGCCATATAGATATATTTGGAGAAGATAAGTATCAGCAGAATACTTATGGCAAACACCGTCATTCTTGAAGAAAGGGGACGCTCTATCTTTCCTGCCACAAGCATCGGGCGTTTCTTGATATGATTCAAGTAGGAACGGAACCAACGACATATAGGAATCATCACCACGATGGCAATCAAGGCAAAAACCGTGAACAAGGCAATGTGATGCCTCCCGTAAGGAGCTACCAGCAAAGCCACCAGTAACGGTCCAAGCGAGCCACCCAAATTCCCGCCCACCTGAAATAGAGACTGCGCCAGTCCGCGTTTTCCGCCGGAAGCCAGAAAAGTAATACGTGACGCCTCCGGATGGAGTACAGACGAACCGATACCCACAATGAATACCGAAGCCAGCAACCAATACAGATTAGTAGCAAAAGCCAGATTCATGATACCGACCAAAGTAAAGCCCATACCTATCGGCAATGACCAGGCAATGGGGCGCTTATCAAAGAACAATCCCATTAGAGGCTGAAACACGGACGCCGACATCTGATACACTAACGTAATCAGACCAATCTGGGCAAAACTCAAGGATAAATCCTCCTTGAACAAAGGGTATACTGCCGAAATAACCGATTGCAGCATATCGTTCAAACAATGCGAAATACTCAATGCTATAAGAATAGGAAAAGCAATTCTACGGATAGGAGGTCTCTGATTCTGTATCATCTTATACTGTCTATTACAAAAAACGGTGCAAAGGTACGTAAAAAATACATATCCAATCCACATAAAGACAAAACTCCCCGATTCTCGTCAATACAGAATCGGGGAGTTTTATCTTTATCAGTTCAGCAATCCCGGATTGGCTTCTATGGCTTCTTTCGGAATGGCCAATGTATAGCGGGCATCATTCTCTTCGAGTACATAACGCGTACCATCAAGCACTTTCTCCAAACGCGGACGGGTGGAACGACGAAGGTCAAACCAGCGATGTCCTTCAAAAGCAAGTTCACGGGCACGTTCATCTAATATTTCCTGTACCAACGCTTCCTTATCCATGGCATTGACAACAACGGATTTCGCTTCGTAGGCCTCCGGTGCATAACGTTTCCGCATCAGTTCCAGCAGGCGGGTACGTGCCTGAGACAGTTCTCCAAGTCGGGCAGCAGCCTCAGCAGCCGTCAGATATATTTCACCCACACGGAAAGTACACAAGTAGTTATTGCTTCCCGCCTTCTTATTCTTCCGGAAACCTTTTTCATCCGTTTCAGCAAAATATTTGTCCAGCCGAAGGTCGTTCTCAACATAAAGGGAGAGAAAAACCGGAGTAGCCAGAGCAGCCCCATTGATTGTACTGCTCAGAGGCGTCTCCAGTGGAGTAATATTTTCCACGGAATTATAACTGTTAGGAAGAGTTGCAGAGGCATCATTCAAATCTACCAATACAGACTTCACGGCAAGCACTGCCTCAGCAGCATCCCAAGCCGCCTGCCACTCGCCCTTATAAAGGGATACGCGTGATTGAAACGCCTCTACCGAAGCCGCATTGAAACGATATGAATATCTCTGTTCCCATTCTGCCTTCGTGACCAGTTTGCGTGCCTCGTCAATATCTGCTTGGATGGAAGTATAAACTTCTTCCACCGTATTGCGTTTCAGGACTTTCTCTAAATCCGTATCCAATTTCAGCGGTACCGATTTGGTATCCAAAGCTCCCTCCTTAGTATAGGGCTGTCCATAAAGATTTACCAATAAGAAATGTACATAAGCACGGAGCATATACGCTTCTCCTACAAGCTGATTTATCTCTTCCTCAGTGCCTTCCTTAATATCACTTCTGCTCTCAATAACGTGATTGGCAATAAAAAGCACATTGTAATACTTGGCCCATTCAAACGATGAGGTATAGGCATTGGGAGCAAGGTCGTTCCAGCGCTCTATATCCATATAATAATTTTGGTCATATTCATTATCCCGAACCTGCATCTCGTCGGAACGGAAACAAGCCATTCCCCGGTCACTGAATTTACTCACGTCCTTATAAGAACGGGCAAGCAACGCTCTATACTCAGCCAAAGAATTGGGAATGACACTACCAGTAGGCTGTATATCCAGATAGTTGTCGCATGCCGCAAGCAGAAGCATGCAGGCCATTATCATCAGACTTATTGTTTTCTTCATTTTCTTTCTGCTTTTGAAGTTAGAAATTCAAGTTCAAACTGAATGTAACCGACTTGGGTACGGGAGTTGCATAAGGATTGTACATCGACTCCGGATCCATGTAGTTATTATATCCCGAACCAAACACGAAGAGATTGCGTCCTTCAATAGATACCGTTGCCGAGTTCATTCCCAAACGCTTTGTCAGGAGCTCAGGGATACGGTAACCCAGACGCAGATTCTGCAAACGTACGTAGTTCAGCTTCTTCACCCAGATATCCAAATCTCTCCAGATGGTTTTAGAATCATACCAGGAGTACTCTTCCGGGTTGGAAGCACTCAGCATAAATGCCGGAAGCTCCGCATTCGGGTTTTCCGGAGTCCAGCGGTTCAGCACATCCGCATTATAGTTCTTGCCATAATCCGGATTGATGATGTCATAAGAGGGTTGCGTACGTACGTACCCGCCAAACGTCAAAGAGAAATTGACATTCAGCTCCCAGTTTTTATAGCTGAAGGTATTAATCAAACCTCCCGTATAAGGAGCATCGCTACTCCCGATATACGAATAAAAGGTTCTCTCTTCGGCTGCAGTTACATCGGAAGAGGCAATACCTATCCCCCACTCGTCCTTCAGGCGGTAAAGCTCCTTCAAGGTCACTTTCTCTCCCTCCGGATTATAGAACATCATATTACCGGTTTCCTTATTCACTCCCGCAGTCTTCAGTGCGAAAATTGCCCCTACGGGATAGCCTTCACGTCCCGGAGTGGTCTGCTGCTCCGGTATGTTTTCCTGCAATACCTTATTACCGTTATAGGCAAAATTGAAATTTGTGTACCAGGAGAAGTTCTTTGTCGTTATGTTACGGGTAGACAAGCTGATTTCCACACCTTTGTTCTCCATACTTGCCCAGTTGACGTTCATCGAAGTAAAGCCCGTCTCCAGAGGAAGCATGCGCAAAGCTATCAAATCGGTACCCTTACGGTAATAATAGTCCACGCTCAGATTGATAGCCTGGTTCAATACAGAAAAATCAAAGCCGGCATTGACAGACTGCGTCTTTTCCCAACGCAACTTCTTGTTGGGAGCGGAATTAATGATAATTACATCTTCCGATACTCCGGGCAAAATACTCTCCGACCGATATGTACCCAGCAGGAACGGAGAAGTATTCTTGTCAATATTTCCCTGCAGACCGTAAGATGCACGGAACACCAGGTTATCCACCCACTTGGCCTGCTGCATAAACGGTTCTTGCGACAGACGCCACAAGGCACTGACAGAATAAAGAGGAAGATAGCGGTACTTCTTATCCACACCGAAAAGATCGGAACCGTCAAAACGGATACTTCCTCCCACCGTGTAGCGATTCAATAAAGAGTAAGAGGCCGTAGAGTAGAAAGATACATAAGCATTCTCCTTATACGTCGTCTGATGGAGCGGGAAAGACGTGGCGTAACTTTCGTTGGGGAAAATCACCGGTTTGGTCGTCAACGTCTTGCGGTCGAAGCCATACCCTGCCGAAAACAAGGTTTCATACCAGGTCTTGCGCAGCTCGGTACCCGCCATCACTTCCAGTTCATGAATATCATTGAAACTGTCGCGATATTCTCCCATCGCCTTCCAAGTAATCTGTGAATTGGAGTTTTCATAAGACTTCTGCATACCTCCTTCGGGCAGGAAGTGTTTGGTTTCTCCGCCCTGGGAGTATTCGCTCAACTTATAGTAATAGCGCATGGCATAGCTTTCCCAGTCCGCTATTTCTTCTCTGGAAGTCTTTTCCAACTGATAGCCAAACTGGGAAGTCAGCTTCCACTTGTCATTGAACCGTAGCTCCGCATCAAATATAGATGAAAAAGAATTCACCACGCTTTCATTAGACGTGTTCTGCCGTTCTTCAAAGATGTTGAATCCTAAATCCTTATCAGTGTTGTTCTGAATATCGTAGTCGTAATTATAGTTGCCATTCTTGTCATAAAGTTCAAAATACGGATTAGCCTTGCGTGAATAGAACACGGGATTCGACATACCGTATGCATCTGTCAAGTAATTGGTATTTTTGCGACGGTTGGCAAACATGGAGGCACCCACTTTCAGTATACTGTTCACCTTATAGGAAGTCTTTCCTACCAAGTTGAAACGGTCCATACCCACACCGTCCACATTTCCATCCTCTTTATAATAGCCGAAAGAGGTATAATACGTAACCCTTTCCGTACCGCCGGAAAGGCTCAAGTTATATTCCTGGCTGAAAGCATCGCGGAAAAGGATATCTCCCCAGTTTGTATTAACACTCTTCAAACGGTTGATGGCAGCTTGTGTATCACTGCTCAAGGCATCCCATCCTCCATTCTGGAAAGCAGACAACTCATTGTAATTGGAAAGAATATTATATACGCCTCCTTTATGATTGTCCGGAGAATAGTTATTACGGATCATATCCATTTCCAATCCGACTTTCTCCGCTGAGTTCAGCAAGTTCAACCGGTCAAGGCTCAATGTAGGAGTATAGGTAAACCGGGACGAGAAATTGATAACCGGTTTACCGACCTTACCCTTCTTTGTTGTAATCACAATGACGCCATTGGCTGCCCTCGCACCATAGATGGCAGTGGCTGCCGCATCCTTCAGAATGGTGATATTCTCAATATCTGCCGGATTCAAGCCTGCAATGGAAGATTGCTTCATGTTGGTTATGTCATTCAGCTCATCCGGTTCGGGAACATCCGTTCCCTCCAAAGGAATGCCGTCCAGCACCCACAAAGGGTCTTGTGTACCATTCAATGAAGCGGTACCGCGAATGCGTATCTTTGCCGGAGCACCCGGAGCACCGGAAGTCGGGCTGACAGAAAGTCCGGCAATTTGTCCGGCAAGTGCCTGGTCGATACTTTTTACTGCACCGATGGTCTCGTCCGATATATCCAGTTTGGATACCGCTGCCGTCAGCTTGCGGCGCTCCACTGTCTGGTAACCCGTCACAACAACGGCATCGAGCATTTGGGAAGATGCATGAAGTGTTATTTCATAATGTTCCTTTCCCGGAACAAGCTTCACTTCCAATACGTCATATCCCACGTAGCTACAAAAGAAACGGGTTATCCCCGTAGGTATAGCGATAGAGAACTGACCATCCACATCAGTGATGACCCCCATTGTAGTCTGAGCACTCCCCGCCTTTTTCAAGTCTTCCGCAGTCACATAAACGGAAGCACCGATAAGCGGTAGGTTATCCTCTGAAGATATTACTACGCCCTGGACTTTTTTCTCTGCAGCAAAAGCAGATGACAAAGCTCCTACAAAGCATAGCAAAACGATTAATACACGTTTTTTCATGCGTTACATATAAAATTAATTAATACTCTATTGAAAAGAAAAATCACTTTACTCCTAATGCAGTATTGATACGCAAAATCAAATCCTTATAATGATATTTAGTGGCTATATCCGATGCACCCAGACGATTTTGGAGCAATTCTTTGATGCGAAGCAACTCACCACGCTTCACGGAGATGACATCAGATACGCGGTTTATCTGCGAACCGTAGAAGTTCAGTTCGCGGTGTGCACCCATACGGTCGGCATCCAAAGTCTTACCGGCATGCTCGTCACAGCTGCAAAGGGCAGTCTGATGGTCCAGCAAGAAGTGGTTGTCCATCAGTTTTTTGTTTATTTTCACTCCTTCGCTTTCGGCAGCTGCCGTAATCAGTGCATCTACGAAGTTCTTCTGCAAAGCACGTGTCATGACGTCCGGCAAGGCACCGCGTTCCGTAGTGGCAAAGATGTTGCGATGCAGGCCATCCATCAGCTCTACCACCGTGAAAGCCTTTTTGCCGTTCACCGATTCGTTCTCCAACATACGCATCAGGCGGTTGTTGCCCAGCAAATCCCAAAGGATATAGGATTGGGCATTCTTCAACACTTGTGTCGGTGCATTCTCCACTACGCCCAGTGGAGTGTTGCGCAGCAAGTAAGTGTACTCTCCCACTTCCGTGTCGAACAGCCATTTGGGATAGGTCAGCACTTCGTCCAGCAGAAACTTCAGGGCGGCTTGCTGCTTTTCTTTTTCTACGAAAGTATAGGTTTTCTGTCCGTCGCCCACAACGGTGTTTTCTATATAGATACCACCGATGTTTGCCAATACATGATAGAGGTAATTGTTCCATTGGTTGATAACCGCATAGTATAGGCGGGAAGCTTCTTCATAAGTCTGTCCTTTCTCGCCAGTAGTAGTCCATTGGATGATTTGAGGAACAATACGCTTCAAGTTCTCAATACCCAGCAGAGATGAGCGGACAGCATCATCGCCCAAATCTTCATTCTGCGCACGCGGGTCTACGGCATCACGTACATCCTGCGCCTCACTATATTTATATAAACGGTCTGTATGACGGCTCAGGAAGTCGGCAAGCAAGTCCTTCTCTGCCTCTGGGGTTTCTTTACCATACCAACGATAGCCGTATTCTATGGCAAACATATCATACGGACCGATATGAGGAGAAAGCTCCGTAACACCGTCACCCGGCTGTGCCACATAGTTGAAACGTGCATAGTCCATGATAGAGGAGGAAGTGGTATTCATACGATCCGTAAATGTTTTGGAACGCAGGGAATCTGTCGGAAAAGTCCAGGAAGCAATCATATTGTGGCGCAAGCCCAACGAGTGCCCCACCTCGTGGCATGCCACAAAACGCATGGCATCACCCATCAGTTCATCCGGCAGCCTTACTCCTCTTGCTTCGGGACGTACGACACCGGTTTGCACTGTAATCCATTCCTGGAGCATGCCCAGCACATTATGCCACCACATGATGTCCGCTTCCAATATCTCGCCCGAACGGGGGTCGAGGATAGAGGGGCCCATGGCATTGGCTTTGGTGGAGGCGGCGTAGGTCAGCACGGAGTAGTTCACGTCATCCTTATCCACATTCATGCTGTCCGTCAGTTCCTTGGCTATGATAGCATTCTTGAATCCGGCACGTTCAAAAGCAGCCTGCCAATCCTCGATTCCCTGCTTGATATATTTCCGCCAACGACGGGGAGTGGAGTTCTCGATGTAGAACACAATCGGTTTGGCCGGTTCCACCAATTCACCGCGAAGGTAACGCTCCCGGTCTTCCGGTTTCGGTTCCAGACGCCAGCGGGTGATGAACGGTTTCTTGTCTACACGCTGCTGACCGTCACTGTAATTTAATAACGGATTAGTAAAATAACCTACACGCGGACTATCCAGACGTCCCATCATCGGTTTCTCCGGCAACAGCAACAGAGAGGAACTGACTTCGACCGTAACAAACACAGTCGTTGTTCCCTCAGTCACCTTAGTTGTCAGCTCGGAAGTAGCTACCACATTGTTCTCAAAAGCTTTGATAGATAAAATGCGGGAGAGATTCTTGATGGCCGAAGTTCCCAGGTTGATATTCGTAAAGACATTATTGATACTCGTCTCCGTACCATCATAAATATCGTTGACCTTGACCACTATCATGGTAGAGTCATTATTGAATGCCTCTATCTTGAAGCCGGCTATCAGCGGAGAAATATAATTATCCAGTACGGACTGCCGTATGGCATCCTCGTCCGGTGCCAACGGAAGAGGACGGCTCTGACGTACCAACAGCTTGTTGGCAGCCTTGTCCAATTCAAAACGCACCATCTGATTTTCGTAATTCGTACCACGGTTCACACCCGCCTCATTCAGTTCGGAAGGCACACGTTGTAATTTATTTACTACCAGCATATCACGTCCCAACAGCCTTGCCGGCACTTCAAAGTAATAATCGCTCTTCTTCTGGTAAACATTGAACATTCCCTTGCGGGCAATAGCATCGGAACCAGTCAATTTTTCGTAGTCGCTCTTGGATTGAACGCTGTCCTTGGTTTCACTCTTCTTTTTCTTACGGAACCATCCCATAGCTTCGGGAGAAGCAAAATCAGATGTACCGGCATGCAACAATACGGCAGGCTCACACATGAGTACTCCCGCAACTGCCACGACTGGCAGGATTGTCTTCAATTTCATCAATTCAAACTCTAACTTTAATGCAACAATTACTCCGTTAACTCTCTCTCTTTGACGTATGTTAATAAATACCAACCGCCAGTTTGTTCTACCTCCATAGAACAGTAAACGGGGCGCAAAGATAGGAAAAAAATACTATTATTGATGCGCATGAACAAACAAGCCCAAGCCACCGATATACTGAAAGAATACATCATCTTGCTTTCGGCCTACGAAGGCCAGGGCATAGAAGGAACCGAAAAGGAATGGACCAATAAAGAGATAGGTTGGGCAAACCAAATGCTGGATAGGATAAGCAGAATATAGAGAAAGGAATAACTAAGAATAAAGAATGAAGAATTTGTCATGCGGCATCATTGCGCAGCCAAATTCTTCATTCTCAGTCATTTATTCAAACTACTGTTTGCGGAACGGCGGCTTCACAACCACAGCTTTCAGCTTACGTCCCCGCATGTCAATGCAGATTTCCGTACCGACCTTGCTGTATTCGGGCCTGATATACCCCATTCCGATACCAATCTTGCGGGTAGGCGACATAGTTCCGGAGGTAACCACACCGATGGCAGTACCGTCTGTACTATACAGCTCGTAACCATGACGGGGGATACCGCGGTCTATCATTTCAAATCCCACCAACTTACGGGTAGTGCCTTCCGCTTTCTGTTTTTCCAGCATCGGGCGATTGGTGAAGTTCTTTCCCTCCACAAACTTGGTAATCCATCCTAAACCCGCTTCAATGGGCGAAGTGGTGTCATCCAAATCATTGCCATACAAACAGAAGCCCATTTCCAGACGAAGCGTATCGCGCGCACCCAGACCAACTGGCTTAATGCCGAACTCCGCGCCTGCCTCGAACACGGCATCCCAAATCTTCATGGCAGCCTCCGGATAGAAGTAAAGCTCAAAACCACCCGCACCGGTATATCCGGTATTGGAGATAATGACATCCTTTTCTCCGGCAAACTCACCGTGGGTAAAAGTATAGTAAGGAAGGTCGGAAAGATTAATGGAAGTCAGCTTCTGCAAAGCCTGAATAGCCTTCGGTCCTTGCACAGCAAGCTGTGCCATGTGCTCGGAAGCATTTTCCAATTCAGCGCCTTCCGTGTTATGAGACACACACCAGTTCCAGTCTTTCTCAATGTTCGACGCATTCACGACAAGCAGGTATTTCTCCGGCTCATAATGATAGACCAGAAGGTCGTCCACAATGCCTCCATTTTCATTTGGGAAGCAGGTATACTGTACTTTCCCCGGTGTGAGGGCAGCTACGTTATTGGAAGTCACTTTCTGCAGAAAGTCCAAAGCATGGGGACCTTTCACCCAAAATTCTCCCATGTGTGAGACGTCGAATACACCGACACCCTGACATACTGTAAGATGCTCGTCAATGATGCCGGAATACTCGATAGGCATATTATATCCCGCAAACTCGTGCATCTTGGCACCCAGCGAGATGTGTTTTTCGGTAAACGGAGTGGTTTTCATGGAACTATTAGAGTTATGAGTTATGAATTATCTATTTGCTTGCTACGAGCTCGGCAATCTTGACGATGACGTTCATGGCTTTCTCCATGTTCTGGATAGGCACGAACTCATAGCGGCCGTGGAAGTTCAAGCCACCGGCAAAGATATTGGGACAAGGCAGGCCCTTGAAAGAGAGCTGGGCGCCGTCCGTACCTCCGCGAATGGCTTTTACACGAGGCTCTACACCTACTGCCTTCATGGCGGCAAAAGCGGTGTCGATGATATGCATCACCGGTTCAATCTGCTCGCGCATATTATAGTATTGGTCGCGAAGTTCCAGAGTAGCGGTACCCGGACCGTATTCTTCATTGATTTTTGCCACAAGACGTTCCATCTCCTTCTTGCGCTCTTCAAAGCGGGTGCGGTCGTGGTCACGGATAATGTAAGAGACTGTTGTCTGCTCCACCTCGCCGGTAATGCCTATCAGATGATAGAAACCTTCGTAACCTTCGGTATGCTCCGGAGCCTCGTCAGCCGGAAGCATGGACATGAAACGGTTGGCAACGCGGATAGAGTTAATCATCTTATTCTTGGCATAGCCCGGATGCACATTCCGTCCCTTGAAGCTTATCTTGGCAGAGGCCGCATTGAAGTTCTCGAATTCAAGTTCACCCACTTCTCCGCCATCCATGGTATAGGCCCATTCGCAACCGAACTGCGCTACATTGAACTTATGGGCGCCCAAACCGATTTCCTCATCCGGATTAAAGCCGATACGAATTTTACCGTGCTTGATTTCGGGGTGCTCCTTCAGATATACCACCGCCGATACAATTTCGGCAATACCGGCTTTATCATCGGCACCAAGCAAGGTCTTGCCGTCGGTCACAATCAAATCTTCCCCTTGATGGTCGAGCAGTTCGGGGAACTGGGCAGGAGAAAGAACCACATTCTCTTCGGCGCAAAGAACAATGTCCTTACCGTCATAATTCTGCACGATACGCGGAGAAACATTCTTGCCACTCATATCGGGGCTTGTATCCATGTGGGCAATAAAGCCGATGACGGGCAACGGCTTGTCTGTATTGGCAGGAAGAGTGGCGAACAGATAACCATTTTCGTCCAACGTGATTTCTTCCAGACCCAAAGATTCCAATTCTTCTTTCAGATACCGGGCAAACACCATTTGCCCCGGAGTACTCGGAGTAATCTCAGTCTCTTCACTGGACTGAGTATCGAAGCTTACGTACTTTAAAAAACGTTCTACTAAAGTCATGATGAATAATGATTAGTGATTAATGGTTAGTGATTAATGGTCAGTGATTAGTAATTGGCGAAAAGCATTATCCGAATGGCATTAATCATTAATCATTAATCACTAATCATTAACCACTATTTTGTGCTGTAAAGATAAAAAAAGGGGCGTGAACTGCCAAGCAATTCACGCCCCTTTTTTATTTCTTAAGGACAAAATGTCAATCAAAAATGGCTGCTACCATCAAAACAATGCGTACATATCTTACACTTAGGCAATCCGATAGCTTCAACCAGAGTTTCCAACGTATTGAACTTCAAGGATGAAAGTCCGAAACGCTCGCGGATAACGTCCACCATCTTTTCGTATTCGGGTGAGCCGGTAGTGGCATACTTATCGAGATTCTTATTCTCGTCACCCTCCAGCTCCTTGATGACACGACGGGTAATCAGTTCCATGTCGCTTTTGGAAGCCGTGAATCCTACAAACGGGCAGCTATATATCAATGGAGGACAAGCAATCCGGATATGCACCTCCTTGGCACCATACTCATACAGCACCTTCACATTGTCGTGCAACTGAGTCCCCCGGACAATAGAGTCATCACAGAACAGCAGACGCTTACCCTCGAGCATGGCACGATTGGGAATCAGCTTCATCTTTGCCACCAGCGAACGCAATTCCTGCTTGCTGGGAGTAAAACTACGAGGCCAAGTCGGAGTATATTTGGAAATGGCACGATGATAAGGAACTCCTTTACCTTCGGCATACCCAAGCGCCATACCTACACCCGAATCAGGAATGCCGCAGGCACAATCCACCTCTGACTTATCTGTCTGTGCCATCTTGAAACCGGAGGCAAAACGCACTTCCTCCACATTCTTACCTTCGTAGCAGGAAGTGGGGAAACCGTAATATACCCATAGGAAGGAACAAATCTGCATTCCCTCATCAGGCTTGCGCATCTGTTCCACACCATCGGCACGCAGGCGAACAATCTCTCCGGGTCCCAAATAACGGTCTATCTCATAACCAAGATTCGGAAAGCTGCTCGACTCACTTGTGGCGGCATACGCTCCGTCTTTCTTGCCAATCACAATCGGAGTACGTCCCCAGCGGTCGCGAGCGGCAATGATGCCGTCTTCCGTCAATAACAGCATGGAGCAGGAACCTTTGATATGCTTATACACATTTTCAATTCCTTCGACAAATGTCTTTCCTTGTATAATAAGGAGGGCGATAAGTTCCGTCTGATTGGTTTTGCCCGAACTGAGTTCGGCGAAGTGCATGTTTTGGGCCAACAGTTTTGTTTCCAGTTCTTGCAGATTTACTATTTTGGCTACCGTTACAATGGCAAAGCGACCAAGGTGGGAGTTGAGGATAAGGGGTTGAGGGTCTGTATCGCTGATGATTCCTATTCCGGAATTTCCTTTGAACTTGTCCAGTTCATCCTCAAACTTCGTGCGGAAATAAGTGCTTTCCAGATTGTGAATGGAACGGGTAAACTGCTCCGTTTCTGCATCGTATGTAGCCAACCCACCACGTTTTGTCCCTAAATGTGAATTATAATCTGTGCCGTAAAACAAATCCGCCACACAGCTTGTTGCCTTGGCGACTGTTCCGAAAAAACCTCCCATAAGTTCTGTTTTGTTATTGGTTTCTAAAATTAACGGATGCAAAGGTATGAAGAATTTGCGAAATTCGGGCAGATTTGAAATGAATAAAAAAGGCAATATATTTCTTGCCCACAATAGAAGTTATATTATTGGAAACATATACTTTTGTGATCGAAACCAAACAACTGTATAATGGGAGAAACCGCAAATATTATAATAGCCGATACTCTTCAAGGTCTGGGGACGGACGCATACAGTGGCTATCTTGCACACGCCCTCTGTCTGTCAGGAATCTGCCGATTGAAGTACAATGGAGAGGAGCGCGAGCTACGTGCCGGCGACCTGATGATTGTCCGCAAAGGAAAACTGGTAGAGAAAATTCAACCTTCAGAAGATTTTCGCGTAAAGGTCATCTATATCGCATCGGGCTTTGTGGTGCTGAGTACACCACAGAACAACTACGGCATGAAAGGGCAACTTTCCCTATTTCTCAATCCTATCATGTCCCTGACTACCGAACAGCAAGAGCTATGTCTCCGGGATTTTGAACAAGTGGAATACAGACTCCGGAATACAGACCATCATTTCCATCGCGATATGCTTATCGCCTCCACACAGATGTTGATACTCGACTTCTTCGATTTCCACTCCCATCTATATGGCGAGGACAATATCTCTGTACAAAATGCTTCCATCATGAGCCGTTTCCTCAACATGCTGGAGAACGGAACTTTCCGCGAGCATCGTGAAGTGACCTATTATGCCGACTGCCTATGTGTCACCTCCAAATATCTTTCGGAAGTTTCCAAGAAAGTAAGCGGTTATACAGCAAACTACTGGATAAACCGTTATACCACACTCGACATCTCGCGTTTGCTGCGCGACAAATCACTAACGTTCGTCCGTATTTCCGATATGTTCGGTTTTTCCTCTCCTGCTTATTTTAGCCGTTACGTACAACAACATCTGGGTGTAAATCCGACAAAATACAGAGGTTAATGATTATAGTTTTTGATTGTTTGCCCGTTTCAGATCTATTAGCGAAATATGCTCATTACGATAGCGGGCATTGGGGTTCTTCTCCGTTCCGTCAGGAAAAGAGCCATCTTCCTGCTTTATGAACTGAATAGCCTTCTGCGGACAATTCTGTATGCAGGCAAAACAGAACTCGCAGTCACCGGACGTCTTCACTCCTCTCGACGTCAGCTCATAGTTGCCGCGCGGACAAACGTAGGTACAGATGCCACAGTCAATACAAGCATCGGTCACGGTAAAGAACTTCTCGCTTTTCATCAGGAAGCCCACCTCGGGGTCGAGTCCACTCCGCTGCATAAAACCTTGGTGCTGTTGCCGTTCCTCCTCCGTCACCGGTTCGTGCCAATGCTGCCGACTGTTGATATCTGCCGTTATCTTCTGCAAGTTCTCGGGGATGTGCTTGTCTATCTTGAGTTGCTCGTTCATGTCGAAGTTGGGTAGCCAGTTATCCACCATGATGATAGTGCTGATATAGTCGAACGCATTGTCAGCTTTACGGGATATACGGTCCCAAATCTCTACCGCATCGCACTTCCTTGCACCATAGGTGAGGACAGCAAACTTGTATTCTGCCTTCAGTTTTGCTTTCTGAATGAACTGCCGTACCATATAGGGAGGCATATGACCGTAGATGGGATAAACGATGCCGATTTCATCTGCCTCAAATTCATACTTCCCCCGTTTCACCATCTGAGGGATACTCAACAATTCTGCGTTCTCTCCAGCCAACTGACGGGCGATGTAAAGACTGTTACCCGTTCCGGTAAAATAAAAGATGATACGCTTACTCCTTTTTGTTTCGCAGGATGCCAACGAGAGTAGGCCGGAAGATGCGATAGCACTGCTCATCACGGCAAATCCCATACGCTTTAAAGCCTCCCGACGACTGATTTTCTTATCCGTATTCATATCTCTGATTTTTAATGATTATGCAATCTGTTATCTGAGTGCAAAAATAAAGGTTTCCCCAAAGAACGAACTTACCAAAAACTCGGGTCTTGATGCTATTTTTACGGTATAAGAATGAGCTTACCCTAACACAAAAAAAGCCCCGCAAAGATTGGACTTCTGCGGGGCCTCACTAATGCCTAATAAAAACTCTTTCTACCCTAAATTATCTCCACTTCTTCACAGCTTTCTTGTCAGCCGGAGTCGCTTCAATCAAGCTCAATGCAAAACCACCGCTACGCGCTTCCTTCACGGACATTTTGGTCTTGCTGGTTACGATACCCTTCTTTATCTGATAAGAAGTAGGGTTCTCCTTGTAATCAGCATCTTTACCGTCGGCATAGAGAGTGGCTACGTATTGCTTGCCCGGTTCAAGGAAGTCGAGCGTAAAGTTGGCTGTACGTGCATTCTCGTCTGTAATACCTCCAACAAACCAGTTGCCGGTTCCTTTTGCCTTACGGGCCACGGTAATGTAATCACCCGGTTCTGCTTCAATGTACTTGCTGTCGTCCCAGTCTACTGCCACATCCTTGATGAATTGGAAAGCATCCATGTGCTTTTCGTAGTTCTCAACCAAGTCGGCAGCCATCTGCAACGGGCTGTATAAAGTTACATACAGAGCGAGTTGCTTAGCAAGTGTAGTCTGCACTTGTCCGTGGGGCAAATCGCCCATAAAGTCAAGTTTGGTATCGAAGATACCCGGTGTGTAATCCATCGGACCGCCAATCAAGCGGTTGAATGGAAGCAATGTGGTATGGAACGGTTTGCTACCGCCGAATGCCTCATATTCAGTTCCTCGTGCAGATTCGTTGCCAATCAAGTTAGGATAAGTACGGCACAAACCGGTAGGGCGTACAGCTTCGTGCGCATTTACACAAATTTTGTAGTCGGCTGCCTTCTTCACGGCATAGAGGTAGTGGTTGTTCAGCCATTGCCCATAATGATGTTCACCACGGGGAATCATATTACCTACATATCCGCTCTTCACGGCATTGTAGCCATTATCCACCATAAACTGATAGGCCTTGTCCATGTGACGTTCGTAGTTGCGCACCGAACCGGATGTCTCATGATGCATCATCAGCTTCACGCCTTTGCTCTTGGCATATTCATTCAGCATCTTCACGTCGAAATCGGGATAAGGGGTCACAAAATCGAATACATAATCCTTGGATTTGCCAAACCAGTCTTCCCAGCCTTCATTCCAGCCTTCTACCAATACTTGGTCCAGACCGTGCTCGGCTGCGAAGTCGATGTACTTTTTTACATTTTCGTTAGTGGCACCGTGACGGCCATTGGGCTTCATTTTGGAGTAGTCCACTTCACCCAGTTTGATGGAGGGAAGGTCGTCTGTATATGCCCAGGTGCTCTTACCTACAATCATTTCCCACCATACACCTACGTATTTCACGGGCTTAATCCAGGAAACGTCCTCGTAAGCACAAGGTTCGTTCAAGTTCAGCGTGATTTTAGAGGCAAGGATGTCACGAGCATCGTCGCTTACGATAACCGTACGCCACGGTGACGTGCAGGGAGCTTGCAGATAACCTTTATCGCCTACTGCATCGGGAGTAAGCCAAGATTCAAAAACAAAATTCTTATCATCCAGATTCAAGTGCATGCAAGAGTAATCCACCAAAGCAGCCTCGTGCAAGTTGATGTACAAACCATCAGCAGTCTTCATCTGCAAAGAAGTCTGAACACCGGTGGGCGAAAACGGGGTTTGTGAAGAGTTAGGCGTAATGGCCCCTTTCATCAACCCGCGAATTTCAGAAAGTTTGGATTCTGTGTAATCATATTCCTGCGTATCGTAGTCGCCCGGAATCCAGAAGGCTGTATGGTCGCCAGTCATGGCAAACTGAGTACGCTCCTCCTTAATCACGAAATAGTTCAAGTTCTTCTGCAAAGGGAACTCATAACGGAAGCCCATACCATCGTCGAACAAACGGAAGCGGATAATGATGTTCCTATCCTGCGCCTTTTGGTTGAGCGTCACAGCCAGCTCATTGTAGTGGTTACGGATTTGCTTTACTTCACCCCATACCGGTTCCCAAGTCTCGTCGAAAGTGGAAGTCTTTGCATCCGCCAGCGTGAAGCCATTCATCAGACCGGGGTCGTTCTTCAGTTCGAGTCCTAATTTGGAAGGGTTAATCACCGGCTTTCCTTTGTAAGAAAGTTCGTAAACGGGTTCGCCTTGCGCATTTACCGAAAAATTCAATTGAAGTTGTCCGTTGGGAGAGGTAATACTCTCTGCCATTGCTACGCCGCTCACCAACAAAACGAGCAGGAAGCAGGCTAATTTTGTACAGATTGCTTTCATGTTTCTCATGCTATATTTATAAAATTATGTTCCAGATGCAAATATAGGCAGGAAAGAAATACACTCTGACGCAATTAAACTAGAATGATAGATGATTTATCGGCAAACGTTTGCATGAAAACCAACTTCCCTTGAACAATATCCTGCCTACAAACAAAATAGAAGGAGAAGTATCGCTACGAAAACTTCGCCCTCCATATTTTTACAACTTTAATCGTGCACTGGAATTATCCCAGAGGATTTTCACCTTGGTCCCCGTCATTGCCTCCCGAAGGATTGGAGTTATCCCCTCCACCATTGCTACTTCCATCCGTATAGTCCGTATCGGGAACCACCATCTTGGTGACGCTCATATTGCCCAACATTTGACTAAAAGCTTTCCCCGGAAAAAACAGAATACGTTTACGGACAATGTTACTGGCCGAAACGCCAGCCTCCGTATCAGCACTCTTCCCTACAAAAGAAGGGCGGAACAATCCGAAATCACCTAAACGAACAGTCTTTCCATCGTCTATTTCTTCCGACATGATGTCCACCAGTCCTGCAGCCACTAAGTCCACCGTCTTTCTGTGAATACCAAGAATACGGCTCACTTTGGCACACAACTTATCAAAATCCAATTCACCCGCTCCTACGGATTTAGCTACATACTTTACATTTTTGTCCTTGTCAAAACCAAAGATTCTCTTTGCCACTACATACTGAAGTCCCATAATTTTTAATGTTTTAGAAAGTTAATATAATAATGTAATAAATAGGCCGAAGCCTTTTCCTCTCTTTCAAGAAGTGGAGATCCATCGTGAGGCCTCAACGATAAACTTTCATTCTCTTGAATTCGATGTTGCAAAGTTAGGGTGTGAATGACGGGAATACAAGGAAATGACATCTACAACCAATTTCGTTAAAACTCTAAAAAACAACAAATTAAGAACAACCCTTCTCTACAAGTGAAGAAAGAAAGGCAGGAAGAGAATGAGAAGGAATGGATACAATCTCTACAGCCAATGAAAATAAATCGCTGATTATCAAGACAAGGTTCTAGAGAGGTCTCTACAATATGGCATTTGAACGGTTAAGACCTCAATTTCAAGAGTGGCTCAAGTTTCACTAGTTATTACCGTATCCAAAAATACAGACAAACCAGTCATCCTTCCAAAGCCCCTTCTACTCGTTTACTAAAATCTCCCGGACATTTTACTAAATCTCCGGCAACGATTTACTAAATCTTCCTCCAAGATTTAGTAAATCGCTTCTGCCCCATCACGAACTATCCGGAACCAAGATTGGCAATCACTCATATCAAATATCAAAATTATATACATCCCACCAATAACTACTTCCCCCAGTACAGAATCGCTTTATGAAATTTCGGGCTATGATTTACTGAAATTCCTTTGTCTTCACTACCTTTGCAGCCAAAACCAACCCCAGAAAACCTATGACTAGATTACTGATAGCTATATTCCTTGGCGGCGGTACCGGCAGCGTACTGCGCTACTGCGTGCAGATGATGCTCCACGAGCGCATAGTCCCCTACTCTTTCCCATGGGCTACATTCACAGTCAATATCCTCGGAAGTTTCCTCATCGGGCTATTCTATACCTTATCCGCCCGTTTCAACCTTTCTACTGAGGTACGGCTGTTGCTGACTACCGGTCTGTGCGGAGGATTCACCACCTTCTCCACTTTCAGCAATGACGGACTGATTCTGATAAAGCAAGAATTCTACGGAATGTTTGCCTTATATACCTTATTAAGTATCACATTAGGAGTCCTGGCAGCCTTCGCCGGCGGCGCCTTCGGACGCTGTATATAACCCAAACACCCCTATGAAACCCAGCAAGCCTTTTGTCATGCCTCCCGTACGCATCATCCCTCCTACCTTAGAGGGACAAAGTGAAAGTTCCAAATCATTGGAAGAATGGCTGAATACGGAAGAAACTGTCAGAGACCTTCACTTCGGTAAACGGACAGAGGAACACATGGAGTATTCCTACAAAAGCATCACCAACTGTACTTTCAGTCATATCCAATTCAGCGCCTGCAAACTGAAATCCTGCCATTTCACTGATGTACGTTTTGAACATTGCGACCTTTCCAACATCTCATTTGCCGAAAGTTCTCTGTTCAGAGTGGAATTCATATCCTGCAAACTGGTGGGAACCAATCTGCCGGAAACAATATTGAACCATCTGACAATGAAGGACTGCAATGCCAGATACCTCAATCTTTCCATGAGTAAAATCAATCAAGCCCGCTTCACCTCTTGTGACTTGCGCAACAGCGACGTCAACAACTGCAAACTTGCCTCCATCGCCTTTGAAAACTGTGAGCTGGTAGAATCCGAGTTTTCACACACCCCTCTAAGAGGAATCGACTTGAGCGACTCGCACATAGGAGGTATACGCCTCAACCTGCCCGACATACGGGGAGCCATCGTCAATACTTCCCAAGCCATGGAGTTGACTGCTCTTTTAGGCATTACAATAAAGGATTAAAAACGAAAAACAATTCCTTGTTTTCATTTGTTAGTAAGATAGTTTATAATTAAAATTGACTGAATATGAAAATAGAGAAGATTATCGGACGTGAAATCCTCGATTCAAGAGGTAACCCAACTGTAGAAGTAGACGTAACCTTGGAATCCGGCTTCATAGGCCGTGCATCTGTCCCGTCAGGAGCATCCACGGGAGAACACGAAGCATTGGAACTGCGTGACGGTGACAAAAAACGTTACGGAGGCAAAGGTGTCCTGAAAGCCGTGGACAATATCAATAATATCATTGCTCCCAAGCTCATCGGTATGTCCGCCCTCAACCAGATGGGTATCGACCATGCCATGCTTGCACTGGACGGAACCAAAACGAAAGCCAATCTGGGTGCCAATGCCATCCTCGGCGTATCTCTTGCTGTAGCCAAGGCTGCCGCCGCTTACCTTGACATCCCACTCTACCGATATATCGGTGGTACAAATACCTATGTGATGCCTGTACCGATGATGAACATCATCAACGGCGGTTCGCATAGTGACGCTCCCATTGCTTTCCAGGAATTCATGATACGCCCCGTAGGTGCCACTTCCTTCCGCGAAGGTTTGCGTATGGGTGCCGAAGTGTTCCACGCACTGAAGAAAGTCCTGAAAGACCGTGGCCTCAGCACAGCAGTAGGCGATGAAGGAGGTTTTGCTCCTAATCTGGAGGGTACAGAAGATGCCTTGAACTCCATCATTGCCGCCATCAAGGCTGCCGGATACGAACCGGGCAAAGATGTAATGATTGCCATGGACTGCGCTTCTTCCGAGTTCTACCATGATGGCATCTACGATTATACCAAATTCGAAGGTGAAAAAGGCAAGAAACGTACTGCCGACGAACAGATTGACTATCTGGAAGAGTTAATCAACAAGTATCCCATCGACTCTATCGAAGACGGCATGAGCGAGAACGACTGGGACGGCTGGAAAAAACTGACCGACCGTATCGGCAACCGTTGCCAGTTGGTAGGAGACGATTTGTTCGTCACCAATGTGGACTTCCTTGCAATGGGCATCGAAAAAGGCTGTGCCAACTCCATATTGATTAAAGTAAACCAGATAGGTTCGCTGACCGAAACACTGAATGCCATCGAAATGGCACACCGCCACGGATATACTACCGTAACTTCCCATCGTTCCGGTGAAACGGAAGATGCGACTATCGCAGACATAGCCGTAGCTACCAACAGCGGACAAATCAAGACCGGTTCGCTGAGCCGCTCAGACCGTATGGCAAAGTACAACCAACTGCTTCGCATCGAAGAAGAACTGGGAAGCAATGCGGTGTATGGATATAAGAAAGTTATAAGTAATAAGTAATAAGTGATGAGTTATTTGCCGGAAGGCGGGGCTTATAAAGAAGAAAGCAGAAGGGGCGAACCGTCACGGTCCGCCCCTTCTCTTTTTAACCTTAAATCAACAATCAATCTACTACCTTAAAGAAAACTTCTTCTCCACTTTGGCTATCCGGTGCCACCCAAAGAGCAAAGTCTCCGGCTTCCACCGTCTTCACCATATCTATATTCCAGAAAGCAAGTTCACTTATCGGAAGTTCAAACGATACATTTTTCTTCTCACCCGGCTTCAATGTGACGCGAGCAAAGCGTTTCAGCTCTTTCACCGGACGGGTCACCGAAGCAAACTTGTCCTGCACGTAAAGCTGGGCTACCTCGGTACCTTCATACTTTCCGGTATTCTCAAGGTCGAAAGTCACAGTCAGCACATCTTCCTTCTTCAGATTGGCTGACGAGAGTTTCACATTATCATATTTGAACGTCGTATACGACAGACCGTAGCCAAAAGGATACAGCGGATCGAAACCTGCATCCATATAGAAAGAAGTACATCCCAACGAAGTCTGCCCCGCTTCCAACGGAATGTCATTCAGCAAAACCTCATTCCGCGTAGCCGGACGTCCGGAACTGTTATGAGCATAATAAACCGGTATCTGTCCTACCATCTTCGGGAAAGTCACCGGAGTCTTGCCACTTGGCACAGCCTTACCCCACAGCAAGTCGGCCAATGCCGGTCCTCCCATGGTTCCGGGATGGAACGAATAAAGTACAGCTGACGAGAGTTCGACTTCCTTTCCTATGGTCAACGGACGCCCTGCCATTACGACAGTAACCACCGGTTTTCCTGTTTTCGCCAAAGCGGCAATCAGTTCGCTTTGCGCACCTTGCAGGTTCAGGTCGGCCAGGCAATGCGCCTCTCCAGAAAGAATAGCCTCTTCGCCTACAAACGCCAAAATAACATCAGCACGTGCAGCGGCAGCAGCGGCTTTGGCAACACCTGCCATATTCTTGTCACGGCTATAAGTCAGACCCGGCTCGTATATCACCTGCACTTTGTCCCCCACCAGTTCCTTGATAGCCTTCAACGGTATCACGGTTTTTGTCTTGTCACCATCAAATATCCAGGTACCCAATTGGTCATAAGGTGCATTTGCCATCGGACCTACCACAGCAACCGTCTTTACCGAAGATTGCAAAGGCAATGTCTCCTTTTCGTTCTTCAACAAGATGGCCGATTCCACAGCAGCTTGCTTGGCAGCCTCCAGATGAGAAGGAGCATAAAGTTCCTCTATCCGTTTCTCATCCACATAAGGATTATCAAACAGTCCCAACCGGAATTTGATACGCAGAATATTCCGCACGGCATCGTCTATAGCAGACTTCTTGACCTTACCTTCTTTTATCAATTCCGGCAATTCCTTGACAAACGTATAGCTGACCATCTCCATATCCACACCAGCATTCACCGCCTTCATTGCTGCCTCTTTAGAATCGGCAGCAAAGCCATGTGCCATCATTTCGGCTACCGAAGCCCAGTCTGACACTACTATTCCATCAAATCCCCATTCACCACGAAGCACATCTTTCAAAATAAAAGTGTTTCCGGTAGACGGTGCTCCGTCATTGTCATTAAACGAAGTCATGAAAGTGGCTGCCCCTGCCTTGGCCACAGCTTCAAAAGGAGGAAGGTATACATCCCTCAAACGACGCTCCGGAATGAAAGTGGAATTATAATCACGCCCGCCCTCGGCAGCACCATAACCTACAAAATGTTTAGGACATGCGGCTATGGAAGTCGGACTGTTCAGCGAATCTCCCTGGAAACCTTCAACCATAGCAACACCCATCACTGAAGTCAAATAAGTATCTTCGCCACATCCTTCGGCCATACGCCCCCAACGGGGATCGCGAGCCACATCTATCATCGGCGCAAATGTCCAGCGGATACCCACGGCAGAAGCCTCCACAGCCGCTACCCGTGCACCATCCTTAGCCACCTGCGGGTTGAAAGATGCCGCTTGTCCCAAGGGAATAGGGAATATGGTCTTGAAACCATGGATTACATCACGCGCCATCAGCAAGGGGATGCCCAAGCGGGACTCCTCCATTGCCACACGCTGCAAGGCATTGACACGCACCGGATCTACTTCATTCAGGATAGACCCGACTTCACCTTTCTTTATCAATCCGCTCATATCCTCTATGTTGCCATAAGAAGAAATCTGGTTCATCTGCCCTATCTTTTCCTCCAATGTCATACTGGACAACAGCGTTTCTATTTTCTGCTCGATGACTGCGTCATTTTTTGTATCCTGCACTTGAGTACAAGATATAAAAGGAAGCAGCAATAAACAAGCAGAGAGCATTTTCATTGTTTTCATCTTTAATCTATTACTTGAAATGGAATATTTGCTGTTGAGACAAAGCCCGTATTATCAAGTACATATACGTACAAACGATATTCCCCGGGAACTTTAATCATAGTCTCATACACATTCTTGTCTGACACGGCCACGTCACCCATTCTTTCCGGACGTGGCTCATAAGAACCTCCAAAACCCAAGACTGTAGCCTCTTTCAGTACTTCCCACACATAAGCCAAAGAATCGTTCTCCTTATCTGTGACGGAAACCTCCGCCTTAAATAAAGTACCTGCTTTGATACGGACATTATCAATGGCACTTTTACCATCGATAGTCATGCCCCGAACTATCGGAGCCGTTTCATCCAATTCCTTGCCGGTCCACACTCTTTGCATGGCCTCCACCATAGGAGTTTTCTCTCCTTTCAATGGCAGTGAATCCACCTTATCCTCTACAAACATACTGAACCAAGTAGGCGTACGTTCTTCTTTTTGTCCCCACAAGAATACAAAAGAGCCCAAGCAACGGGTATTGGCAGAAATATATTGCGTATAACGCTCTTCGTATACCTGCCGTTTTTCTTCACTGGTCTGCTCTATGGGTGCCTTCCACTCGGTTGACGCTGTTTCCCACCAACCGGTCGGTCCCCACTCGGTAATCATAAATGCACCCTTGTAGTCCGACCGGTCAACAACAGCCTGCACCTCTCCCATCGGACCATATACATTGATGCCCACATAATCGAGAGACGGAGCATACTTTGCCACAGAGTCCAATGCCGACGGATTGTAGGAAATCACTGTCGAAACCAGATGACGCTTGTCTATCGACTTAATCAGCTGTGCCAGTTCTTCCACAAAATTCCATGCGGCAGCTATATTAGCATTTCCCAACTCAATTTCATTGCCAATACCCCAAGCCAGCAAACTCGTATCATTCTTGAACGTTTCTGCCAACAAGCGGACTTCTTCGCGCATCTTGTTCTTATATTCATCATCGTAATAGCGTATAGAGTCTTTGGTCATGCCTATTCCCTGCATTACGTACATGTTGTGCTCCGAAGCCAATGCCAGGTTTTTCTTTATCTCCTCCACATTACCTCCCCAGGTTCTGAAGGCATTGGCACCACTCTGGGCGGCAATGTCCAACCGATATGTGCCGCCTACGCCTTTAATATAGGTTTCTCTTCCGTCAATGGAAAGTTTATAACCGTCTGCCGCTTTCTCTATTACAATACCGTCTAGAGAAGAAGGAGAACAGGCAGACAACAAAACTAAACAGATAAAAATAAATATTTTTTCTTTTTTCATTATCAATTGTCCTAAAGCATAAGGTATTTATGTTATAAATAAAAAACATTCAGCCTTCATATTTAAATAAAATTTAAATATGAAGGCTCTATTTTTTCTGAAACACGCGTACATAGTCCACCTTCATCGTTACAGGAAGAGCAGACTCATCCACACCGTTCATTCCACCCCAATCACCGCCCCAAGCCAGATTCAGAATGGGATAGAAAGCATAATGGAAAGGCCATTGATTATGACCAGCTCCCAATTGTTGCTTGGTAACAGCCAACTGTACCTTGCCATCCACGTATGTAGTGATGGCATCTTCTGTCCACTCTAAAGCATAGAGATGAAATTCTCCTTCTGCCTGTTCTATAGTCATGGCATGTGTTTTCTGCGTACCTATAGTATGATTATAATCTTGCGTATGGATAGACGAAGAGACTTCGTTGGGTACGACTCCCACTTCCTCCATAATGTCTATTTCACCACACATGGGCCATGGGTTAGTATTCCAGTCATTACCAACTGGCATCATCCAAAAAGCCGGCCACGTCCCCTTGCCTTCAGGCAACATGATACGTGCTTCAAAATAGCCATATTCCCAACCAGTATTCACTTTAGCATACACACGACCAGAGTAAATTTTACCATCGGAGCCTTTGAAACAATTAATATTCAACTTACCGTCCACAAGTTCTGTCACACGCTTTCCGTCAGCAGAACCATTGACGTAATTTTGAAGTTCATTATTTACCCACCCTGCTCCTTGAACCTCGTGTGTCCAATCATTGCCAAGAGATGTGCCCTCATTAAATTCATCATGCCAAACCAACCGATACCCCTCAGGAGTATTGATATCCAGATCTTCAGCCGATTCTTGAATAACTGTTACCGTTACTTTCTCTGCACCAGCCACAACCTCAACTGTACCCGTACGGGAAATCTTTGCATCATTAGCTAAAGTGGTCACAACAATTTCCCCACTATTTTTTTCTGCGCTAATCCAACTATCATTGGATTTCACATTCCATTCGCCAGAAGCAATAACAGATAAGACAAAAGATTCTCCTATAGAATTAGAATACAACTCAGTCTGTGACACTGATAAAGGAGCCGCTTGCGTAAGAGGAATAGATACACGAGTAGCACCAGATTTAACCACCACCGTACCAGTACGAGAAGTAGTACCCGTATGAGCACTGACTATAACTGTCGCTGTGCCTTGGCTAGAAGAAGAACCCATTACATTTACTTTGACCCATGAACTGCAATCATCAGAGGCAAAAGCTGTCCACTCTTTACCAGAACAAACCACATTCACCACATATTGGCTAGCTTGTGCAACAGCCTCTATCTTTTCAGGAGAACATTTAATGGTAACATCCTCGGATTGCGGTTCCTTGTCATCGCTACTGCCACAAGCAATCAACGAAAACAAAAGAATAGATAATAGACAATAGTATTTCATATATATATATATTTTACAACATAAGTAGAGAAAAAGGGAAAGGATGAAACTCCAGCAATTGCCAAGATAACCCACATCCTTCCCCCTTTTTATTATTCACTGCTTTTAGCAGACCAATATTCTATCTAATACTAGCCATCAATCTCTATGAGTCTGGAAAATAATATCTTTAATAGTCACTTTTGTGTCAGCAGGATTTCCACCAAAATCCAAGACTAAAGATATAGCATGCATATCTTTAGGCGCCTTTTTATTTGCAACCCAAAATTTATTATCTTCATTACCCAACAAATCCGTCTGTTCTGCAAAGAAGAAGTTATCATCATGTTTGACATCAGGTTCATCAGTCTGAACCAGTTTTACTGTTACCCCCTTCAAATCAGTACTAGGATTTAGAGTGACACAGAAATCATAGGCAGTTTCTGTATCGGCTGACAAATCTGTAACAAACGAGAACTGGTTCTGCCATTGTGCTTCAGTAGCATCAGGGAAAGTGAGTGTATAAGCATTTCCATCCACCACTAAATCTGGATTAGGTCTAGCACTCCAATCCGGGTTTGCATAGAAGAAAGTATTGGTAAAGGTTGCCCCGTTCCAAAGATTGTCTTCACTATCCACCTTCACCCAAGAAGGTTCAGGCTCTTGTACTTCAGGAATTTCCGTACCGTCATCATTAGCATGGTCTTTCAAGACAAAGCTTTCCAAAGTAATATCCGTATTAGCTTCATTACCACCAAAATCAAGTGCAAACTTCAAATCGGTAATATTCACACCGGGTACGTTACTGAACCATATACACTTAGGCTCATTAGCATCTAAAGCCACACGCTGCATATTGATAAACGTATTGTCATCACCTTTCTGCTGTACTTTAACCGTCACGCCCGGATGTTTGGTAGTAGAAGTGATTATCACCGAAAAATCATAGGTTTTATCCACTGACAAAGCAATTACCTTATCCAATTCCACATGCATCTGAGCTTGCCACTGATCGGTAGTAGCTTCCGGTAAGGAAACAACAAATGCACCATTCTGATAAGTATATTTTGGATCTGCAATCTGCCCCCATCCTGGAGCATAGTAGAAAGATGCCACATTGAAAGTTACTCCCTTAAACATGTTAAATTCACTATCTTCCACAAAACCACCAAAACCGTTCATAATAGTCTTCTCTATTTCAAAGGTTTTGGTTATCGAACCATCACTAATGCCATTTGCGTTCTTTACTTTACATTCTACTGTATATGAACCTTTTTTACGATAATATTTGGAAAAACCATATGAGGCTTGATAAGCGCCGTCAATTATCCAAATAGGAGACACTCCAGGAGCAGAAGTAAATTCAAAGTTTGCATAATTGGTTGTCTGATCTACAGTAACTTTAAAGTTATCAGTATAATCCGATGCTTGTGGGATATTGCCATTGGCTCCCGTAAAATCTTCAGGCGAACATGAAGTCATTGCAAAACCAGCAACCAACACGCCTGCCATATATTTAAATATATTTTTCATATCAATTATTTATTAATGGAGTTATGGTAAACTATTTATAAGCATTCTGAACCAAAGCCGGATCGGAATCCAACTCTCCTTGTGCAATAGGAATGTATTTCTTCTTGGCAGTCCAAGAATTAGTACGGTAACCATATTCATCGGGGACCAGTGCAGTAGTAGCCTTATTGCTGGCTGATGCTCCACTGATTCCTTCAGCACGTACCAAATCAAAATAACGCTTGCCTTCACCTACAAATTCCAAACGACGTTCTGTAAGTACATCGTCAACCGTAACGTTTGCAAGTCCAGCCAAACCGGCACGGGTGCGAACTTCGTTCAACCATGTCTTAGCCTCACCTGTACCACTTCCACCTGTACGAAGAGAAAGTTCTGCAGCATTTAGTAATGTCTCAGCATAACGATAATAACGATAATTGTTATTATAGTTCAAATTCTGGTCACCGGAAGACTGCTTGAAGTTCTTATCATACGGACGATATTTTTGTAACCAAATATGAGTATCTTGATAACGTTTCGTATATTCTACATCTTCGGCAATCACCCAGCAAGTTGCATCACGACGTTTGTCTTGTTCACTAAACATTTGATAAGTTTCAAGACGCATGGGCATAAATCCCCAGCCATCATTACCCTTTGACCAACCATCATCACCTGGGAAAGAGTTAGGAGAAATCAGAGTAGGAAGCACTGTACCACCAACAGCTAACGGACTTCCCCAGCCACGTTCGTTATTAGTTTGCTCATAATTAATTTCCCAGATAGATTCGTCACACCATTCACCTTCCGTTTCCCAGATGTTGGCAAAACTAGGATTCAATCTAAAGCTAGGACTATCAATAAGCTCCTTCATATAACCTAAAGCTTTTGAGAAACGACTTTCATCATTCTGATACATTACCATTTCAGCATATACCATATAAGCCATAGCTTGAGTGACACGTCCCAACTGACCTTCGTCGTCAACTTCTTTACCTTCTTTGATTGTTTTATAATATTTCAAAGGTAACACCTTAGAGTCAATTACAGCTTCAAGTTCTGCGATCAACTCAGCATAAACCTGATCGGCAGTATATTGCGGAGCCGTATAAGGAGGTTCGGAAAGATTCTCCAAATAGAAAGGTACATTACCAAAATAATGCCACAACATATTATAATAGAAAACACGTAGTAAACGGGCTTGCATCTCATAGAGTTTACGATTGGCCTCAGTAACATCAGTACCCCAATCAAGATATTTCAGTAAGTCATTACAACGTTTGATGCCAGAATAATCCACAGTCCAAAGAGAGCCAAGTGTATTATTTTCATTAGCTTCATAATTAAATAACATATGCCAATTCTGCATATCGGTCTTGGTTGCACCACCTACCCAAAAATTATCGCCCATAATTTCACCGTCAATATTCAAGGCATTGTACTGTCCCAATCCCCAATCTGGCCAATGGAGAGGGTCATAGGCGGCAATCAGAGCTTCCTGAATATGCTCATCCGTAGTATAATAATCTTCCAATGGTTCACCTGTCGGATTTTCCACCTCAAGAAAACTGTCACTGCAACCGGTAGTCAACACTGTAGCGGCAGCAAGTAAGCCTATTGCTAATATTTTATTTGTTTTCATATAGTTCTTATTTTTAGATTAGAAAGAAACATTTACACCTACTGTATATGTGCGAGCCTGCGGATAAATACCACGGTCAACACCAAGAGAAGTTGCACCTGAAGAAATTTCAGGATCAAATCCCCAATATTTGGTCCAAGTCACAAGATTTTCAGCTTGCACATACACACGCAGACGTTCAATAGTAAGTTTGCGAGTAAGAGTCTTAGGCAATGTATATCCCAAAGTAATATTCTTAAGACGAAGATATGAACCATCACAAACATAAAGATCAGATACCATCCAGTTCGTTGCATTACCGACAGCCAGACGAGGATACTTATTAGAAGTACCTTCACCAGTCCAACGTCCCAACATCCAAGAAGGATAGTTACCAGAAGCAACATCTGTACGATAAGTGCCATCAAACACATCAGCACCAGCTACACCTTGGAAGAAAATATTAAAATCAAAGCCTTTCCAATCAGCATTAAGATTCAAACCATAAGTCCAATCCGGAGTACCATTACCAATGTTAGTACGGTCATCTGCCGAGATGCTACCATCACCATTTACATCCACAAAACGTGTATCACCAGGAACCGCATCCGGCATAATCATTTTACCATCTTTATTGACATAAGCACGAACTTCATCCATATTCTGGAAAACACCGTCAGTCTTGTAACCATAGAAATAGGGGAAAGGTTGTCCGTTAGAACCGCGTGTACCACCACCAGAGAATCCTTGAATACCATCTAAATCCATATAGCCAGTATCATTTCCCAAGTTCTTCAATTCATTTTTAAGATAAGTAGCATTTCCCTTTACTGCAAATTTAGCATCAGCAATATTCCATTTATAGCCAAGTTCAAACTCAAAACCACTATTTTCCATATCACCTACGTTACCAAGAGGTTTAGTTTCACCTACATAACTCGGGATAGGCATCGTAATAATCATGCCATTGGTTTTCTTTATGTAATAGTCAGCACTGAATGTTAAAGCATTATTAAAGAATCCCAAATCAATACCTAAGTCAGTTTGCTCACTCTCTTCCCATTTCAAATCAGGATTTGCCAAACGTTGTGCTTTAGAACCGTTCCATTTGATGGCATCTTTACCCAAAAGGACATTGTTACCCATGGCCGTCAATGAAGTATAACCAAATTCGGCTATGTTATCATTACCATTCTTACCCCAACTGGCACGAACCTTTAAGTTAGACAACCATTCTCGCGTATCAGCCATAAACTCTTCATTTGTCACATTCCATCCCACAGATACTGAAGGGAACGTACCATATTTATTATTAATACCAAAACGACTTGAACCATCACGACGGATTGTAGCCTGAATCATATAGCGTTCATTATAGTTATAACTCAAACGAGCAAACATAGACGACATTCTATGTTCTGTATAAGGACCTCCATAAACGCCATACTGAACTGTAGCACCAGTAATATTACCATCTGCATCCTTTGTATATTCAACATTCCCTGTAGCATAATCAATAGAAGGTTTATTAGGATTCACCAGATTCCAACGGTTACCACCAAGTTGATCTCCCTTATATTTAAGAGCAGACTGTCCTAATACAACACCAAATGTATGTTTGCCGATAGTTTTGTCATAAGTTAATGTGTTTTCAATCTGCCATGTCACATTCTGTGCCTTGAATGAAGATGCATTAGTATGTGTTGCCTTATTATTAGCTGAGAGATAATACTTGCTCTTAGTAGCCCCTTCATTACCCCAAAATCCCATATCAGCACTATAATTGAAGTGATACTTCAAATTATCCCACAATTGAAGATCAATAGAAAACTTTGGAACAAACTTATGCGACCAATTCTTTGTAGGAGTCAATGTCATCATAGCCAGCGGATTATTCATTTCCTGATAAGCTCCTCCATAGCCAGGTACTGTATAAGGATCACCATTTGCATCACGAGGCAAATCAAAATCTTTATAAGTTTCAATCATCTTTTCAGCTGCATCACCAGTCAATGTAGGGGTCAAAATAGGAGACAGATAAAGAGCCGATCCCAAAATTGAACCGAATTCAGAGTTAGTACCAACACCTGTTGAATGCGTACGCATATAAGCCAAATTTACACCTAAATCCAATTTATTAAGGAAACCGCGTTCTTTAGATGCATCAATTAGATTATATTGAGTATTGGAACGAATAGTCAAACGGTCATAATTAGAATGTCCGTGATTACCACCAACAATACCATCTTGTGAATAATACCCCAAAGACAAATAATAATTTACTTTTTCCGATGCACCACTAACTGTCACATCATGATTCACTACCGGAGCATTGTCATAGAAAACAAGATCTTGCCAATCAGTGCCAAATCCTTTGATAGAATTTCCATTAGCATCAATCAAATTATAAGGATCTGCATAAATTGGAGCCTGACCACCATTCACATTGGCTTCATTCTGAAGGATAGCATAGTCTGTCGCACTAGTCACATCACGTCTCTTCCATGCACTCTGCCAGCCATAAGAAAAATTGTAATTAATTTGTGCCTTACCCATCTTACCTTTTTTGGTAGTTACTAGAATAACGCCATTAGCAGCACGCGCACCATAGATAGCACCAGAAGCAGCATCTTTCAACACTTCGATAGACTCGATATCATTAGGATTTACAAAATCAAGACCACCCCCAATAGGCATACCGTCTACAATGTAGAGCGGATCACTATTGTTGATAGTACCAATACCACGTACACGTACACGAGGAGAATCACCCGGCTGACCAGAAGCTGAAGTTACATCCACACCTGCAGCCAAACCTTTCAATGCATTATCCATACGCACCGGAGATTTGTTTTCCAAATCCTCACTACTAACTTTGGCAATAGATGCTGTTACCACACTTTTTTTCTGAACACCATACCCCACCACTACTACTTCGTCCAGCGTTTCTGAATCTTCCTGAAGAACTATTTTCAAGGAATTTTTTCCATTTACCGCTACTTCTTGCGACTTAAAACCAATATAGGTAATAGAAAGTGTTGCGTCGGCAGGAACCGACAATGTAAAATTACCGTCCAAATCAGTAATTCCACCATTGGTAGTTCCTTTAACTACCACATTTACTCCAGGCAACGGTTCATTATCCGAACCGCTTACCACTGTACCTTTTACCTGTATATTTTGGGCATATACAGAAGCCAAGGTAAAGCTTAACAGAAATAAAACTGATAATAACTTTTTCATAAGTTTTACTAAATTAAGATTAACGTTTCTCGGTTTTGTTCTCAATCGAACAGTGCAAACATAGAGTAAAATGCAATAAAACAAATAAAAAACAATCATTCTTAAATACGTCAAATCTGAAATTCAAATACGTTATCAATACGTCATCAGCAAATAACTTACTAATAATCAATAATTAATATATACTTTTAAGTATTACGTCACAACATGTTATATAACACAAAAGGGAGAAATTTAACATTCCTCCCTTTCATACTCTTCCTTCTTTTAAAGGAAGTTAATATCTAAAGGCTACAGTTTATTGCTTAAATAATCCGTCAAACTATCCTCTCTCTCTAAAGCGAACTTCTTACGAAGACGATAACGGATTGTTTCAACTCCACGAACCGAAATGTTCAGCAGAGGTGCTATTTCTTTCGTGGAAAGATTCATCTTTAGATAAGCGCACATCATGCGTTCGTTGTGGGAAAGTTCAGGATGCTTGGCATGAAGACGTTTCATAAAATTGTTATGTATCAAATCGAACTGGTCTTCAATACGCTTCAAAACCTCATCACTCTGTATATTACCGTCTATTTTATTATTAATAAGTATGAGTTGCTGTTTTCCTTCCCGAGCCCCCTCACCCTTCAGCAAGGCGGATACTTTAAGTATCTCTGACTTGATTTCAGTCAGCATTTCATTCTTACGGACAAAGTTTATCATCAGATTGGCCATTTCCTGACTCTTATGTTGCAAATCGTATTCCAATTTTTCTTTCTCCAGCTGCATAATCTGCTTTTCCTGACGGGCTTTCTCCTCTTCGTACTCCCTTTCCATATCGTGCAACTCTTTATCTTTCTCGATTACCGCCTGCTGTTTCTTCCGTTTCACACGGACATCATCCCAACGATAGACATACCATAAGGCAAGCAAAGCCAAGATGATATAACAAACGTATGCAGCAGCACTACGATACCACGGCGGAAGTATACGGAAAGCAATTGTATCCGATGATGTCGTACCGTCAGGAAAGACCGCCTTAACTTCAAACGTATATTCACCTTCCGACAGATTACTATACTCCTTGGTGCGTACCGTTGTAAAATCGGACCAGCTCCCCTTATTCAGACGATATTGAAAACGGACATCATCTCCTACCGCAAAGAGAGAAAGGGCATAGTCAAAACGAACGGAATTCATGGAATAAGCTATCACCGGAACCGGCTTCTCTCCTAAAAAGTTTGCGGTATATACCAATGAATCCTTGGGATAGGACAGATACATGTTCCTTATATATAAGGAATGGCTACGATCCTGACGCTCCCTTACGGCCGGGATACTGAACAAAGCGAAACCTCCTTCATTAGGAACCACCATCAGCGAATCTGAAAGAGGAATAATCGTTTCAAAACTGGGTACCAGTTCAATCAGCGATTGCTGGATGGGATTAATGCTTGTATTCGCCCCCCGCTTATAGGTACCCAGATTGGCAATACAGATTTCGTGAGGGCTCAAACTTATCAACTTATCGTGATACTCCAAGATACGCGAATAGGCCGTGGTGCCATTCAAAAGGTTGTTCATATCCGGACAAGGCTCCATGACATCTTTATGAGGATTATGCTTATAGATTCCCCGGGGAGTGGCAAAATACACCCGGTCTTCTATCTTCGCTATATACATATCACGTCCTACCGGAAAACCATCCTTCGCGCTATATTCCTTTATACGGACAGCTTTTGTCAAATCATTATCCAAATCCACACGGGTAACATGATCTGTATTGTACACCCAAATCACCTTATCGCTTTCCTGCTCAAAAAGACGGCAAGAATCGTTCATACCCTCAATCTTGCCAACCACCTGCCATTCTCCATTCTTTTTCCCAACCAAATAAATACCGTTATATACCCCGACATACATAAGGTCCGTACGTCCTGCCACAAGCTGGCAACACCAGACGCCGGTAATGTCCGTCACACGTTTTACGGAAGTACCATTGATAAGGAAAATACCACGGTCGTGCAGACAGAAGAGTTCATCACCTATACGGCAAAGGTTCCAGACCTGTCCGCTGGATTGGGGCATCGGACGGATATCCGGCAAATCGCCGTTCATCTGTACCGGATAAGAAGTGTAATACAGCCCCCGATTGGTGCCTAAATAAAGATAGCCGCCTTCTACCGCCGCCGTATATCCCGTGCCGTAAGAATAAGGATAGGAATAGAGATTCGTAAAAGGAGAACTCAGACAGACGTAGTCAATGCCGCTATCCAGACCGGCCCAGAGGTTTCCGGTCGTATCGAAGGAGACAGAAAGCACCGTATTGTTACGCAAGCCGTTGTTCTCATTGAAATATTTCAGTTGCATGGTGCTGCAATCCACCAGTACCAATCCTTTATGAATGGTTCCCAAGGCAATCTTATCATCCTTTTTGGCTACGCAAAAGACTTCATTCTCACGCATAAACTCTTCGGCACCGGTGACAAACGGTTCCATCGTACGCCCGTCACAATAGTAAAGTCCGTTGTATGCAGTCACCACCAGAACACCTTTCTTATAAGGTATAATGCCACGAATACGCTTGGAAGCCAACGCATCGGCACCCTGAAGAGGGAAAAAAGTGTTTCCAACCAAAAGCCATACGCCTCTGTCCGTACCGATGTAAAGAATACCATTGACCATATTGGAACAGTCTATCTTGGCATTCATTTCAATGGCGGTATATTTGCCGTTCAGGTACTTCACCACGCACCCGTCCCCTTGGAAATACAAGATATTGTCTGTCTCATGGATGCCCCACACATTTCCAAGAAAACGAACGGAACTCTCCAAAGTATCGGACATGCAATGATAGGCCAAAGAACCGTCCGTATCCGGTTCATAATAGCCGAATTCATTGATGCCCCCCACATAAATTCTTTTTTGGGTGGCAGAAGCCAGAACGGAACGCACATCGGAAGCATTGTTCAATGGAAACACATTCCAGACATTGCCATCAAATTGCACCATACCGTTTTTGTTGGCGAAATATACCCACTTGTCATCATAGGGTGCTATCTGCCAAGTCTGGGTCCCCTTGCCATAAACACTTTTATCAAAATTGACGATAAAGCTATTCCAGCCGGCAATTGCTTCGACCAAAGGGGGAAAAAGAAAAAGGCAGAAAAAAAGATAAAATGACAATATGTGTTTGTTCATGCGTATAATGACTATATAGTTAGTTGCACAAAAATAATGCTTATTTTCAAGGTAGCGCACAATAGCCTATCTGTTTTTTCGTCCCCGATTATTATTTTCTTCTCAAATGGCAATCTTTTGCATCACTATACTTTAGATTCCGGTATACTAAGAAGTATTCGTCCGACGGCTGTTGAATTATCGTCCGACAGCTGTCGGACGATAATTCAACAGCCGTCGGACGATAAGGTTACATATGTCGGACGAATACTTTCTAGTAAAAGGAATATTTGTCCATCGTAATGCCGGAAAGAATCCGTACCTCCCCTCCAAAGTGTCTATATAAGAAGGCCATGAAGAGGGATAGAATAGAGAATCTAAAAAAACAAATAAAAAAACCGCCGCAAGCTATTGCAGATTCCAAAATAATGTCTACCTTTGCAACCGCAAAACGAAAACGGGTAAGTCCTATACGGCCAGCTCCCTTCGAATCCTCCAGGGCTTGATCGCAGCAAAGGTAGTTGGTTGTAGCGGCGCGATATAGCAAGCTTACCCACCCGCCTCTTTAGCTCAGTTGGCCAGAGCACGTGATTTGTAATCTCGGGGTCGTTGGTTCGAATCCGACAAGAGGCTCAGAAAAAGAAAAGGTGATACGAAATGTATCACCTTTTCTTTTTTAATTAATAATGAAAAATTAAAGAATTAAAAATTAAAATCTGCACATCGGCTTGCCCTTGAATCCAACTATATTTGTACCTTTGCATATTATTTCTAAGAAAGATGGCAGAAAATAGAGGTTACATGCAACGATACGCAATGCTGTTCGGTACCTATATGGGAGGTTTCTGGATATTGAAGTTCATACTCTTTCCTGTGGGGCTGTCGGTTCCTTTTTTACTTTTCCTTTTCATGGGACTCACGCTATGCGTACCTTTTATGGGATATTATTATGCACGGATGTATCGTAATCAGGTATGCGGAGGCGGCATCAGCTTCCTGCATGCATGGGTATTCACCGTTTTCATGTATATGTTTGCCGCGCTGCTTGCCGCCGTGGCACACTACATCTACTTCAGGTTCATAGACCACGGATATGTGATAAACACGTGCGAAACGATGGTAGACACGCTTGCCCAAAGCAACATGCCGGGAATGGATTCGTACATCGCCACCTATCAGGAAGCTCTGGAGACAGCCCGACTACTCAGCCCTATCGACATTACGCTACAGATGATATCGTCCAATGTGTTTTGGGGTTCGATACTGGCTTTCCCCACCGCCTTGTTCGTGATGAGACGCAAGAAAGACGACGCTCCGGCAGAGTGACGGAACAGCAAAAAGAAATGTTATTTCAATTGTAAAATAGAAAAATCATACATCAATGGATATTTCAGTTGTCGTACCACTATATAATGAAGAAGAATCACTCCCCGAACTGTTCGCATGGATTGAGCGGGTGATGAATGCCAACGGTTTTTCATACGAAGTGATTTTCGTGAACGACGGAAGTACCGACCGTTCCTGGCAGGTAATCGAACAATTGCAGGCACAAGCTCCGGACAAGGTACGGGGCATTAAGTTCCGCCGCAACTACGGGAAGTCGCCGGCATTGTTCTGTGGTTTCGAACAAGCACAAGGCGACGTCGTGATAACCATGGACGCCGACCTGCAGGACAGCCCCGACGAAATACCCGAACTCTACCGCATGATTACCCAAGACGGCTATGACCTCGTATCGGGCTGGAAGCAGAAACGTTACGACCCGTTGTCGAAGACCCTCCCCACCAAATTGTTCAATGCCACCGCCCGCAAAGTATCGGGCATCAAAAACCTGCACGACTTTAATTGCGGACTGAAGGCGTATCGCAAAGAGGTGGTCAAGAATATAGAAGTATACGGCGAAATGCACCGCTACATCCCTTACCTGGCCAAGAACGCCGGCTTCAAGAAAATCGGCGAGAAAGTGGTGCACCATCAGGCACGCAAATACGGAAAGACCAAGTTCGGGCTGAACCGTTTTGTAAACGGGTATCTGGACTTGCTTTCCCTTTGGTTCCTTTCCCGGTTCGGCATCAAGCCCATGCACTTTTTCGGATTGCTGGGTTCGCTGATGTTCATCTTCGGCTTCATAGCCGTGGTCATAGTGGGTGTCAGCAAGTTGTACTACATGCACCATGGCATGCCCTACCGCCTTGTGACGGACTCTCCCTACTTCTACCTCTCGTTGACCTCCATGATTATCGGCACACAACTGTTCGTGGCAGGATTCCTCGGAGAGCTGATTTCACGTAATGCCCCGGAACGAAACAAATATCAAATAGAGAAAACCATTTAACGATGAAAAAATTAGTCAGACTTGTCATACTCGGAGCTATCCTTTGCCCGATAATAAGCATAGCTATCTCCTGCTCGGAGGAGGCAGATTGCTCCATGACGGCACGCCCCATGGTGAATTGCATTCTTTATAGAGTAGACCCCGAAACCCAATACGTGGAGAACGACACGCTCGACTCGCTCACCGTCACAGCATACGGCACCGACTCCATCATCATCAACAACCAGAAGAAGGTACACGACATCTCCCTGCCACTGCGCTATACGGAGGATTCCACCAAGCTGATATTCAAGTATAGCCGGACCAAGAGTGACACGATGGTGATACGCCACACCAACACCCCCTATTTCCTATCGATGGATTGCGGCTATCAGATGAAGCAGGCCATCACAAGCGTAACGTGCACCCGCATCTCTCTGGACTCGATATACATCAAAGACAATGAAGCAGGCATCTATGGAAAGGAAAATCTTAAGTTATTCTATTAGTCTGGCACTCTGCCTGCTGATGTTCCTCCCCCTACGGGCGCAGAACGGGAATCCTACCGTCCCCCCCCAGGGAGCACCTCCCAAGAAGGAGAAGAAGGACGCGAAAGAAGAAGTGCACTATCCGTTATACAACGGCATGTCCGTCGGCTTGGACTTGTGGGGAATCGGAAGTTCCGTATTTGGAGGAGATTTCCTGAGTTCCGAAGTGGCCGTGGATGTAAACCTCAAGAACCGCTTCTTCCCTATTGCCGAACTGGGATATGGCTCCACGGACACCTGGAGTGACAAAGGCATACACTACAAAAGCAACGCCCCCTACTTCCGCATAGGAATGGACTATAACACGCTATACAAGAAGCAGCACGGACACATGCTACTCGTAGGCTTGCGTTACGGTGTAAGCAGCTTCAAGTACGATGTAGACGCCTTGGGACTGGACGACCCGATATACGGTGGCATCGTAGGCAATCCGAATCTGGACGACGAGATATGGGGAGGCAGCCTGCCCTATAACCATAAAGGAATGAAAGGCTCCATGCAATGGGCGGAATTTTGTGTCGGTATCCGGGCGCACGTCTGGAAGGCATTGTACATGGGCTGGTCACTACGCTTCAAGTTCAAATTGTCTGCCTCGGCCGATGAATACGGTGACCCGTGGTATGTGCCCGGTTTCGGGAAATATGGCTCCAACACGATGGGAGTAACCTATACGATAACTTATAAACTACCTCTTTAAGCGACTTATGACAGGGTTAGAGATTTGGCTACTGGCCGTAGGACTTGCGATGGATTGTTTCGCCGTTTCTATAGCCAGCGGAATTATATTGAAACGCGCCCGGCTGCGCCCTATGCTGGTGATGGCCATCAGCTTCGGCTTTTTCCAGGCTTTGATGCCTCTGCTGGGATGGATAGGCGCCAGTTTTTTCAGCCACCTGATAGAAAGTATTGACCATTGGATTGCATTCGGTATCCTTGCCTTCCTGGGCGGACGCATGATAATGGAATCCTTCAAGGACGAAGATTGCAAGCACGAGTATGACCCTACCAGCCTGAAGGTGGTGCTCGCTCTGGCCGTGGCAACCAGCATCGATGCATTGGCGGTAGGTGTTTCGTTTGCATTCCTCGGTATCAAGCAATTCTCGGCTATTCTTTCCCCCATCGGCATTATCGGTTTTGTATCATTCGCCTTGTCGATGGTCGGCCTGATGTTCGGCATCCGTTTCGGATGTGGCATAGCCCGCAGACTGCGCGCCGAACTTTGGGGAGGGATTATCCTCGTCATCATCGGTACCAAGATATTGGTAGAGCATCTCTTCTTTTAATTAAAAAGTAAAAACTCAGATAGGATATGGAAAAGAAAGTACAACGGAATTTTTTATGGATTGCCCTACTGGTACTGGGAACCATCTGGATACTTGCCCGCCACAACCAAGTCACTCCTTATCAGACGGATAACGGACTGATATTCGGTACGGTATATAAAGTGACTTATCAATGTGACCAAAATCTGAAGGCGGAGATAGAAGCGGAACTCAAACGTTTCGACGGTTCCTTGTCCCCTTTCAATGACACGGCGACCATTACGCGCATCAACCGCAACGAGGACATTGTGCCCGACACATTCTTTACCAACGTCTTCCGACGTAGCATGGAAATCTCCCGGGAGACCGATGGTGCCTTCGATATCACCGTTGCCCCTCTTGCCAATGCCTGGGGATTTGGGTTCAAGAAGGGTAACTTCCCCGACTCTGCCATGATAGACAGCCTGCTGGAGATGACAGGATACGAAAAAGTAAAATTGTCCGATGAAGGGAAAGTGGTGAAAACAGACTCGCGTATAATGCTCTCGTGCAGCGCTGTGGCAAAAGGATATGCAGTAGATGTCATAGCCCAACTTCTGAAGAAGAAGGGTATCCGCAACTTTATGGTCGATATAGGCGGAGAAGTGGTTGTTCACGGGCAAAACCCTCAAAATGGACCTTGGCGCATCGGTTTGAACAAGCCGATAGACGACTCACTGGCAGTGAACCAGGAACTGCAAGCAGTGCTGCTAGTCACGGATTTAGGCATGGCTACATCGGGCAATTATCGCAACTACTACTATAAAGACGGAAAGAAATATGCGCATACCATCGACCCGCGTACCGGCTATCCGGTACAGCACAGCATCTTGTCAGCCACCGTCATTGCCAAAGATTGCATGAGTGCAGACGCCTATGCCACGGCATTCATGGTGATGGGGCTGGAAGAAGCAGAACGCGTGGCGGATGCACATCCGGATATCGACGCCTGTTTCATTTATACGGATGAAGAAGGAAAGCTTCAAACGTTCTTAACAAAAGGAATGGAGAAGTATATGAAATAATGTGCAAATGCGATTAACCCATCATTTATAAAATACAAAATATACCGCCAGTACCAGACATACAAAAGCGGCAAAATGATTCCAATGCAGCGTTTCCCCCTTGAAAAGAACCGTTGTGAACACCGTAAAGATAATCAAAGTGATTACTTCCTGAATCACTTTGAGTTGCATCAATGAGAACGGGCCTCCATTGCCTAAAAAGCCTATCCGATTGGCCGGAACCTGGCAAGAATACTCTGCCAAAGCTATTACCCAGGAAAACAGCACCACGGCATACAACGGCCAGTTGGAGATGACTTTTGTCTCTTGTAGCTTCAGATGCCCATACCAGGCAAACGTCATGAAAATATTAGATACAATCAATAGCAAAATGGTATAAAATGCTTTCATATAGTGATTAATGATTAGTGATTAATGATTAATGATTGCAGGCAGCAATTCCTCTTGCACATTCGTCATACTCCCCCATAGACTATAGCGTGCCTCAGGATTCATTTCCTCCAATTGTTTCAGAATGCCTTTCATTGCACTACGGCTGGATTGTGACTCATACGGACAATTCTTCACCTGCTTACGATACCCCCTCACTTGCGCCAACTCCATCAAATCCGCCTCATGTACCAGACACATCGGACGGATAATCGTCATATCAAACTTCTTCATTACCAGCCGGGGGGGCATAGAGCTGAACGCTCCCTGATAGGTGATATTCATCAGCAAGGTCTCCAGAATATCATCCATGTGATGGCCTAACGCGATTTTATTGCATCCCTGCTCCTTGGCTACGGTAAATAATGCCTTCCGCCTATTCCAAGAGCAAAGAAAACAAGGAGACTTGCGGGTATCTGTCGTGGCATCAAACTCCGTTTCAAAGAGAACAAAAGGCACTCCCCACGACTCTACGTACTCCCTCAGATAGTCCACATCGCTTTGATAAGGTATATTCTTCATCACTACATGTACGGCGACAACGGAAAAACGGGGTTTATAGACACGGGCACGCCGTGCCAACAATTCCACCAGCGCCAAAGAGTCCTTGCCTCCCGAAAGCCCGATAAGAATCTTATCGCCGTCCTCTATCAGCCCATATTCCACCACACCTTTGCTAAACCGCTTGTCTATGCGGCGCAACATCTTTTCTTCTTCAGTAAATCGTGCCATTGATACGAGTTATGAGTTATAAGTTATGAATTATAGCTCTTCCGGTTGCAAAAGTAAGGCAAAAGAACGATTTAAAGAAGAATTAACAAAATAGAATTACGGAAACCAGCTTTATTCACGATAAATTTGTATTTTTGACCTTCTGAACAATCAGCATGTATCAATATGAATAAAAAATATATCCTTTTCTTTCTATTCGGCCTTTTGAGCATAACAATTTCCGCACAAAGCCTGGCAGAAGCCAAAGCCTTGTACGAGAAGGGAGAATACGAAGAAGCCAAGCCCACTTTCAAGAAACTCGTCAAGACACAACCTGGCAATGGAAATTACAACCTATGGTACGGTGTATGTTGCCTGGAAACCGGCGAACCCGCAGAAGCCTTGAAACACCTGGAAAGCGCCGTCAAGAGACGCGTCCCCAGCGGGCAACTCTATTTGGCCCGGGCATACAATGATTTATATCGGTTCGAAGAAGCCATCGAGACTTATGAGACCTACATTTCCGACCTGAGAAAGAGAAAACGCTCCACCGAAGAGGCCGAACAATTATTGGAAAAAAGCAAATCCAACTTGCGCATGCTGAAAGGCGTGGAAGAGGTCTGCTTCATCGACAGCTTTGTGGTAGACAAGGAAAAATTCCTGGATGCATACAAAATCAGCCCCGAATCGGGCAAGCTGTTCATGTACGACACCTACTTCAATGATTCCGGTAAGGAAGGCGGAACGGTATACGAAACGGAGCTGGGCAATAAGCTATATTATAGCGAAATGCAACCGGACAGCACCCTCAGTATCCTTTCGCGCAACAAGTTGCTGGACAAATGGAGTGATGGCAGCTTGTTGCCCGGAAGCATCAACGAGGCCATGAATGCAGACTATCCCTATGTACTTACGGACGGTATCACTATCTACTATGCTTCGGATGGCCCTGGCTCGATGGGAGGATATGATATTTTCGTCACCCGTTACAATACGAATACCGACTCCTATCTGATGCCGGAAAATGTGGGCATGCCGTTCAATTCGCCCTACAACGACTATATGTACGTCATCGACGAATTCAACGACTTGGGATGGTTTGCCTCCGACCGCTACCAGCCGGAAGGCAAAGTGTGCATCTATGTATTCATTCCCAACTCATCCAAGCAAGTGTACAACTACGAAGGGATGGACCCGGACAAGATGATATCATTGGCGCAACTTCACTCTATCAAGGACACATGGACGGACACCGATGCGGTAGAGGCCGCCCAAGAAAGACTTCGGACTGCTGCCAACGCAAAGCCGCAGACCACCAAGAAGCATGATTTCCAATTCATCATTGACGACCACTCCACCTACTACCAGCTGGACGATTTCCGCTCCCCGCAGGCCAAAGCCTCGTATGGCAAATACAATCAGCTGGAGCAGAGCTACAAACAACTGCAGGAGAAACTGGAAGATATGCGTTCGGAATACTCCCGAGCCAACAAGCAGGAAAAGGACAAGATGTCCGCCGCCATCCTCGACCTGGAGCAACGTGTACGGCAATTGTCCACTGAGATGGAGCAAACTGCCATTCAAGTGCGCAACCTGGAAAAACAAGCCACCAAATAAAGACAACTATGGATATACTCATTATCGCCTCATTGATTATAGGAGCAGTAATCTTGTTCTTAGTGGAATTATTCGTAATTCCGGGCATCAGCGTTGCCGGTTTTCTGGCAGGAGGTTGCATCATCTTTGCCAACTACTATGCCTTTGCCTATATGGGCACCACGGCAGGTGTCATTACGCTTATCATATCTGCCCTGGCTTGTATCGGCTCGTTGGTATGGTTCATGCGCTCCAAGACACTCGACAAAATTGCATTGAAAAAAAACATCACCTCCAAAGTAGACCGTAGTGCCGAGGAAAAAGTCAAGGTAGGCGATATAGGCGTAACCACTACCCGCCTGGCTCTTATCGGCTATGCCGAAATCAACGGAGACATCGTGGAAGTAAAGTCATCAGACGGCTTCCTGAACGAAAAGACTCCGATTATCGTAGACCGTATTGCCGACGGAGTCCTCTTAGTGGAACGGCTCAAGCAGTGAAATTTCTGAAATCAACCTATTATTTATAACTAACAATTAATATTTAATCTCATGGATCCAAGCACAATGTATTTAACCGCCTTCCTCATTATAGGAGGCATTATCTTCCTGGTACTTTTCTTCCATTATGTACCGTTCTTCTTGTGGCTGTCCGCCAAAGTATCGGGAGTAAACATCTCGCTGGTACAACTTTTCCTGATGCGTATCCGTAATGTTCCTCCTTATATCATTGTGCCCGGCATGATTGAAGCTCATAAAGCAGGATTGCAAAGCATCACGCGCGACGAACTGGAAGCGCACTACCTTGCCGGAGGTCACGTAGAGCGGGTGGTACACGCACTGGTATCCGCCTCTAAAGCCAATATCGAGCTGCCGTTCCAGATGGCAACCGCCATCGACCTTGCCGGCCGTGACGTATTCGAAGCCGTACAGATGTCCGTTAACCCCAAAGTAATTGACACCCCTCCCGTGACAGCTGTTGCCAAAGACGGTATCCAGCTGATTGCCAAGGCCCGTGTAACGGTGCGCGCCAATATCCGCCAATTGGTGGGCGGTGCCGGAGAAGACACGATTCTGGCCCGTGTAGGCGAGGGTATTGTGTCTTCCATCGGTTCGTCAGAGAATCATAAGTCTGTATTGGAGAATCCGGATTCTATCTCCAAACTGGTATTGCGCAAGGGGTTGGATGCCGGAACAGCATTCGAAATTCTGTCCATTGACATTGCTGATATTGACATAGGTAAGAATATCGGTGCCGCCCTGCAGATAGACCAAGCCAATGCCGACAAGAACATTGCTCAAGCCAAGGCAGAGGAACGCCGCGCCATGGCCGTAGCCACAGAGCAGGAAATGAAGGCAAAGGCCCAGGAAGCCCGTGCCAAAGTTATCGAGGCAGAAGCGGAAGTACCCAAGGCCATGGCCGAAGCATTCCGCAACGGCAATCTGGGTATCATGGACTATTACCGGATGAAGAATATAGAAGCCGACACTTCCATGCGCGAAAACATTGCCAAACCGACGACGGGCAATACCAACCAGCCGTTGAGTAAATAACCCGAAAAGTAACTGACGAAACGCCGGAACCGGTGAACAAGAATCGGTTCCCGGCGTTTCTATTTATAAACAAAAGATTAAAGCCTCAAGCATATGAAGAAATATTTCGCCTCTTCCGAACTGATCATCAATGAAGATGGTTCTGTATTTCATCTTCACGTAAAGCCCGAATGGCTGGCAGACAAAGTCATCTTGGTAGGCGACCCCGGACGGGTGGCACTGGTTGCCTCCCATTTCGAGAACAAGGAATGTGAAGTGGAAAGCCGCGAGTTCAAGACTATCACCGGTACTTACCAGGGGAAACGTATTACGGTGGTTTCCACCGGTATCGGATGTGACAACATCGATATCGTGATGAACGAACTGGATGCCCTGGCAAACATCGATTTCGAGACGCGCGAAGAAAAGCCCCGTCTGCGTAGCCTTGAGCTGGTACGTATCGGCACCTGCGGCGGCTTGCAACCCTACACTCCGGTAGGCACATTCGTATGTTCTGAAAAGTCCATTGGTTTCGATGGGCTGCTCAACTTCTATGCCGGACGCAACTCCGTGTGCGACCTGCCCATGGAGCGTGCCTTCCTAAACCATATGGGATGGTCCGGCAACATGTGTGCCCCTGCCCCCTACGTCATTGATGCAAGCACTGAACTGATAGACCGCATCGCACAAAACGACATGGTACGTGGCGTAACGATTGCCGCCGGGGGCTTCTTCGGACCTCAAGGACGCGAGTTACGCGTGCCGCTTGCCGACCCACATCAGAATGAGAAGATTGAAAAATTTGAATACAACGGCTACCGTATCACCAACTTCGAGATGGAAAGTTCTGCCCTGGCAGGCTTGAGCCGTCTGATGGGGCACAAGGCCATGACGGTATGCATGGTCATTGCCAACCGCCTGATAAAAGAAGCTAACACGGGATACAAGAATACGATAGATACTCTTATCAAAACAGTACTCGACCGTATCTAAGTATCCTTCAAGAAATGCTCCTCCCTTTCCTTCAGCCAATCCTAGGAGTAGGGTTTAGTAATGACTTCATCACATCCTGCCTGACGTGCCCGTTGCTGGTCTGTATAGTGTAGCAATGTCCTGCTATACCCACAATGGACACAGAGGCGGATTAGGCTTTATAAGCATCTATCCATTATCGATTTGCACAAAGTTACGATAAAAGCCCATAAGTTGAATCACCATCTCTCTTTTTTGTAAAGAAACCATTATCTTTGCCGCATAAAAATAAGCCGGATAAAATGAACCAAGATACCATTTGTGCCATAGCCACCGCCCAAGGGGGAGCCATAGGATGCATCCGTGTCTCCGGACCGGATGCCATAAAGATAACATCCCGCATATTTACCCCTGCCCGGAAGGGGAAGAAGCTGAAGGATGCCAAGCCATACACACTTACCTTCGGTCATATCCATGAAGAAGAAAACATCATAGACGAAGTACTTGTAAGCTTATTCCGTGCCCCCCACTCGTACACGGGCGAGGATAGTACGGAAATCATGTGCCACGGTTCGAGCTATATTCTTCAGAAGGTGTTGCAACTGCTCATCGGCAATGGTTGCCGCCTGGCCGCTCCCGGTGAGTACACGCAACGGGCCTTCTTGGGCGGCAAAATGGACCTAAGCCAGGCCGAAGCCGTGGCCGACCTCATCGCCTCCACCTCTGCCGCCACTCACCGCCTCGCCATGAGCCAGATGCGCGGTGGGTTCAGTAAAGAGCTGGCCTCACTACGCGACCAATTGCTGCACTTCACATCACTCATAGAACTGGAGCTGGACTTCAGCGACCACGAAGAACTGGAATTTGCCGACCGCTCCGAGCTATGTCTCCTGGCAGACGGCATAGAGCAGGTAATTTCCCGTTTAGTACAATCCTTCAGTGTAGGCAATGCCATCAAGAACGGCGTGCCCGTAGCCATCATCGGCGAAACGAACGCTGGTAAATCCACCCTGTTGAATGCACTACTAAACGAGGAACGAGCCATTGTAAGCGACATACACGGGACAACCCGCGATGTGATAGAAGACACAGTCAATCTTGGTGGGATAACTTTCCGATTTATTGATACGGCAGGCATACGCGAAACGAACGACACCATCGAGAACCTAGGAATTGAGCGAACCTTCCAGAAATTGAAGCAGGCGGAAATCGTGCTCTGGATAGTTGATGCCACGAATGCCGTCTCACGGATACCACAACTAACTACCCAGATACTTCCCCGTTGCGAAGGGAAACGGCTCATTCTCGTATTCAACAAGACCGATTTGGTGCAAGATGCCTCAACCATCCCCAACTCCAGTTTCACCGTGGCCGCTACTAATGTGCAATGCATCTCCATCTCTGCCAAAGGACGTACCAACCTCGACAAGCTTCAGCAAATGCTAATCTCTGCCGCTAACCTGCCCACGGTTACCCAAAACGATGTCATTGTCACGAATATACGCCACTACGAGGCTTTGACCCATGCCTTGGAAGCCATCCACCGGGTCCAACAAGGATTAGCAGAAAATCTATCCGGAGATTTTGTTTCACAAGATATCCGCGAATGCATTTTCCATCTAAGCGATATTGCAGGGGAAGTTACGAACGATATGGTACTTGGGAATATTTTCGAACATTTTTGCATCGGTAAATAAGTGGTGATTACCAACGATTAGCATATATCATCAATGATTATTAAGGCGTTCATTTTGAGCGCCTTTCTTTTTAGCCTTATAAGCGATGGTTATCGTTTATAGGGCTTTTTCCGCTCATTTTTGTACCGCATTTGTTGCTCGCTTGTTACTCTCCGATTTTAGGTCGGAAAGGTCGTGGAGAAAGTTGACTATAGTTGACAATGATTTACGATGGTTGAACAAAATGGAGAAATAACAAGAGAAATAAACCTCTAAAAGTAACGAATATGGCAACAAGTAAAATGAAAATCAAGAAGGTATGCGAATGGTGTGGCATAACATTCTATGCCCAAAAGCTAACAACACGTTTCTGTTCTCATCGGTGCAATAATCTTGCATACAAAGAAGCGATACGGCAGAAGAGAATACAAGAAGTTGAAACCAAAGTCCAAACGGTCATCAGTGAACAACCTATATCCGATTTCAAGGATAAAGAATACCTATCATTCAAGGAGGTTGCAACTTTATTAGGATTGAGTAAACAAGCCATATATAAAATGGTATATGCAGGAAAACTACAAGCATTCCGCATCAGTAGCAGATTGTCTTTTATCCGTAAAGGAGATATTGATCGAATGCTGGAAGCTCGCCCTTATGAACAACGACAACCGAAGGACACTATTCCTATCACCGACTTCTACACCACAGCCGAAGTAAAAGAGAAATACCATGTAAACGAATCATGGATATTCTTGGTAGCCAAGAAAAACAACATTCCCCGGACTTTCAATCGTGGCAAGACCTACTGGAGCAAGAAGCACGTGGATGCTTACTTCGCTAAGAAAGCCCCGAATCCCGACATTACCGAATGGTATAGTAGCCAAGAAATGCAGAATAAATTCGGCATGACCTTATCCGCTATCTACACTTTCGTTTCTAAGAATGCCATTCCAAAGAAGAAAGAAGGTATCATGGTGTATTATTCCAAGAAACATGTCGATATAGCCAAAGGAGTGGCAGTACCCGAAGAACCTCTGTATTATACGGTAGCCGAAGCAATGGAAAAGTTCAATCTTACCCGTGACCAACTCTATCATTATGCGAAATATCATAATATCCCTAAGGTCAAGAAAGGCAAATACACGCTTATATCCAAAACCGAACTGGATAAATTGCTTGAAGCCCCAAAGATTGAATAAGTTATTTTTCGGTGAATGTTGTCACCATTGAATCACTCTATTCCTTTGCACCAAACAAATGTAAAACTCTAAATATTAATCAGTATGACACACACGTGTACAAAAGTAACAGTTCGTCAGAGAGCGATTCGGAATAATCGCATCTCCTTGTATCTGGATTATTATCCGGCAGTTCGTAACCCTGAGACGATGCAGATGAGCCGTCGGGAATATCTCGGCATCTACATCTATGCCCACCCCAAAAACGAAATGGAAAGGGAGTTCAACAACGATATGTTGAACAAGGCAGAGGCTATCCGTTGTATCAGAGTGCAATCGCTCATCAATGAAGAGTTCGGTTTCTTAGACAAGACCAAACAGAAAGCCGACTTTCTCGCCTACTTCAAAAAGATGTGCCGAAGCAAAGACCAGAAATGGCAATTCGTCTATCAGCATTTCTACAATTTCGTCAAGGGACAATGTACCTTTGCCGATGTGAATGTGGACTTATGCAAGAAGTTCCGTGAATACTTGCTGAATGCCAAACAACTCAAACACAGCAACCGCCCCATATCACTCAATTCGGCATCCGGTTACTACTCCACCTTCAGAGGGCTGTTGAAGATAGCCTACCGAGACAAATGGTTTCGCGAAAACATCAATGACTACCTTGATAAGATTGAGCCACAAGATGTGAAAAAAGAGTACCTGACACTGGACGAAGTGAAGCAACTTGCCGCCACTCCTTGTGACATCCCCGTTCTGAAAGCCGCTTCTTTGTTTGCTTGCCTGACAGGTTTACGTATCAGTGATATTCTCAATCTTCAATGGGAAGACTTTGCCATCGCTCCCGACCAAGGCTATTGCCTGCGTATCAGAACTCAGAAAACCCAAACGGAAGCGACACTCCCCATCAGTTACGAAGCCTACGAACTATGTGGTACGCCCGGCACAGGCAAAGTATTCAAGGGCTTGAAACGGAGCATGATTAACTATCCGCTGAAGAACTGGCTCAAAAAGGCAGGAATAACGAAGCCGATAACCTTCCACGGATTTCGTCACTCCTACGCAGTAATCCAAATCTCCTTAGGTACAGATATTTACACTGTTTCAAAGATGCTAACTCACAAGAACGTTTCCACTACTCAAATCTACGCAGATTTGGTCAATGTAAAGAAACGAGAGACAGCAAATAAGATTTCACTGAAATAAATTACAGCTATGAAACGAGGAATCATAACAAACAACGGACATGGCATCCATATTTCTGATGGAAAAGTATGGATGACCGCTTGGGAGATTGCCGACTTGTTCTATACAACAGTTGGATCAATCCATTCCCGTTTAAAAGCAATATTGAAAGCCAATATCTTAAAGAAGTATGACATCTGCCAATGTATAAAGTTGGAAAATGGGAATAGTGCCGATGTGTATAATCTCAACATGATTATAGCCCTATCCTATCAAATAGACACTGGACATTCTGCTGCATTCAGAAAATGGCTTATCAGTAAAGTTGCCTCCAAACAAAAGAGCATATCTCTCTTTATTCCTATAAGCGCAGCAAACATGTACAATTGCTAATACCTTTGCTAAAAGTCCAACTTGGTTTTATTCTACGTTGGACTTTTCTTTTCTATTTTGGCACAGTTGACCTAGAATAATGCTACCTTTTGGTGACAAATGCTGCCACTTTCAGGGAAATGTATTTATACATCTTGCTAATGATATATATTTGCACACAAACGATTAGCATATATTATTATGAAGCAGAAAAAGATAGAACATATTACTTTGAATCTGATTGTTTTCGGGACAATCGCTATCATTGGTGTTTTAGCCCGCCAGACCGTACTTCACTATGGTTGGGATGAGTTCAGCAGCTACCTCATTTTAGTGGTATGCTCCATTATCATGGGAGCTATCTATCTCAATCTGCAAATGGTATTCAGTCAAATTCTTTCGCCAACAATAGAAAAGTGTTTTATGAGATTTGAGTGCTACCGCAATAAGGTTGTGGTAGTTGAAACTCCAATTGCACACGTTGAACTTGTCGAAAGTTCTATTATTTCGGAATCCTACATTTCAGAACCAAAAATTGAAATAGAAACGACATCTGACACAACAGAAGAAGTTTCTATTTCATCGTGTTCCAAACTCAACGAAGAAGTGGCAGAACTTCCAAAGGAAGAAGCCACACCTTCTACCATCAACAATATATCCATCGAAGAATCCAATCAGCCAACAGAATACGAAATATTCCGTGCCAATGCTATGGCAGAAAAAGAACGAGCATCGCAAGAAAAATTAGATAAAGTTCTCGCATATACGAAACAAAACTTGGTTCTCTACCTTAGCGAAACTGACCTCAATCGTCTATGTGGATATATTACAGAATATTACTTGTCAGATACTATGCCCAAAGTCGAGCAGATAAAGGTTGATGCCCAATTAAAAACCATTGACATCATGCACTTTGGTTGGAATATAGGTAAGGCATTTGGCAAGCCACGCCTACAGACTGCTACCTTTATAAAGAGGGTATTTGCTCATACTCTCCGTGATTCGGAAATATCTACCATTGAACGCAAGATGTCGCACACAGAATCAGAGTGCAAGATTAAATTGAATGGAACGATTGCAAAATGATTATTTTGCAATCGTTCCATGTACTCCTGTGTAATCCTTTTCTTTTAATGAAGTACCATGTTCTGACTTACCGATAAAGTCTCCAATAACTAACATTTCAGTGGAGGCAGTATATTCTACTGAATTTAGTTTGAAATAGATTTGAATAGCACTTTCTGTTTATCTCAGTATCATTATCCAACCTCGCTTTTTCATAATAAGCCAGCTATACCATCACATTTGCGAATATCATATTCACGATTTTCGGGAGCAATCATACTTCTTTTAATCTATAATTTCCGATAACCACCATAAAAGACATTGTCAACAACCAGATATTTGCTAATTATCAAATACTTACCATCAACAAGCACCATCAAAAGTTATCCATCAGTTATATTTTGGTGAATGATTTCACCATTGAAACACCTGTTTCCTTTGCCATCGAACAATTAAAAACGATTGGCGTATGCAAAAAGAAACAGTAACATTTGATAAGCTACCCGAAGCGGTAGGTTATCTGACCGAACAGGTCATCGAGTTGAAAAAGATGGTAGCAGAACTCCAGCCACCAGCATCAGACAAACACGTGTTGGTTGAAATTGAGGATGCTTGCCGTATCATCCGAAAAGCCAAGCCTACCATTTATACATTGGTACGCAAAGGGCTGCTTCCTGCTGGAAAATCCAGTGTAAGCTGCCCCCTAAAACCAAGCGATTCTGCCCCCTTAAAAC
>NZ_QTMH01000015.1:0-103805 GCF_003603065.1 Bacteroides sp. AF20-13LB
CACCGCTTGATGCTTCCTGCCCGCAAGACCCGGCATACGACGAACTCCAACCATCGCTATCACAAGTGGAAGAACTTAATCAAAGGAGTGACCTTGACTTCAGCCAACCACTTGTGGGTCAGTGACATTACTTATATACCACTTACCAATGGTGAAGTCTGTTATCTGCATCTGATTACGGATGCTTACTCCCATAAGATACAGGGATGGGTGCTTACCGACACCTTATGGGTATCGGCAACCATCAATGCATTGCAACAGGCTATAGAGCAGGCTGTTGAAATGAAAGGAAGTGAAATCTTATAGGCCTGATACATCACTCAGACCGTGGCGTACAATACTGTTGCGACCCATATGTGGCACTTCTTCAGAAACATGGCATTGCCGTCAGTATGACGGAAGACTACAAACCCACCGACAATGCCGTTGCGGAACGTATCAACGGGATTATTAAGGCGGAAAGCAGCCATCCTCGAGGCCGGTTCAACGAAATCGGGCATGCAAGAAATGTCATAGCTCGCTACATACATTTCTATAACCATCGCAGACCGCATATGAGTATCGGGTATAAAATACCTGCTGTGGCGCATCTGGAGAAGGGAATACAGAAGAAAATGTGGAAGAAGAAAAAATATCCTTCCACAAGTAGCAATGAAAAGAAGGATGCAATATCTTTGCAAAGCCGGACAAGCAAGTACGGGTTCTGCAAATCCAGCAAGATGACTGTCAACAGAATCAGGACAACTCACTTTGCTGTGTCTACTATATCAGCAGGGCTTGGGAAGAAGTGACTACTGAACCAGTACAACATTCCAAGAACCGTCTACTGATATCGGTTATAAAAAGAAAAAGCGTCTAGCTAAATCAGGAAAAGACAAGCTTGTTTTGACTGGTCTTGTTTGTGTTATTAGCCATGGTATTTTATCACCATATCATTCCTTTATACCTTTAAGAGTTAAATCCTATTTTTTATTAAATAGGTATGGTGTTACAAGAATAAAAATATTATTTTTGCGATAAGATTTTGAGATAAATTAGCCTATAAAAGCTTTATGATTTTTAAAAGGTATAGTTTGTACTCCTTTATGAAGAGTGTTGAGTTAGTGGCGATTGGTGTAGTTCCTTTCGTACAGAAAGTTGTAATGATTTTAATTTTAATTCTATGAGAACAAGATATAATCTGGTTATCCATGTTTCTGTTATCTTTCTGTTATTTCTGTTTAATAATTATTCTTCGGCTTATAATTTGCGGCAGTATTCCAGCAAGAATGGACTTTCCAATAGTGCAGTATTATCTATTTGTCAGGATGGGGATGGTTTTATGTGGTTTGGTTCTTGTGAGGGGGTCAACTTTTTTGATGGGCTGAACTTTCAGTTGTACAACCCCATTGATAAGAAAAAGATATTGTCTGGGAATATAGTAGAGAGTATATTGGAAGCTGAGAATAATATTTTGTGGATTCAGACCAATTATGGTCTTGATCGTTTGGAGAAGTATTCTCAAACGGTACATTCATTCAGGCAGTTTAAGGGGAAAAACTGGGTAGTGAATAGTACGGATAATAGAATCTTTGTCGTTAATAGTGATAATTACATTTATTATTATGTGCCTGAGGAACAGCAATTTCGTGGAATACAAGTAGATAACCTCATAGCAGATGACATCCTCGAGGTTGCTATTGACAAAAGAAATATATTGTGGATATTTATGAAAAGCGGAAACAATCTTAGTTTTTCAATCAATTCTAATCCTGATGGAAGTATCTCTTTAGAACCTAAAAAACTGTTTGATGATGAGGAGAAGGTCATGTGGTGTTTTTATGATGACGATACCTTTTATATTGTGGATAATAAATATGCCCTTTATGAATATGACCCTGCTAGTTGCAATAAGTATTATATCTATGATTTGTCTGATGAAGTAAAACGGTACGGAGAAATTTCAGCTATAATTCAGCATAAAGGTGAATATTTTATTGGTTTTAAATCAAGTGGACTGATTGTTTTGCAGCATATTCCAGAATCTAAAGATAGATATTCTATTCACGATATAAATATCAAATCCGGTATCTTTTGTATAGAAAAAGATAAATTTCAGGATATTATATGGGTGGGTACTGATGGGCAGGGGGTGTATATGTATTACAATGATTCCTATACTCTCAGGACGACGTTGTTGAGAGATTTGCCATACAATCTAAATACGCCGATAAGAACATTTTATATTGATGAATACGGTACTTTTTGGTTTGGAACAAAAGGGAATGGCATTGTGAAAATTGAAAATTATGACGCGGCTGTTAATGAAGGAGAAAAATCAGTGCAGTTTCTTACGAATAATAGCTTGTTAAAAAGTAACTCTGTCTATACAATAGTACCTGGTAAGAAAGATATTTTATGGATAGGCAGTGAAAATGGTCTGAATTATTATTCATATAAAAGTAGTAGTATAAAGAATATAGATATTTTAGGCGGTAACAAACCTTTAAGATATGTATATTCTGTTTGTGAATTTAATGATTCTACTCTTTGGATTGCTACGGTGGGTGAAGGGATTGTAAAGGCTAAGCTTGGCGAAAAAGACGGCAATCCGGTATTGAAGAAAGATACGACCTTTTTGTTTGATAATGGTGTAATTCCTTCCAACTATTTTTTCACCTCTTATAAGGAGAACGATTCGATTATCTGGTTTGGCAATAGAGGATATGGAGCCTATAAAATTAATAATCGTACCAATAAAATAGAAGTTTACAGTTTAAATGAAGGAAGCGAAAGCCAGACATTGAACGATGTGTTTTCTATTTTAAAGAGTGACAAAAGCTATTGGTTTGCTACAAGTTATGGGCTTGCCCGAATTTATTATGATAGAGATAGATATGTATTTGACAAGACAAATGTTTTGCCGAAGAATGTGATACATGGAATGTTGCAGGATGAATACAATAATTTGTGGTTGAGCACTAATCGAGGATTGATAAAGTATAATGTTTCGGAGAATACCTTCCAGACATATTGGAAGCAGAACGATCTTCAGGTAACAGAGTTCAGTGATGGGGCATACTTCAAGCATATACCTTCCGGCACTTTGTTTTTTGGAGGGATAAACGGTTTTGTCACTGTTTCGGTCAATGGATTTCCTAAACTGGATTATAATCCGGAAATTCAATTTAGCAACTTATCTATATTCGGTAAAGAGTATAATATAAATGATTTTGTAAGTATTGAAAATAGTAGGAAAAATATAACTTTGAATTATGAACAAAATTTTTTCTCTTTATCGTTTACTGCTATAGATTATATAAATGGGAATGATTATACTTATTTTTATAAACTTGCAGAACTTAGTGATATTTGGATTGACAATGGAGGCTCCAATTCCGCATCATTCACCAATATTTCTCCGGGCAGATATACTTTGTTGGTGAAGTATAGGAATAATATTACAGGTAAGGAAAGTGCGGTTCAGTCACTTGTGATAAACATATCATACCCGTGGTATCAGACTACTTTGGCATATGTGGTCTATACTTTATTGTTGTTATTGGTTGGTTACTGTATTGTACGGCTGAGTATTAAATGGTATAGAATGAAAAAAGAGAATATCGTAGAAAAGCTGACAAGAAAACAACGCGAAGATGTTTATGAATCAAAATTACGATTCTTTACTAATATAACTCACGAACTGTGTACTCCCTTGACGTTAATATATGGTCCTTGCGAAAAGATTATTTCATACGACAAATCAGATAGCCTCATTATTAAATATGCCAAATTGATTAAGCATAATGCGGAGGAACTGAATAGTCTGATTGCAGAACTAATTGAATTCAGACGTTTGGAGACGGGACATAAAAAAGTAGAGATAAAATCCTGTCCCATATCAGAATTAGCCCGTAATATAGCTGAACCTTTTTCAGAATTGACAAGTAATAAGCTGCTTGATTATAGAATAAATATAGTCGACAATATATATTGGAACTCTGATTCGGGATGCTTGAATAAGATAATTACTAATCTTATATCCAATGCTTTTAAATATGCATCAGTCAAAGGAAAAATAAGTGTAGATGTGTATGTTGAAGACAAAAAGCTGTATATTGTTGTAGCTAATACAGGCAAAGGGATTAAAGAAGATGATCTTTCTAAGATTTTTGATAGATATACCGTACTTGATAATTTTGAAGACCAGAATAAAGCACATGAAACGTCGCGAAATGGATTGGGTTTGGCTATATGCAATAATATGGTGAAATTGTTAGAGGGAGAAATAACCGTAACCAGTGTGCTTAATGATATAACGACTTTTACTGTAATTCTCCCTGAATTGTCAATAGAGCAAGCTACGGAGGGTGATGAGTTTTTTGGTAATGCAAGTGTGACTGTTATAGAGAACGTTTCCCGAAAAATGGAGGAAACCAGTTCTGTTCCTGAGATTGTCATTCCTGAATATGACAAGAATAAGCAGACAATAATGATTATAGATGATGATTCGGCCATGCTATGGTTTGTTACAGAAATATTTATTGATAAATATAATGTAATTCCCATTAATAATTCAACAGAGGTGATGTCTTGTTTGGAGCAGAGTTCACCGGACATAATCATATCGGATATTATGATGCCGGACATTGACGGTATCTCTCTTACTACATTGATAAAGGGAGATAAATTGCGCAAACATATACCAATGATTCTTTTATCTGCCAAGAATACGGTGGAGGATCAGGTAAGGGGTATTGATTCCGGAGCAGAGGTTTATATAACCAAGCCTTTCAGTGTGAGATATTTGGAAAAAGTAGTGGAACGGCTCATCAAGAGAAAAGAAGACTTGAAGCAATATTTCTCTTCGGCTGTGAGCTCATTTGAGATAAATGAGGGTAAGCTGGTGCACGAGGAAGATAAGAAATTCATGGAAAAAGTATATCAGGTAATCGATTCGAATATTACTAATCCGGAGCTTTCTATTGAAACCATTAGCTCTTCTTTAGGATACAGTACGCGTCAGTTTTATCGGAGAATAAAAGAAATAACTCCTAAGAAGCCGAATGATATAATCAGAGAGTATAAGCTGGATATTGTGAAGAAACTATTAATTAATACAAACTTGTCTGTTGAAGAGATTATGGATAGGACCGGCTTTATCAACCGGGGAAACTTCTTCAAAATATTTTCTCAGAAATTTGAAATGACCCCTAAAAAATATAGAGAGCAGATGCGTAAAGACATCACAAAAACAAATTTGGAAAATTCTTAAGAAGCTTTCTGTCTTTCAGACCATATTCGTACATCTTTGTCGCGTTTGAGTACTCTTATTAAGGAAGGGATGCACTAATTTTGCTATCAAATAATCTAATACGGACTTAAAAATTGGATGTATGAATTGGAATATTGTAAAAGGTGCATGTCTTGCACTACTGCCTGTTGCCGGTACCTTAAAAGCACAGGAGAAACCGAACATTGTAGTAATCTTGGCAGATGATCTTGCTTCGAATGAGATTAGTTGCTATGGAGGGAAGAACCTCAAGACTCCGAATATTGATCGGATAGCTGAAGAAGGAATCAGATTCACTAATAACTTTGCCTCTTGTGCAATGAGTGTGCCTATTCGGGCTTCCTTATATACCGGACTCTATCCTGCTCGGCACGGCTCTTATCAAAATCATAAAATATCCTATTCTGATATAAAGAGCGTCACGTATTATCTGCCCCAGGCGGGTTATCGGGTAGGGCGTGCAGGAAAAACGCATACTGTTCCTAAAAGTGTTTTCAATTTTGAGAAGGTTCCGGGGTTTGAGGAGAACTGTATTGCTGTGACTGCTGACTATACAGTGGATGGCATTCGTGACTTTATGCGACAGGACAGTCCGTTTTGCTTATTTGTTTGCAGTACGCTTTCCCACGCTCCGTGGACATGCGGAAATAAGGATGAATTTGATGCAGATAAGGTTATACTGCCTCCTAACTGCGTTGATAATAAAGGAACGCGTGAACTTTTCAGACGTCTTTTGGCTGAAATCCGGGCTTTGGATAATCAGGTTGGTGATGTATTGAAAACTATTGAAGAGGTTGGCAAACTGGATAATACTTTAGTTGTATTTCTTGGAGAACAAGGTCCACAGTTGCCGGGAGGAAAATGGACTTGCTGGAACTACGGTCAAAGCAGTGCATTGGTGGCTCGCTATCCTGCAAAAATAAAGGCCAAATCGACCAGTGATGCTATCGTTCAGTATGAAGATATTCTACCTACTTTAATGGAATTTGTCGGTGGAGATGAAATAGAGGGCATTGATGGGAAAAGTTTCCTGAAGGCATTGTTCGGCAAAGAGAAAGAACACCGTCGCTTTGCTTACGGTATACATAATAATATCCCGGAAGGGACAGCCTATCCGATACGTAGCATCAGGGACAAGAGATATAAACTGATATTGAACTTGACTCCTGAAGTAGAGTATTTTGAAAAACATCTGATGAATCTTAAGAATGAAAGAAGCGTTTGGGCAAGCTGGATTGAGAGTACAAAAACAGATAAACGGGCAAGATATTTTGTTGACAGATATGTAAAACGTCCTGCAATAGAGTTTTATGATATGCAGAAAGATCCTTGGGAGTTGAATAATTTGGCAGAAGAAAAGAAGTATGCGAAACGTATTGCTATGATGAAAGGGGAACTTGAGGCGTGGATGCGGCAGCAGGGTGATACGGGAGCTCAAATGGACGTGAAAATAAAGAAGCAATGATGAAAAAGGAAAAAATGTGTTTACTGGGACTATTGCCTGCCCTGACAGTCCCTATGACATTGCCTTGTCTGGCAGGGAATAACGCTGAGTTGCCTCCTAATATTATAGTTGTGCTTACGGATGATATGGGTTATGGTGATATTGGTATATATGGTGGTAAATTTATACCTACTCCCAATATTGACCGTATGGCAGAAGAAGGTTCACGGTTCAATCAATATTATAGTGCATCTCCTATCAGTTCTCCTTCGCGTTGTGGCCTACTGACCGGGATGTACCCGGGCAAGTGGCATATAACCACTTATTTACAAGGAAAGGCTGGAAACAAAGCTGCGGAAATGGCCGACTATTTGGACCCTTCGGCTCCCACCTTGCCCAAAGTGATGAAGAATGCCGGATATAAAACCGGTCATTTCGGGAAATGGCATTTGGGAGGGGGACGGGATGTCCGGAATGCTCCCCCTTTTGTCGCTTATGGATATGACGAATATTGCAGCACCTATGAAAGCCCTCAACCGGATTCGTTACTTACGGCAACGGATTGGATTTGGTCTCCGCAGGATAGTGTAAAGCGATGGAATAGAACAGCCTATTTCGTTGATAAAACGCTGGCTTTTTTAGAACGTCACAGAGGAGAAGCTTGTTTTGTGAACTTATGGCCGGATGACATGCATACTCCGTGGGTTGGAAACTTTGAGCAACAGCAGGTCTTTCCGGACGGGCAGGAATCGGAAAAGAACTTTCGGGTGGTGCTTGCCGAATATGATAGGCAAATAGGACGTTTGCTGCGTGAAATTAAAAATATGAATCTTGAAAACAATACCATTGTCATTTTTACCAGTGACAACGGGCCTGCACCCAGTTTCAAGGGAAGCCGGGCCGGTAATATGAGAGGATGTAAAGCTTCATTGTTCGAGGGAGGTATACATATGCCCTTTATAATATGGGATACAAAAGGCGAAATTCCTTCGGGGAAAACGGACGATACTACGGTGGTCAGCGCTCTGGATTTGTACAAGAGTTTGAGTTCACTTGCTGGAATCAAATTGCCTGCTGATTGTAAAAGTGATGGCATGGACATGAGTGCGGCTTTGAAAGGGGTTCCGCAGGAAAGGAGAGAACCTCTCTTTTGGGAATATAGAAGAAATGAAAGCAAAGCATTCCCCCGGCCTGCAGACAAAGATGTCAGTCCGGCTATTGCGGTGCGGTATGGCAAGTGGAAACTGTTGGTTGATAAAGACAGTACAAATGTCTTATTGTATGATTTGGAGGATAATTTGAGGGAAAACGTTGATTTAAGCAAGAAACATCCTCAGGTGGCAAGTCGGTTGAGTAAATTGGCTCTTGAGTGGTGGAATTCTTTACCGGAATTTTGACCTTATATAATAGTATGTAATACTAATTGAAATACAAAAAATGAGAAAGAGTTATTTCTTGTGCGGAACATCCGCCTTGTCGATGTTGTCTGCTATGCCGTGTATGGCAGACGAAACAATACGAACCAGCAAAGAAACTGATGAAAGACCTAATATTGTACTTATTATGGCAGATGACATGGGATATTCGGATGTTGGGTGTTATGGCGGTGAGATTCCGACTCCCAATATTGACCGGTTGGCACAAAAGGGAGTACGATATACGCAGTTTTATAATTCTGGACGTTCTTGTCCTACCCGTGCCAGCTTGCTGACCGGACTTTATCCGCAGCAGGCCGGCATCGGAGCTATGTCTGAAGATCCCGGCATCAAGAAAGGAGAAAAACATCCGGAAAATAGAGGAGTCCATGGTTATATGGGTTTTCTCAACCGTAATTGTGTGACAATTGCTGAGGTGCTGAAAGAGGCTGGCTATCATACATACATGACAGGCAAATGGCATGTTGGGATGCATGGCAAGGAAAAGTGGCCGTTGCAGAGGGGATTTGAGCATTTTTATGGAATACTGGCCGGTGCTTCCAGCTATTTGAAACCTCAGGGCGGACGGGGCTTGACTCTGGATAATACGAATTTGCCTGCTCCTCAATCCCCCTATTATACAACGGATGCTTTTACTGATTATGCCATTCGGTTTATAGATGAACAGACGGATGATAATCCGTTCTTTCTTTACTTGGCGTACAATGCTCCCCATTGGCCGCTACATGCCAAAGACAAGGATTTGGAAAAGTTTGCAGGCAAATATGACAAGGGATGGGAAGCCGTTCGTGAAGAGCGTTACCGGAAAATGGTTGAATTGGGTATAGTCAATCCTGATTGGAAATTGGCCGAATGGGAATCTCGTGCCTGGAATGAGCTTACGGAAGCAGAACGTGATAGTTCGTCCTTGCGGATGTCTGTTTATGCCGCCCAAGTTTACTGCATGGATTATAACATTGGAAAGTTGATTGATTATCTGGAAGAAGAAGGTAAGCTTGACAATACTCTTATACTTTTTCTCTCGGATAATGGGGCATGTGCAGAACCTTATTCGGAAAAAGGTTTCGGAAGCACAAGTGAGATTAATAAGCTTGACAGCTGGGTTCATCCTTCTTATGGACTGCCTTGGGCACAGGTTAGCAATACACCGTACCGGAAATATAAAGTACGGGCCTATGAAGGAGGCATTGCTACCCCATTGATTATTTCCTGGCCGGAAGTGCTTGGAAAGTATAGCAACCAGATAAGAAGAAACGTAGGTTTTGTTCCTGATATCATGGCTACATTTGTAGAGGTTGCCAGAGCAGAATATCCGACAACTTATCATGACGGAAATTCGATTATTCCTATGGCAGGAACTAGCTTGATGTCAACGGTTCATAATCCTGATAAACAAATACATGAATATATCTTCGGTGAACACTTCAATAATTGTTTTGTACGGTGGAAAAATTGGAAAGCTGTAAAGGATGAAAAAATGAAGGAGTGGGAACTGTATGATATTGAAAAAGACAGAACTGAGTGGAATAATGTAGCTGCTGAGTATCCGGATGTGCTGAAGAAGATGGTCCGGAAATGGGAGGAGTGGGCGAACGAATGCTACATCTTCCCTAAAAGGCTGAACTAAACCATCGTTTCCAACAAAGTTTAGTTGTTCTATCCCCATTTGCTTGCACTTTTTTGATAGTTTGATAATAATCAATCTGTTATGTGTGTAAGCAGGATTTTTTACTTCCATATTATTTCTACTAATTCAGTGAGTATAAGTGTATTACAGGTGGAGGTAACTGTGGAAGTAATAGTGTAAGCAGATTTATCTTCCACTTCTTTTATATAACTGTTCCGTTGTATGGTAAAAGTATAATGTATTAGTTCATAGTATTGAACACTTTGTTTCATACCTATAGAACAAAGTGTTTTCTATAAGGAAACAAGTTGTTCCTAATAGTGAAACGAACTGTTTCAAGGTATGGAACACTTTGTTTCATCAAGACAAACAGACCATTTGACGGTTACAACGGGTTTCCGGTTATAGATTGGGGGCTGTCATTAGTAGATTTAGTCATTAAATAAAAAACATTATGAATTTGAAAGTGAAAAACAAAACCTTGTTTTTATGCCTTCCGGCATTATTGAACATGCCTTTTTTCGGACTCTCTGCATTCGGAGCGAATACGGAGAAAGGTAATGATAAGGGGAACGGGCCGAAGCGTCCTAATATTCTTGTCCTGCTGACGGACGACCAGACTTTCAGCACTATCCATGCTTGGGGTAACGGTACAATCCAGACCCCGAATATGGACCGGCTTGTCAGCCGTGGTATATCATTCACCCAAACTCACGTAATGGGAGGTTTCAATGGTGCTATTTCGCAGCCCAGCCGTGCAATGCTTCTTACCGGGCGTGGTTTGATGGATATACATCGCAATGGCGGCGTTATTCCGGAAAATGAAAGAACTTTTCCGGAACTATTCCGTGAGAATGGCTACACGACTTTTGCAACTGGTAAATGGCACAGTGACAATGCCTCGTTTACCCGTTCGTTTTCTACAGGTGCAAACCTTTTTTTCGGTGGAATGCATCCTTACGGGAAATACAATGAACTGGGACATCGGTGCCCTTACCTGCATCAGTACGATCCGGCAGGGAAGTACAATAATACCAACGGTAAATGGGTGGATGCGTCACTCAATACCTTTTCGTCCGAATTATATGCCGATGCTGCTATCAGATTTCTTGAAGCTAAGGCGTCGGACGACACTCCTTTTTTGATGTATGTTGCATTTACTTCGCCTCATGATCCGCGCAATGTGTTGCCTCACTACGGACATAAATACGCTAGTACTGAGGTTCCGATGCCCGAGAATTTTGTTGCACAACACCCATTTGACAACGGTGACCTTAATGAACGCGATGAAAAGTTGCTTTCCACTCCTCGCATTTCGGCTCAGGTACTTACTGAAAGGGCTAATTATTATGGCATGGTGAGCGAAGTGGATTTTCAGATAGGACGTATCCTTGATGTACTTGAAAGCAGTGGCAAGGTTGATAATACCATCATTGTTTTTACGTCGGACAACGGTCTTTGTGTCGGGGAACATGGGCTGCTGGGCAAGCAGAACTTGTATGAAGCAGCAGTGAGAGTACCTTTGGTAATATGCGGTCCCGGCATTCCACAGAATGCGATGTGTGATGCTTATTGTTATCTTTATGATATTTATCCCACTCTTTGTGAGCTTGCGGATATAGAAGTGCCGCCTACTGTTAAAGGCCTTTCATTGGCACAAACCATACAGAACCCCATGGTAAAAAAACGCGAGGACATACTATTGGCATACATCAACCTCCAGCGTGCCATTAAAAAGGATAACTTTAAACTTATACTCTACAATGTTGGAGGGCAACGTCATCCTCAGCTTTTCGACCTTGAGGCCGACCCGATGGAGATGAACAACCTTTATGATGATCCTAACTACAGCAAAAAGCGCGACGAACTTACCGCATTGCTTTATGCCCGGATGAAAGCTGTCGGTGACTTTTGTGATCCAGCAAAACCGGATTGGGGATATCCAGTAAAACTGAAATGGAATCAGGTTATTCAAGTTAATCCGTGAAGCCAGTGCTTGGGAGAAGTTATAAAAATGCCTTAACACGCTCTTTTATAGATGGGGAGTACGGTATTGGTACAGAAAAGTACGAATTCCTACTTTTCCCTATAGTGATGCTTTTATGGCTGGAATCCGTACTCAGGATGTACTTATTCAGTCTATATTTGCACCATCAAATCATGATGAGAAACACATATCGCGAATATGAGTAGTTAATTAAATCTTAAGTATTATGAAAGTAATAACCGGTTCTTTTAGTTTCTGAATTTTAGAATTAATAAGTTTAATCATTAAATCAAGACTTGTATGATTTTTGAAAAGTATAAACCACTGATTTTAGGTTTATGGGCTTTGTTTTCCTTCTCTGTATATAGTGGAAATATATATGCCAAACAAACCGAAAATACTACTGTTCCTCAGCCGGTACAAAATGCAACGGTAAAAGGTGTGGTAAAAGATGCGACAGGAGAACCTCTGATTGGGGTGAGTGTAGTTGTCAAAGGAACCACCAATGGTGCCGTAACAGATGTAAATGGTAATTTCTCGATTGCATGTAGTGCAAATGATATTTTGGTATTTTCATATATTGGTTATGATAAAATAGAGGTGAAGGCAGGAAATGCTTCTTTCCATACAATTACTATGAAAGAAGATAGTGAATTGCTGGATGAAGTAATTGTCATTGGTTACGGTACGACTACCCGTAAACATGTAATTGGCGCAGTAGACCAGATTCGTGATGATGTGATAAAGGATCGTCCTGTAGCCAATATAACTCAAGCATTACAAGGTGCGACGCCAAGTCTATCTATACAACAACGCAACATGAATCCTAATAATAATAATATTAATATTAATATCCGTGGAGTCAGTTCTATGAATAACAATGATCCCTTGGTTGTGATTGATGGCATGGCAGCAAATGATATTAATGCAATGAATCTGCTTAATCCGAATGATATAGAGTCCGTTTCTGTTTTGAAGGATGCGGGTACGGCGGCCATCTATGGCTCTCGTTCGGCAAATGGAGTTATCTTAATTACAACTAAGCAGGGACGAACTGATATGAAACCGGTTGTTACGTTTACTGCATCTGTAGGAAATCAAAATCCTGATATATTATTAAAACCTGTATCAGGATATCAGAATGCATTGTTACGGAATGATTCATATGTGAATGCTGGGAAAGATCCTATTTATACTCCAGAACAGATTCATGAGTTTGCAAAAGGAGATAGTGAATGGGGATATAAAGCCATTATGAAGAATGCATTGCAGCAGAACTATAATATTAATGTGCAAGGTGGCTCGAAAGTGACAACATATAATGTGTCTTTTGGCTACTATGATCAGGAAAGCAACTTTAAAGGACAAGATTTTGGTATCAAGAAATATAATTTCCGAAGTAATCTGACTTCTGAAATCCAGCGTTTAAAGTTAAAGGTTCTTCTTGCTTATGATAGAAATGAGGGACGCTCGGATAGAGGAGATATGCAGTTGGCAGACGTTATGCGTGTTCCAACCTATAATACTTATTCACTGTATCCAGATGAGGATGGCAAGTATTATAATAATGAAATAACGACCGGTGGTAATTATTTGGCTAGATTGAGGCATGGTGGACTGACAACTAATGACAAAGACCATTTTCAGGGAATTGTTTCTGGTGATCTGAAAATCTGGCAAGGACTGAAATTGAGAGGTGTTGTTGGTTATGATATTATTTCAGAGCATCGATTGATTAAGAGAAGATATTACCCGGTATATAAATATTTAAATAAAGATCAGATTGCTAATGCTGGACAAAGTAAAAATTATAGTATTCAGGATTATAACAATAAAGCAACAATGCTGAACTTGCAATTTTTCCTTGATTACAATCATACTTATAATGATGTGCATCAAGTGACGGGTTTATTTGGATTTACATCTGAATCTTTCCGTAGTGAAAAAAATGAAATCAGACGTAATTTTGTCGATCCAGACCTTTATCAGGATACAGATGATACAGTTTATGAAACTTCAAGTTACAATACTCCGAATGGTTTCCGTGAACGTGCTTTGCATTCATGGCTGGGAAGATTAGGATATTCCTATAAAGATAAGTATTATGCAGAAGTGAATGCTCGCTATGATGGTTCTTCCCGTTTTGCAAAAGATAATCGTTGGGGCTTTTTTCCATCAATGTCCTTAGGATGGAGAATATCTGAAGAGAACTTTTTGTCATTTTGGAAGGACAAAGTAGGAGATATGAAAATCCGTGGTTCGTATGGTTTGTTAGGTTCACAAACTGTTGATGATTATCAGTACTTGACTACCTATAAAGTAAATTCAGATCAGTATGGTTTTAACAATTCTTCTGTAACAGGTACAGGATTTACATTTGGAAATTCTGAATTGTCTTGGGAGAAAACCAAAACCTTTAATATTGGTTTTGATGCTTCTTTTTTGAAAAATGCATTGAATGTTACTTTTGATGTATTCCAAAAGAATACTTCAGATATTTTATTGACACCATTAAGTCCCGGCACATTAGGAGGGGCTGTCCCAAAAGCTAATATTGGTAAGGTGCGCAATAATGGTTGGGAACTTACTGTTAACTATAGATTCAAGCATAAAGATTTTTCTCATTTGTTCGGCTTCAATATCGGAGATTCCCGTAACAAGGTACTGGAATATGGGGATGAGTCTGTAAAGCTGACTGATGGTGTTGAACGAATCATTAGAGAGGGGGAAGCCATTAATAGTTATTATGGATTCCGGACTGATGGACTGTTCCAGACTGAAGAGGAAATCCAGAATTCTCCGAAATTCGAGGGAGTAAAATTGCAACCGGGAGATGTGAAATACGTTGATATAGATAAGAATGGAGTAATAAATGATGATGACCGGGTTGTACTTGGAAATGCTTTCCCGCGTTATGTCTTTGGGTTTAATTATAATTTCAGTTGGAAAGGTCTTGACTTCAGTATGTTGTGGCAAGGAGTTGGAAAACGTGATATGGCCCTCCGGGGAGAAATGATTGAGGCTTTCCATGGAAGTTATTCATATGTGATATATGAGCACCAACTGGACTATTGGACTCCGGACAATAGGGATGCCAGATATCCTCGGTTGATAAACGTGGCTTCGTCATCTTATCAGCACAACTATAAACATTCATCGGATAGAAACTTATATAATGCTGCTTATCTTCGTTTGAAAGATATACAGATTGGTTATACAATACCTGCTTCCTATACGAAAAAAATAGGAATGAAAAAGGTTAGAGTGTTTTTGAATGGTCAGAATTTATTGACATTTACTAAGAACAAGTTCATTGATCCGGAATCAACTGAATTTGGTAACAGTATGGATACTAGCAGTGCCAATAGTGGACGAAATTATCCGACCTTGAAATATTTTGGTGGTGGAATTGAAATTCAATTTTGAAAATGATTAAATGTAATATAAATTATGAAAGCAATATTATTTAGATATTCATCCTGGTGTCTATCCTTATTTTGCATGCTGTCAATGTTGAGCTGCGTCGAACTGGATGTGATTCCTACTGACAAATATACGGATGAGACTTATTGGACTTCTGAAGCAAATGCATCGGCTTTGCTGAATATGGCTTACAAGCAAATGAATTCGGCAGATTGGCTCTTTCGCGATGAAAGATTGAGTGACAATCTCTATAATGGTTATGGAGGTGATGCTGTGAAGACTATTGGCAATGGACAAGCAACGTCATCTACTGCTCTTTTTGATGATGTGTGGAAAAGTATATATAGCGGCATTAAAACGGCGCATACTCTTTTGGAGAATATAGACCGTGTGCCTATGGACGAAGGTCGTAAAAACCGGATGAAAGCGGAAGCACGATTTGTCAGGGCATTCTTATTCTTTCAAGCAACAAACTGGTACGGAGATGTTCCTTTCTTTACGGAGGATATCGATGAGGCAACTGCAAAGACTATTTCTCCTACAACTCAGTCTGAAATTGTAGCTTGGATACATAAAGAATTGGAGGAAATAGCGGAGATACTTCCTACAAAGGAAGAGTATGACGTTACAGATAGAGGCCGAATTACTGCTGGTGCGGCGATGGCAATGAATGCAAGAATTGCATTGAACTTCAATGAATGGGAAAAGGTTGTGCAATATACAGAAAAGCTTATTAATACAGATAATTACGGTAAGTATGAACTTTTCCCTGATTACCAGAAACTCTTTTTCAAGGAAAATGAATACAACTCAGAAATCATTCTGGATATTCAGTATGTTCCCGAAAAACGAACTTGGGGTAATATTTCTACTTATGTTCCTTTTAGTCTACCGCTGGTACAGTACGTATTGGCAAGCCCGACTCAAAGCTTGGTAGATACTTATTTAATGAAGGATGGCAGTAAATGGGATGAAAGTAAGGGGGATTATGTTGACCGTGACCCACGTTTTGATATGACTATTGTGCATCATGGCAGTGTCATTGAGGATAAAGAAGGCAATGCGATTACTGTAAATGTGGATCCGAATGATCCTAAAAATAATACGTTGGATAAGATCGGACGCGAAAACGGAGGACATACCGGATACTTTTATCGCAAATATTATGATACAAATCAAGAGGCATGGACTACTGGTACCTCATGGCAGTGTAATATCAATCTCATAACATTGCGTTTTGCCGATGTCCTATTGATGTATGCAGAGGCTAAAAATGAACTTGGTGAAATGAATTCAGATATCTGGGACAAGACTATCAAGCGGCTTCGTCAGAGGGCAGGATTTGATAATACTTCGGCGGCAATGGATTATCCTGCTAATGGAGATTTACGCCAGATTATTAGGGATGAACGTCGTGTTGAACTTGCTTTGGAAGGAACCCGCATCTATGATATCCGTCGTTGGAAGATTGCTGAAACTGTGTTGAATGAACCGGTTAGGGGTGCAAAATTTAAATTGAATGAAGGTAAATTGGAGTATTTTACTTATCGTGATAGAAGCTTTAATAAGGATCGTGATTATCTATGGGCTATTCCGAGACAGCAATTGGTGATTAATCCTAATTTGGGGCAAAACCCTGGTTATTGATTTTATTAATTAAATTTTGAAAAGATGAGAAATAGTTTATTGTTTATCCTTATAGCATCGCTTTGGGGAATAATGATGATTTTTGTGGGGTGCGATGATACCAAAGAATTTGAAGATTTGAATGTTACGGCAGTAGAAGCTCTTATAGTACCGATAGATAATAGCCGTATTGATCTGCAATCATCGGGTAATGTCTTGTTTGAATGGGAAGAGGCTGAGGCGCAAGATGGTTATAGCCTTGTGTATTATGATGTGTTGTTTGACAAAGCGGAAGGGAATTTCTCTTCTCCGGTCCATATTCAAGCTTCTGACAACAAGAGTTTGAGTACTGGAGCTACAATTACACCAACTGTGTTGAATAGCATTGCAGAAAAAGCGGGTGCCGCTGCCGGGCAAGAGGTTACGCTAAAGTGGACTGTACGTTCTAATAGAGGAGTTAAAACTGCTTTGGCTACACAGAGCCGTACTATAACTATCATAAGAAAACCATAGTTAATGATTGTGATGCGAACGAACTTCTTCTTGAGACTGTTTTTGGTTTTTAATTTTATCATTGGCGTCAGTTTGGCTGGTTGTAATGTGGAGAATAATGAAAAAAACAGTGGAATGGAGAAAAATGTCTGTTTAGAGAGAGCCCGGATACTTCTGGACTCCCTCTATCAGAACTATTCTATTCCGAATTCGTGCTTGCTGCGGGAAACATTTCCTTTTGACAAAGCTTCTGAAAAGATTTTGTTTGATAAACGGAACAGCATTCCCAAAGACTATTCTTATTTATGGCCTTATTCGGGTACCTTCTCAGCTGTGAATGCTTTATACGAGGCTACACGGGATAAAAAACTTTATAGATTGTTGAAGGAAAAAGTATTGTCCGGTTTAGAAGAATATTATGATATAAAAAGAGAACCACATGCCTATGCGTCGTATGTGACGTTTGTTCATCAATCGGATCGTTATTATGATGATAATATATGGATAGGCATTGAGTTTACAAATCTGTATATGTTAACAAGGGATAAGGAGTACTTGGGCAAAGCCAAGATGATTTGGAGTTTTATTCTTAGTGGCATGGATGATACATTTGATGGAGGCATCTATTGGTGTGAACAAAAGAAGTTTTCAAAGAATACTTGTACCAATGCTCCTGCTTCGGTGCTTGCATTCAAACTTTTTGAAGCAACTCAAGACAGTACTTATTTTTATCAGGGAAAGGAAATGTATAGTTGGACAAAGGAACATCTTCAAGACAAGACTGATTATTTGTATTTTGATCGGATAAATATTGACGGAAGTGTTGGACCGGCAAAGCATGCTTATAATAGCGGACAAATGATGCAGTCTGCGGCGATTCAATATAAGTTGACAAAAGATACGGTATATCTTATCGATGCCCAGAAAATAGCAAAGTCATGTTATGATTATTTTTTTAGAGACTATGTAACGGCAAGTGGAAAGCAGATCCGTTTATTGAAAAAGGGAGATGTATGGTTTTCTGCCGTTATGTTACGAGGTTTTGCAGAGTTATATAGTTTGGATAAAAATGATATGTATGTGACGGAATTTGCTAAAAGTCTGGATTATGCATGGCTTCATGCAAGAGATGAATATGGCTTGTTTGGTGTGGATTATAGTGGAGAATGTTGCGACCCGAAAAAATGGTTGTTGACGCAGGCTGCTATGGTAGAAATGTATGCACGCCTTGCAATCTTAAATTGTAATCTATAAATTATAAAGAAAAAATGAAAAATAGAAGTATTAGTTTTTATATATTGGCCATGGTATTGGCTACTGGAAGCAATGCTCAGGCTTCAGATTATGTATTGTCCAAAGATAATACACATGTAGCTACTACAGCTCTAAAATATAAGACCAAACGCCCTTTACTTCAAGATAGACTATTTGTTTCTCAAGCTGTAGAGGCCGAAATACGCAGAATTAAAAGTGAGTTGACTAATCCTAAACTGGCGTGGATGTTTGAAAATTGTTTCCCGAATACGTTAGATACTACAGTGCGTTATAGGAAAACAGATGGTAAGGATGATACGGTTGTCTATACTGGAGATATACATGCTATGTGGCTTCGTGATTCGGGTGCGCAAGTATGGCCTTATGTACAGCTGGCTAATCAAGATCCAGAGTTGAAGGCGATGCTTGCAGGGGTTATTCGGCGGCAGTTCAAGTGCATTAATATAGATCCCTATGCGAATGCATTTTTGGACCCTTATGACCCCAATCCGGATCATCAGTGGATGCGGGATATGACTGACATGAAAGAGGGGTTGCACGAAAGGAAATGGGAAATAGATTCTCTTTGTTATCCTCTACGATTGGCTTATCATTATTGGAAAACGACTGGTGATATAAGTATATTTGATGAAGAATGGCTACAAGCTATTGAAAATATTCTGAAAACTTTTAAGGAGCAACAACGTAAAAATGGAGTAGGTCCTTATAGATTTCAGCGTAGAACAGAACGGCAATTGGATACAATGAACAATAATGGATTGGGTAATCCAGTGAATCCAGTTGGCTTGATTGTATCTTGTTTCAGACCTTCAGATGATGCGACAACTTATCAATTCTTGATTCCATCTAATTTCTTTGCAGTAACATCTTTGCGTAAGGCTGCTGAGATTTTGGTAACAGTGAATAAGGAAACGGCTATGTCTGAGGAGTGTGTGCATTTGGCACAGGAAGTGGAGGATGCTCTTAGGAGATATGCGGTCTGCAATCATCCCCAGTATGGACAGATATATGCATTTGAAGTCGATGGTTTTGGAAATCAATATTTGATGGATGACTCTAATGCTCCGAGTCTTTTGTCAATGGCATATTTGGGAGATGTGGATGTCAATGATCCTATATATCAGAATACACGGAAGTTTGTGTGGAGTAAGGATAATCCTTATTTCTTCAAGGGAACGGCTGGTGAAGGAATAGGTGGTCCCCATATTGGCTATGATATGATATGGCCCATGAGTATTATGATGAAAGCATTTACGAGCCAGGATGATAAGGAAATTGTATGGTGTGTTAAGACGCTTATGAATACAGATGCAGATACAGGTTTCATACACGAATCTTTTCATAAGGATAATCCTGCTAATTTTACTCGTGCATGGTTTGCATGGCAAAATACACTGTTTGGTGAGTTAATATTGAAACTGGTGAATGAAGGTAAGACTGATTTACTGAACAGTATTCAATAAGGGATTGCTATAGTTATAGACATAATTACTATTATAGAATTTATAAACACTTAATAATATTGGTATCAGATGAAAACTAAATTAATATTTATTGCATTCTTATTTTTAAGTATATCTATGTCGGCTCAGTGGAAACCTGCAGGTGATAAGATTAAGACTGCATGGGCGGAAACGCTTAATCTTGATAATATACTTTCGGAATATCCCCGTCCTATTATGGAACGGGACAGCTGGTTGAACCTTAACGGGTTATGGGAATATGCGATTTTACCCTTCGGACAAAAAGAACCACAAAAATTTGATGGAAAGATACTTGTTCCTTTTGCTGTTGAATCAAGTCTTTCTGGTGTGCAGAAAGAATTGGGTAAAGAGAAAGAATTGTGGTATAAGAGAACTTTCAATATTCCTTCTAGCTGGAGAGGTAAGAATATTCTTTTACATTTTGGAGCAGTTGACTGGAAAGCGGAGATATATTTGAATGATGTGAAAATTGGTACACATACAGGGGGATATGTACCGTTTAAATTTGATATAACTCCTTTTTTGACATCAGGTAGCCAGAAGCTTGTAGTGAAGGTTTGGGATCCTACAAATGAATCGTATATACCTAGAGGGAAACAAGTAAAGAATCCCCATGCTATTTGGTACACTCCGGTTTCTGGTATTTGGCAAACGGTATGGTTAGAGCCGGTAAGTAGCAAATATATATCTAATGTAGTTTCTGTTGCAGATATTGATAATAAGAACTTGAAAGTGAAAGTTGGTACACAAAACACTACATCGTCGGATGTCGTGCAGATTGTATTGAAGGAACAGAATACCATAGTGGCAATGACTAAGGGTGTTGTAGGGGAAACATTGGAACTTGCTCTTGCAGATGTTAAGTTATGGTCTCCGGAATCTCCCTTCTTATATGATTTGGAGGTAACTTTGTTAGATAAGGGGAAGAAGACTGATAAAGTTAAGAGTTATGCTGCAATGCGTAAAATCTCAATGCATAAGGATAAGGATGGTATTATGCGTATGCAGCTCAATAATAAAGACTGTTTCCAGTTTGGTCCCTTGGATCAAGGTTGGTGGCCAGATGGATTATATACAGCTCCGACAGACGAAGCTCTGGCATATGATATTGAGAAAACGAAAGATTGGGGGTTCAATATGATTCGTAAGCATATAAAGGTAGAGCCTGCACGCTGGTATACGCATTGCGATCGTCTAGGTATTCTTGTGTGGCAAGATATGCCGAGTGGTGATAATTCTCCTAAATGGATTCAATATAATTATTTTGATGGTAAGGAGAACGAACGCTCCATTGAATCAGAAGAGAATTTTAAGAAAGAATGGAGAGAAATAATGGACTATCTTATGCCATATCCCTCTATTGTTGTTTGGGTTCCTTTCAATGAGGCTTGGGGACAATTCAAAACAAAAGAAATAGCAGAATGGACAGAGTATTATGACCCTTCCCGATTGGTAAATGCTGCTAGTGGTGGTAATCATTATTATAAGGTGGGTGATATTTTGGATATACATCGGTATCCCCGGCCGGAGTTGATGATGTATGAACCCACTCAGGTAAATGTGGTTGGGGAATATGGTGGTATTGGCTTACCTATGAAGGGGCACCTTTGGCAACCTAATAAGAACTGGGGATATGTGCAGTTTAAAAACACTAAAGAAGTTACTGATGAATATGTAAAGTTTGGGGAAAGCTTGCTTGAACTTGTCCCTAGAGGGGTGTCGGGTGCTGTTTATACACAAACGACCGATGTTGAGGTGGAAGTGAATGGACTGATGACTTATGATCGCAAGGCCATAAAAATAGAGGAAGAAAGAGTTAGAGAAATTAATAAAAAAATATGTAACTCTTTATCTGCAGAATAAAGGTATAATATTGATAATTTAGATATGGATGTTATGAATATCTGTAAAACGCAATTGTTGGTGATGGCTGGTGTAACTCTTTCGAGTATATCCGCGGTAGCCCAGAATACACTTCCCAATATTATTTTGGTTATAGCTGATGATTGCCGTATGGGGGATCTCGGTTGCTATGGGAGTCCGGATGCCGTAACTCCTAATATTGATAGAATTGCATCTGAAGGTTTGAAATTCAACCGATTTTTTCAGGCTACGGCTATGAGCTCCCCTACCAGACATTGTTTGTTGACAGGACTTTATCCAGTGAAGTCGGGTGCATATCCTAATCATACATTTATTGATGAAGGAGTTAAGACGCTTCCGTATTATTTGAAAAAGGCAGGTTATCGGGTAGCCATGCAAGGTAAACGGCATATTGCTCCTTTGGAGGCATTCCCTTTTGAGTATTTGAGTGGTGACTATAAAAATCTGAATATTCCGGATTTAGAGCTTTTTATTGCTGATGTTGCAGTAAAGAAACAAGCTTTCTTTTTGTATCTGGCTTCAAATGATCCACACTCTCCTTGGACAAGAGGCAATCGGTCGCTTTTTGATGCAGAGAAGTTGACGCTTCCTCCAACACTTGTCGATACAAAAGAGACAAGGAAGAATTATGCTAATTATCTTGCCGAAATTAATCAGCTGGATACGGATGTTGGCAAAATTGATGCACTTATTAAGAAATATAATCTGGATGAAAACACAGTGTTTATATTTACAAGTGAACAAGGGCATCAATTTCCGTTTGCCAAATGGACTTGTTATGATGCTGGTTTGCAAACTGGCTTTATTGTACGTTGGAAAGGGGTCACTATGCCTGGAAGTGAAACGGATGCCATGTGTGAATATGTAGATGTCACACCTACCCTGCTTGATATTGCTGGTGCATCAGTGCCCAAAGGTCTTGATGGAAAAAGTTTTCTGCCTGTGATAAAAGGAAAAAAGACAAATAAGGAATATGTATTTGGCATACAAACAACGAGGGGCATTGCGAATGGGGCAGATTATTACGGTATTCGCAGTGTGAGAAATGACAAATTCAGCTATATATTAAATTTAACTCCGGAGGTGCCTTTCCAGAATATAATCACTCGCAAACAAGATCCTGTATGGTTTTCATGGATAAATGAAGCGGAAAATGATATATTTGCAAAACAGCAAATCCATAAATATCAATATCGTCCTAAAGAAGAATTATATGATATAATAAACGACCCTTATCAAATGCATAACTTGATTGATGATGTAAAATATGCATCTGAAGTGAAAAAGTTGCGTCGGCAATTGCAGAGATGGATGGACTCACAAGGTGATAAGGGGCAAGAAACTGAAATGAGAGCTTTGGAGCATAAATGGAATCCCAAGAAACATTAAAAATACAATAAGATGAAACTTGTCAAATATATTATCTTGCTAAATATGCTATGCGTTTTAGTTGGTTGTTCTGTCGCTAAAAAATCGAACCGATTGACTGATTATGTTAATCCCTTTATCGGAACTGCAACTTTGTGGGATAGTACTGAATTAGGGTATAAGCCAACCAGACGGGCGTGGGGAGCTGAAGTCTATCCAGGTGCCTCTTTGCCGAACTCAATGGTACAAGTAACTCCCGTAACAATGTGGCGGAGTGGTTCGGGTTACCAATATGAAGATACTGTTATATATGCTTTTGTACATACTAGTAAGGGACATTGGAATCTCTGTTATGTTCCATTTATTGGTGTTAGTGGAGAAGTGGAACCTAAGACGTATTATTCCAGTTATAGTCATGAACATGAATCGGCCAGTCCCGGTTATTATCAAGTTTACCTTGAAAAATATGATATAAATGCTGAGGTAACTTCTACATTGCGTTGTGCCTATCATAAATATACCTATAAGGACGGTAAGAATAAAAAACTCTTGGCTGATCTTGCTCGTTCGAATGAACATGTAAAAGATTGGAAATTGGAAAAAAGGGATAATAATGTTTTTATAGGATATCAGAAAGCCGGATCTACTTTCTACTTCTATGCGGTAACTAATCATAAAATTCGTAATATAGAATCCTTGAAAGATGATGAAACAGAAGTTAGTGTTGTGAATTTCTTAGATAATGATGATATAGCGGAACCGCTTGAGCTAAAAGTGGGATTTTCTTATGTCAGTGTAGAAAATGCCAAAGAAAATTTAGAAAGTGAAATGTTGGCTAAGAGTTTTAGTCAGGTAAGAACTGAAGCAGAGGAATCATGGGAAAAATTGTTGTCTAAGATACGTGTAATTGGAGGTACGGAAGAAGAAAAAGAGACATTCTATTCTACTTTTTACCGCTCGTTCCTATGGCCCATTCTTCTTAGTGATGCAAATGGAGAATTTGTGGATGCAAATGGAAATACCGTAAATAAAGGTTTTCGCTATTATAGCAATCCATCTTTTTGGGATGATTATCGTAATAAATTGATTTTATTGGGAATGATTTCACCTGATGTGGCAACAGATGTTATAAAATCAATAACGGATAGAGGAAAAATCGGTGGGTTTATGCCTACCTTTTTCCACGGTGATCATGCGTCAACATTTGTAACAGGTAGTTATTTGAGGGGAATACGTGATTTTGATGTACAGGCAGCTTATGAATTATTGCTTAATAATGCTTTTGTGGAAGGTAGTGGTAAAGGTCCAATGGGGGGGAGACGTTTCATTAAAGAATATATGGAGCAAGGATGGATTTCGGAAGATGATATTACGAACCCTAAATTGGAAACTGTAGCTAAAGCTGCTGTAACTAAAACACAAGAGTATGCTTATGATGACTACGCTACTGCACTTTTAGCTAAAGAGTTGGGCGATAGCGAAAACTATGAAAAATTAATGAAAAGGACTGATAGTTACAAACATCTTTTCGACCCCTCAACCCAGTTTATGCGCGGACGTTTGAAAGATGGAACATGGATTACACCATTTGATCCTAAAAGACCTTTTTATGAATATATGTACCGTGAAGCGAATGGTTGGCAATCTACATTCTTTGCTCCGCATGATTCGGAGGGATTCATAGCACTTTATCCAAGTAAGAAAGCATTTGAAAACAAGCTTGATTCTTTGTTTATGATCCCATGGGATGGGTATGAGGCTCATAATTTGACAACTTTTATTGGACAATATTGCCATGGAAACCAGCCGGGGCACAGTTCTATATATATGTATTATTTTGTGGATAAGCAGGAAAAAGCGCAGAAACTTTTGAATAGAGTTCTGAATGGTTATTATAGGATGGGACCTAAGAAATTGGCTTATTCTGGTATGGATGATGCTGGTGAGATGTCATCTTGGTATGTTTTGAATGCTATCGGTCTGTATACTTACTCGCCAGCTGATCCAGAATATATTGTGACTGTTCCTTTATTTGAGAAGGTTATTTTTAATCTGGATGGGACGGATTTCATAATAACTAGGAAAGGAGCTGGAGAGAAGATAAATGAGATTAGATATGGAGAGAAAATATTAGATAGTTATTTCATATCTCATAGTCAATTGAAAGAAGGTAAGGAACTGATAATCGTAACCAATTAAATATAAAATATAATGAATAAGTTATTACATACAACAGCTTTCGGGGCTTTAACATTGACTTCCATGTATGCTTATGCCCAGCAGGATAACCGTCCGAATATAATAGTAATTCTTGCCGATGATTTAGGCTACTCTGATATGGGGTGTTATGGAGGAGAAATTCAGACCCCCAACTTGGATAAGTTGGCACAAGAAGGGATAAGATTCAATAGTTTTTATAATGCAAGTCGTAGTTGTCCTACGCGGGCATCTTTACTTACTGGATTGTATCCTCATCAAGCGGGTATCGGACGGATGACATTTAATGATAACTTGCCGGGGTATAGAGGACAATTGACAGAGAATGGAGTTACTATAGCAGAGGTTCTGAAAGAGGCTGGTTACCAAACAGGAATGGTAGGTAAATGGCATATCGCTGAAACTCCATTGAAGTCTGACCAGCGTGAATGGCTTGCTCATCATGTGTACCATGAAGATTTTGCCGATAAGGCATGTTACCCGGTTAATCGTGGATTCGATGATTTTTATGGGATTATTTATGGCGTTGCAAATTATTTTGATCCATTCAGTTTAGTCAATGGTGACATTCCGGTAAGAAATGTACCTAAAGATTATTATATAACACGTGCCTTGTCTGATAGTGCTGTATCTTATGTAAATAGATATGCGAATGCAGATAAACCTTTTTTTCTTTATCTGTCGTATACCGCTCCTCATTGGCCGTTGCATGCTCTTCCTGAGGATATAAAAAAATATGAGAATACTTATAAAGTAGGATGGGACGCTATTAGGGAGAAACGTTATGAGAGAATGAAAGAACTGGGTATATTTTCAGGTGCAGATAATTTTCTGACTACTCGTCAAAGTCCTAAAAAATGGGAAGATAATCCGACTAAAGAATGGGATGCAAGAGCAATGGCTGTACATGCTGCCATGGTGGATAGAATGGATCAGGGAATTGGTGAACTGATAGATGCTTTAGAGAAGAATAATCAATTAGACAATACATTGATTTTGTTTTTGTCCGATAATGGTTGTAGTAGTGAGGTTTGTCAAAACTACAGCGAAGGAGAGAATGACCGTCCGGATATGACTCGCATTGGAGAAAAGATTATTTATCCTCGTAAGAAAGAAGTTTTGCCGGGTTCCGAGCTTTCTTATGCATCTATCGGGCCGATATGGGCTAATGTTGCTAATACGCCGTTCCGTTTTTGGAAAGCGAAATCTTATGAGGGAGGAATCAATACACCTTTGATAGCCTTCTGGCCCAAAGGTATAAATAAAGGAAAAGGGGGAATTACAAATCAGCCGGGACATGTAATAGATATAATGGCTACGTGCATTGACTTGGCAAAGGCCAAATATCCAAAAAAATATCAAGGCAATTCAATTCTTCCGTTGGAAGGAAAGAGTCTTGTTCCTATTTTAAAGGGTAGTAAAAGGAAGGGACATGAATATTTGGGCTTCGAACATTTCAATGAAAAAGCTTTTATTGCTAAAGACGGATGGAAAATAATTCAGCCAGGTAACAAAGCACAGTGGGAACTGTATAATCTTAATGAGGACAGAACCGAAATGCACAATGTTGCTGACAAATATCCAGATAGGTTAGCGAAGATGCAAAAACAATATGAAGAATGGGCGAAACGCTGTATGGTTGTTCCTTCTCCTAAATAATAAAACACTTGTGAAATAATTTGTATTGAATAATAACTATATTTGATTATGCAAAGTAATGTTAGGCAGAAAATCTTGGCAGGAGTTTCAGTTTCAGTTTCAGTTTTATCTTCTATCTCTGCACAGGAAGTAACGAAGGAGCCCAATATCATCATTATTATGGCAGATCAATTGCGTGTTGATTTGTTACAACGGGAAGGATATCCGCTGAACACGATGCCTTTTGCCGATAATCTGGCCAAAAATGGTACATGGTTTGACTGTGCTTATACCTCTGCTCCAGCCAGTGGTCCGGCACGTGTTTCAATGTTGACCGGAAGATTTCCGAGTGCGACCCATGTTAAGTCCAATCATAATATAAAAGATGCCTACTATACAAAGGATCTTTTTGATGTAGCTAAAGAAAAAGGATACACCACTGCTATGGTTGGAAAAAATCACTCACATCTTACTGCTGACCGGGTGGATTATTGGAGTCCGTATAATCACGGTGGACAGGAGTCAAGGAACAAGAGTGAGAAAGGAAAGGCTTTTGACCGGTATTTGGGAACTCTGGATATGTATGCCAGTATGGAACCATCCCCTTATGGAGTAGAAGCGCAGTTGCCTTATCGGATGGTAGATGATGCTTGTCATTGGATTGATTCGCATAAGGATAAACCTTTTCTGATGTGGTTTTCGATTGCTGAGCCTCATAATCCTTATCAAGTTTGCGAGCCCTATTATTCAATGTTTCCTCCAGAATCACTTCCTGAAATGGGAAGTTCAGCCAAAGATTTAAATACTAAAGGCGAGGAATATCAATTATTAGCCGAAATGATGGCACAAGGGCATGTCGGATATAGGGAAAATCTGCAGCGCTTACGTTCAAATTATCACGGAATGTTGCGTATGATAGATGACCAATTGTCACGCTTTGTCGGGGAACTGAAGAAAAACGGAGTATATGATAATACGATAATTATATTTGTTGCAGATCATGGTGACTATGTAGGCGAATACGGTTTAATGAAAAAAGGGGTAGGACTTGATGATGTTCTTACGCGTATTCCTATGCAGTGGACTGGTCCTGGTATTAAAGCATCTGCTATTCCTCACAATGCTCATGTGAGTATTATTGATATTTTTCCTACTATTTGTGAAATAATAGGAGCTGAAATTCCAATGGGAGTGCAGGGACGTAGTCTTTGGCCGCTCTTACAAGGGAAAGAATATCCGGAACAAGAATTCAGAAGCGTCATGGCTCAAGATGGATTTGGCGGAATGTATTATACGAAGGTGGATGCCACGGACTATAGGGAAGAGGGGGCAGTAGGTAAAAAGGGATTATTTTTTGATGAACTTAATACATGGACACAAAGTGGAACGATGCGCATGCTCCGGAAGGGGGATTGGAAACTGGTTTATGATATGAATGCTAATGGTCAACTTTATAATCTCAAAGCGGATCCTTCAGAACTGAATAATTTGTTTTCTGACAAGAAATTTAATAAAGTAAAAAATGAAATGATAGAGGAACTTTTGAGATGGGATATTTCAACGCATGACCCTTTGCCAATACCACGCCAGCGTTATCGTTTTAGGAGAAATGAACACAATTATTTGTTTCATTGAGCTTGTATATTTATTTGTGTAATATTTTATTTTAGTTGTAGAAGATATGGCAATTTTCGCACCATTTGCCCATCCGTTGTATGTAATGCTTAAACCGGTTGGTGCTGTATGCAATCTAGCTTGTAGTTATTGTTATTATTTGGAAAAGTCTAAATTGTATAAAGATGAGCCGAAACATGTAATGAATGACAAGCTATTAGAGAAGTTTATTGAGGAATATATCAATTCTCAAACTATGCCTCAGATTCTTTTCACGTGGCATGGAGGAGAAACATTGATGCGTCCCCTTGCTTTTTATAAGAGGGCTATGGAGTTGCAGCAGAAGTATGCTCACGGAAGAACAATTAGCAATTGCATACAGACTAATGGTACATTGTTGACTGACGAATGGTGCGAATTTTTAAAAAAGAATGATTGGCTTGTAGGGGTGTCTATTGATGGCCCTCAAGAGTTTCATGACAGATATCGAAGGAATAAGCAGGGACAACCCTCTTTTGTGAAGGTGATGAAGGGAATCCATTTATTGAATAAATATGGGGTTGATTGGAATGCTATGGCTGTTGTTAATAATCTCAACGCAGACTATCCGTTGGAGTTTTATAATTTCTTTAAAGAGATAGGATGTCGTTATATACAGTTTACTCCTATTGTCGAACGTATTTTTAGGCATAATGACGGACGCCTATTGGCTACAATTGGAGAGGATACTCCTGAATTGATGGAATTTTCTGTTACGCCTGAACAATGGGGAAATTTCTTATGTACTATTTTTGAGGAATGGGTGCATAATGATGTCGGTGAGTATTACATACAGTTATTTGACGCAACTTTGGCGAATTGGGTCGGTGAAAATCCAGGCATATGCACAATGGGAAAAACGTGCGGGCATGCAGGGGTAATGGAGTTTAATGGTGATGTGTATTCATGTGACCATTTTGTGTTCCCTCAGTATAAATTAGGAAATATTTATTCAAAAACATTGATAGAGATGTTTTATGGAGAGAAGCAATTGGAATTTGGACAAAACAAGTATAGGTCTTTACCAAGACAATGTAAAAACTGTAAATTCTTATTTGCTTGTAATGGTGAATGTCCAAAGAACCGGTTTTGTAAAACTGAATTGGGTGAGTCTGGGTTAAATTATTTATGTAAAGGATATTATCAATTTTTTGATTATGTGGCTCCGTATATGAATTTCATGAAAAACGAATTAAATAATAAACGGCCTCCTGCCAATATTATGGAGGCAATTAGAGCCTCTTCTATTTAGGTAGGGTCGCGAATTTGAATAAATTTATAGCAAAGAAAGAATATGAAGGGATATTTGTTTACTTTTATAATGCTTCTGTCTCTGTTTTCATGTGTTCCAAAAGACAGTGGGAAAATTTCGTTGTTAAACGCATCTGCTTTTGAAAAGGAGGTGAATGGTAAACTTGTTTCATTGTATACGATAGACTCTGGTAATGGACTTGTTGTACAAGTCACTAATTTGGGGTTACGGGTTGTTTCTATTTGGACGGCTGATAAAGATGGAGAGTATGCAGATGTAGCTGTAGGTTATGAAAATATAGATCGCTATTTGAATAATGAAGGGGAACGTTTCTTGGGTTCTATTGTAGGAAGATATGCCAATCGTATTTCAAAAGGAAGGTTTATGATAGACAGTGTACAATATCAATTGCCTCTTAATAATAATGGACAAACCCTTCATGGAGGATTGAAAGGATTAGATATGAGAGTATGGAATGTTGATAGGATTTCTGATAAGTCCATTGATTTTTCATACGTTTCACCGGATAATGAGGAAGGATTTCCTGGTACGCTTAATATTAAGGTTCGTTACTCTGTGACATCTGAAAATGAATTTAAAATTATATATGAAGCTACTACGGATAAGCCGACGGTTGTAAACTTGTCTAATCATGCCTTTTTTAATTTGAAAGGTGAGTCTGGTGGAACGATTACTGACCATATCTTGACCATTAATGCTGATAGCATAACCTTGGTTGATAGCTTATTGATTCCTACAGGAGAGATTGTCTCGGTAGATGGAACTCCGTTTGATTTTCGTAATCCAGTAGTGATAGGAAGCAGGATAAATATGGAGGATGAGCAGTTACGGAATGGTTTGGGGTATGATCATAATTGGGTGCTGAAGAGAACTGAGGCGAAAGTAAGATTGATAGCTTCTTTGTACGAACCGCAAAGTGGGCGTTTGATGGAGGTGTATACTGACCAGCCCGGGTTACAGTTTTATAGTGGGAATTTTTTTAATGGTGAGGTGAAAGGTAAATATGGTGAAACTATAAAATATAGAGAGGCCTTAGCTTTGGAAACCCAAAAGTTCCCGGATAGTCCTAATCATGTGAATTTCCCTTCAACTTATTTGTCTCCGGAAGAAAAATATACTCATACTTGTATTTATAAATTTAGCGTAAAGAAGTAGGTAAAAAACAATAGGTATTAGATTTTAAGAATAATTTGTTTTTAAAGGAATTGCTTACGCTATTCAACTGAAATATATCATTTGGATGGCTTGGCAGTTCCTTTTTTCATTTAAAAGAAGATGAAAATTTTTCTTTTCAGATATAAATTCCGTACTTTCGTGTCAACTTAAAGAAGCAACGATATGAAGATACGTGTAGGTTTTGGCTTTGACGTCCACCAGCTGGTGGCAGGGCGCGAGCTTTGGCTAGGCGGTATTCGCTTGGAACATGAAAAGGGATTGTTGGGGCACTCGGATGCGGACGTGCTCATCCATACTATCTGTGACGCATTGCTGGGAGCGGCGAATATGCGTGACATCGGCTATCATTTTCCTGATACTGCCGGTGAGTTTAAGAACATAGACAGCAAGATTCTGCTAAAGAAAACAATAGAATTGATAGCTACCAAAGGCTATTCGGTAGGTAACATTGATGCCACCATCTGCGCTGAGCGGCCTAAGTTGAAGGCCTATATTCCCGAAATGCAGCGTACGCTTGCCGCGGTGATGGGAATAGATGAGGATGCCATCTCCATCAAGGCCACCACCACGGAGAAACTTGGCTTTACGGGCAGAGAGGAAGGTATATCCGCCTATGCCACTGTATTGATAGTAAAGGAATAATAATATCAACTCAATTTAATCATCCACTTATATGAAGAAAATCTCTTTGGCCTTTTGTCTGACACTTTTATCCTCCTTGTTCTGCCCGGCACAAGTATCGCCTTTGCAGTTCAACAAGAACGGAGAGTTTAAAATCGTCCAGTTTACAGACATCCACTTCAAGTATGGCAATCCGGCTTCGGATATTGCTTTGAAGCGTATTGGCGAGGTGCTTGATGCTGAGTGCCCCGATTTAGTAGTCTTTACCGGCGATATGGTTTATGCCGCACCTGCCGATACAGCCATGCGCAAGGTGCTTTCCTATGCTACGGACCGTAAGATTCCTTTTGTCGTAACCTTTGGCAACCACGACAACGAGCAGGGAAAAACACGTGCTGAGCTTTATGACGTTATCCGTTCCATGCCTTTCAATATCCAGCCCGACCGTGGCGGAGTAGAATCTCCCGACTATGTCCTCACACTGAAATCCTCGGACGGCAAGAAGGATGCAGCCCTGCTTTACTGTCTGGATTCCCATTCCTACTCCAAACTGCCCGATGTAAAAGGGTACGACTGGCTCACTTTCGACCAGGTGAACTGGTACCGCCAGCAGAGTGCCGCTTATAAAGCAAAAAACGGTGGGCAACCTTTGCCTGCACTGGCATTCTTTCATATCCCTCTGCCGGAATATAATGAAGCCGCTTCTGACGAGAACGCCATACTGATAGGTACCCGCATGGAAAAGGCTTGCGCTCCGGAACTGAATACGGGCATGTTCACTGCCATGAAAGAGGCCGGTGATGTGATGGGTATGTTTGTCGGGCACGACCATGACAACGACTATGCCGTGATGTGGAAAGGAATCCTTCTGGCCTACGGCCGCTTCACAGGTGGCAATACTGAGTACAACCACCTTCCCAACGGTGCACGTGTCATTGTGATGAAGGAAGGCGCCCGTACTTTCACCACCTGGATTCGTCTGAAAGGTGGTGAAATCATTGATAAGACGGTCTACCCCGACAGCTATGTGAAGGACGATTGGCGTAAGCGTCCGTTGGTGACGGAATAGACTGAAATGGAGAGCCTTATCCCATAATGGGTGGGAACCTATACTTTCCCGATAGAAACATTATTGTTTTTCATGTACGAGATGCACATCTTATGCTGCGTGAGATGTATATCTCGTACAGGATGAGATGTACATCTCGTGCATGAATACCTATTGTCTTTTGATTCTTCTCCCTTACTCTTTCACGTTCACGGCTAAAGGTCTGTTCCGTTTCTGATTGTAATCAGAATGCTGCTCTTTCCAGCCACGTTGACCTCCTCGTTTAGATATCCGGATTTGCGGAAAACAAGTATATCATCTTCCGGTACCTCTATGGTATATCTGCCGCTTTTATCAGTGACACCCACCACCCGTTGCTGTGCGGTAGAGTAGATTTCCACTCTGTCTGCCGGAGTGGCCTGCACATCGCGCACCATGCCTTTGATGGATATAATGGTTCCTTTACCTATTTCTTTTCCGGCTTGTCTTTGTTCTGTTTGGTGCCCATCGGCAGAGGTCTTTCCTATACCGATGATGTCTTTCAACAAGATATGGTCTGAAGCATCTCCCATTTGTATCTCAAAGTTACCAGGTTCTACTGCCGTCTGTCCGTTTTCGTTAGTAAAGGCTAAATCTTCGATGGCAAAGTGCAGGGGGACTTGAACTTCTTCATCGGGTTTCAGCTCTACTTTCTGAAACGCTTTCAACTGCCTGACCGGGGTGGATATGGAGCTAAACACATCCCTTACGTAGAGTTGCGGTACGGCTTTACCCGCCCGTGTTCCGGTGTTTTTCACTGTTACAAGGACTTTTACCGAATCCGTTGTTTGTTCTATCTGCAAATCCGCATACTCAAAGGTTGTATAGGTCAGTCCGTGCCCGAAGGCCCATAAGGGACCGGGAGAGGAGAATACATAGTCCCTACCGGGCTGTTCATAACTTCCCGGTTTATGATAGAATCCCCGGTCCGTAGGCAAGTGGTTGTAATAGGCAGGCAGATGTCCGCTGCTTTTGGGGAACGAGACGGTCAGATGGCCGGAAGGATTTGTCTTTCCGAACAGAATATCGGCGATGGAGCTGCCTTCCTGCTCTCCTGCATACCATTGTACAAGGATGGCGGGTATATGCTCCTTTTCCCATGCGATGGCGAAAGGCTTTCCCGTAACCAAGACCAGCACGACCGGTTTCCCGGTGGCATGGACGGCTTGTATCAACTTCCCTTGGGCACCTGTCAGAGAAAGGTCGGTAAGGTCGAAGCCCTCTCCGCAGTTGGTTTCGTGGTAATCCCTTGCCAGCGAGGCGCTAGCGCTGCCGCAGAACAGAATAGCTGCATCGCTCTGCCGTGCCGCTTCAACAGCCGCCGCAATTTGCGTGGTATCCATGGACATCATGTTGCATCCTTTGGCATAACGTATCTTTATGCCGACCGGTTCCACCTGCTTGCGTATGCCTTCCAGCGGGGTGATGCCATCTTGGTTGGTACGGCTCCAAGTATAATCTCCAAACTGCACCTGGTCTGCGTTCGGTCCGATGACAGCAATGGATTTCAACTGAGATAGGTTTAGCGGTAGCAGGTCCTTGTCATTCTTCAAAAGGACGGTAGATTCATCGGCTATCTGTCGCGCTACCTGGATATTCTCCTGCGAGTGCAAGGAGTGTCCTGCAAATCTGTCTCCATAAGGGTCCTCGAACAATCCCATACGGAATTTGGCAAGAAGAACCCTGCTCACTGCCTTGTCGATAATCCCTTCATCTACTTTTTTCTCCTTGACCAGTGCAGCCAGATGTGGGAAACATTCGCTGGAGGCTTCTACGTCCAATCCGGCAACAATGGCTTGCACCGCTGCTTCCGCTTGGTTGGAGGCGGTACGCTGGAAGGTGTGTAGCATGTCTATGGCTCCCCAGTCAGAATATATATACCCTTGAAAGCCCCAGCGGTTGCGCAGGACCTCGGTGAGCAGATAGTGTGAGGAGGAGTTGGGGACACGGTTCCATGAATTGTAGGTGGACATCACAGCGTGTATCGGCAGGGAGGTGACAACCCGTTTGAACGGTTGGAGATAGACATCATGCAGTTCTCCCACACCGCAATGGACCGAGGCAAGGTTGAGACCTCCCAACGGGTTGCCATGCGGACCATAATGTTTCAGCATAGGGGATATTCCGTTGTCCAGATAGCCTTTTGCCTCTTCATAAGCGAAGATGCCATTCAGGAAAGGGTCTTCGCCGTAACTCTCTTCTACACGCCCCCATCTTAAATCGCGCACCACGTCTATGCATGGTGCCAGAATCTGACAGATGCCTTGATAATGCAGTTCTTTGGATATCTCTGCGGCACGACGGTAGGCCAGCTCCGGATTGAAAGTGGAAGCCAGTGCGATGTTCTGCGGGTAGATGGTGGAGCCTTCGTGTACCGAACCGTGCAAGGCTTCGGCAACTGTGAAGACCGGAATTCCGAGCCGGGTATGCTTCACCATATATTCTTGTATGCGCCGCATGTGCCGGTGGCAGCTTTCTCCAGTCAGCGGGAATCCTTCTACAAATCCCCAGCACAAGTCACCTACGAATTCTTGCAACTTGGTTTCGTTGAGGTCTTGCTCGTCAAAGATATTCCAGGAGTGAATGTGGCGTATTTGGGCGATTTTCTCTTCCAGTGTCATCCGTCGGAGAAGGTCGGTGGTACGTTCCTCGGGCGAGAGTGTGGGGTCTTTATAGGACTGTGCCTGCAGGGGTAGCGTAGCTACCCCGCAGAACAACAGTATGGGTGTTAAGAAATGAGATAAAAAGGTCGGTTTCATAAAATGGCTTTTTTCTTATTGGGCGAAAGCGTGTCGATAGCCTTGTATCTTGTTCCATGCTCCCCGTGTGAAGTCGGGCACTTCTACGGGAACCGAACCATTCTCGATGGAGAGTTTGGTCAGCGGGATGAGTGAGCACCACTCGGCAAGGTCGTAGACGTCCATATCCAGCGGCAGACCGTTGTGCAAGCAGTAGATGAGGCGTGAATCCATGATGAAGTCCATTCCGCCATGTCCACCCACTTCCTTAGCTCTTTCTTCCATGTCCTTGATGATGGGGTCCTTGTATTGCTCCATCAGTCTGCTTTTGGCAGCTTCGGGCATGTATTCGTGGGCAGTGAAGGTCTGCCCGCTGGTGATGGTTTCTGGAAGGTTCTTACTTTCCAGAGCATATCCTTCCATCGGATATTTATCGGCAAATCCTTGTGTTCCGGATAATTGGTACAAACGGCTGTAAGGGCGGGGGGAGGCCACGTTGTGCTCAATCTGGATGGTTTTACCTTTTTCTGTACGTATCAAGGTAAGTGTGACTTCTCCGTTCTGGAAGTTCTTGGCATCTTCGGTCCTTCCGTGCTTATCCAGGTAATCGGGAAGGGAAACGGGATCGCTGTCCATGGCCACCAGATACTTCATACGGTCGCCCCGGTGAATGTCCAGCAACTGGCATGCCGGACCCATTCCATGAGTGGGGTATACGTCTCCCCGGTGGGCCATGTTGTACTGCATGCGCCAGTCGGCATTATAGTCCGGCCAGATATCGTATAGACAATGGTTGTATGCTCCTTTCACATGGGTGATATTTCCGAAAAGACCCTGCTGCGCCATGTTCAGGGTGGTAATCTCAAAGAAGTCATAGACACAGTTTTCCAGCATCATGCAGTGTTTGCGGGTACGTTCTGCGGTGTCTATCACTTTCCAAATTTCATCCAGTGTCATGGCGGCGGGTACTTCGCAAGCCACGTGTTTTCCGTGCTCCATAGCATAAATCATCATGGGAGCATGGTGTATCCAGTCGGTGGCTATATAGATAAGGTCTATGTCATCGCGTTCGCACACTTGTTTCCAGACATCTTCACTGCCGTAGTAGGTGGTTGCTTCGGGCATGTTGGCGCGACTCAGCATGTTTTGGCAGCTGTCCACTCGGAACTGGTTCAAGTCGCACAGAGCCTTTACCTGGATTCCTTTTTGATAGGTGAAGCGGCGGATGGCTTCGGTACCCCGGGCGCCCAGACCGATAAATCCGATGCGCACGGTTTCGATAGGTTCGCAGGTCAGCCCCACTACATCGGTCTGTCCGGCAGGGCGGGGTGGTGTGGAGACACTTATCTGTGTTTCGGCTCTCTTTGAGTCAGAGGTGCAGGCGGAGAAATGGAAGAGGCCGCCAAGCAATAGGGCTATCAGTAATACTGTGTGAAAAGTATATCTTGTTTTCATAGGATATTGTATTTAAATGATTCCCCAATCTCCTGAATGGGGACGAGGAGCAATGGATATTAATAACCGGGATTCTGTGTAACCAATCCCTTACCGTCGTTGATGGCCGAGAGTGGTAACGGATATAATTCCTTGTTCTTGTTGGCATAGGCCGTACCTTTTACCGTTTCGGCATGTTCCACGAACTTGTTAAAGCGAATCAAGTCGGCACGGTATTGTCCGTTCTCACACCATAGTTCATGGCTTCTTTCCTTCAGTAGTATTTCCACGAACTTTTCTTCCGTATTGACCTCACTGTTGCTGATACCATCCAGTCCGGCTCTGTTGCGGATGGTGTTGATGTGGGTCATCGCTTCTTCCTTATCCGCAGCAGATGAGCCGGGTTTCAGATAGAGCGCTTCTGCCAGTGTCAGATACACATCTGCCAGACGGTAGATAATCGGGTCGATAGAACTTTTGCCTCCATTGCCAGTGACGTTGGTGTCGTAGCCGTATTTCAATGGAATAGGACCTAACTCAAGGTGTGAACTGGGGTTCTCACGATCTACGATGTCACCGTTTTGAGCCTGGTAAGAAGTCACCAGATAAGTCTTACGGACGTCATTTTCCTCAAAGCTATCATAGAAATACCAGGTGCTGTTCACGCATTCGTATCCACTTGCCATACCATGGTCTGCAAAGTCGGTGGGCAGTACGAACATGTGCCAGTCATTCCAGCTTACTGCTTCCGTGTTGACGGGGATTGCCCATATTATTTCCGTATTGCTCTTACCTTGTCCACCTATCTCAAACATCTTCGTATAGTCTGCAGACAAGCGGTAACCGTAAGACGAACTCATCAGTTCGCGGGCAATCGTTTCTACTTTTGTGTAGTAACTCTTGTCGTCTGGGCTCTCGTGCAGATAGAGCCTGATGAGGAGCATATTGGCAAGTCCCTGGCTGAATCTGCCGTATTCGGCTTCTGCTGGGGTGGGCAGGTAGCTAGCTGCAAAGATCAGGTCTTCTTCTATGAACTTTACCATTTCCTCTTTGGAAAGGCGTGCCAGCGGCTTTTCCACTGTGGGATTTTCCAGTACTTCCAGCGGAGCTATGACCAGTGGACCGAACATGTCGTACAAGGTATAGGAAATGAGTCCGCGGGCACATCTTATTTCCGCAGCGTAGCGTTGTTTCTTCTCCGTGCTCAGGAAGTCGCATGCTTCAATCTGTGCCAGTACGGAGGTGCAGCGGCTGATGTCATTGAGCCAACCGTCGCTGTATGCATCTGTATCTGTGTAGTAGAAGCGGGTAAGGTCGGCGGTGGTTGGGAAAAAGTTAAGGTCGGATACGTCTTTCAGGAAACCGGATTTGCAGGTTAGAATTTCTGTGGTAAGGTCGTTTACTACGGTTACTCCGCGTTCACTGGTTGAGAAGAGCCCGTCGAACCAGCTGGAGCGTACAGAGTAGTAGCATGAGTTGACCATCGACTCAACGTCTGTTTCCGTTTGTGGAAAATTGGACGGATTGATGTCGGAATAGTCTATGGGGTCAAGGTCTATGCAGCTGTTCAGAGACAAGCCTCCCATCAGAGCTGCTGCCAATATAAATAGTTTACAGTACTTTTTCATAAGAATACTTTTTATAAATGATTAGAATGAAACATCTACACCGAAGCTGAAGGTACGTGCATTGGGATAGGCTGCCGCATAAGCATCTGTTTCGGGGTCAAGGCCTTTATAGGGAGTGATGACAAACAGGTTGTTGACGGAAGCATGGAAACGTACATTACTCAGCACCTTAGTTTTTGCCAGTAAAGACTTGGGCAGTGTATATCCCAGGCTGATGTTCTGCAGACGGATGAACCAGGCTTTCTGGTAGAAGAAGTCTCCTGCCGTATAGTTAGTTCCGGTGATGTAGTAAGAGCTGGGACGTGTGGTCGACGGATTGTCGAAGGTCCATCTGTCTTTGATGGTTCGCAACATGTTGTAGCCGCTTTGGGCGATTCCACCGCCGTTTACGCCGAAATCCATTTCAGTGGGGTCCTGCATGATGCGGTCGAACATACCGTTGAACATGATATTGAGGTCGAAACCTTTGTACTTGAATGTATTGGTCATACTTGCCATCCAGCCCGGGTCCAACGTACCGATAAGTTCGGTGTCGGCTTCGTCTATGATGCCGTCGGGGCGTCCCAGCAGCATGAAGCGACCGTTCTCATCCACTTTCGGGTTGCCGTTTTCATCGCGTACATAGCCGTCGAGGTCCTTGATGACAATCTGTCCCGGACGCAGGTCCGGCTGTGCGGTAGGAGCTTCTTCACCTATCTGCATGATATGGTCGGCACGGCGGGAGTAGATGGCTCGTATCGGGTCTGTCTCTTTCTCATATACGTTCGGTTTCCAGTCCGGAGTGCGTTCTTTCCAGCGATCTTTGTATTTGGTATACGTCAGTGATGTTTCCCAGAAGAAGTCTTTGGTGACAATGTTGCGGGTATTCAAGGTGACTTCGATACCACGGCTCTGCGTCTTGCCGATGTTTGCCATTACTTGCTTCACCTCCTGATAGGTATTCAGGGGCTTGTAGTTCAGCAGGTCCGAAATCACTCTCTGGTAGAGTTCCACAGAACCAGTGATGCGACTCTTCAAGAAGCCGAAGTCCAGTCCGAGATTCCATTCAGTTGTCGTTTCCCATTTCAAGTCTGGATTTTCAAGGCGGCTTTTCATGACGCCGCTTACCGTTTTGTAGTCGGAGTTTATCCAGCTGCCTTGTGCTCCGTAGCTGGCAAAGGCATTGGTACTGATGTCTGCATTACCGGTCTGTCCCCAGCTGAGACGCAGTTTGAGGTTGGATAGCCAGTCAATGTTGCGCATAAAGTTTTCTTCGCTCATGGTCCATCCAGCTGCAACCGATGGGAAATATCCCCATTTGTTGTTCTTGGCAAATACGCTGGCACCGTCGGCACGCAGTGTAGCTGTCAGCAGATAGCGGTTCTTCAGAATGTATCCGGCACGGAAGAAGTAGGACATCATCTTATTCTCGGTAGAGGTGGATTTGGTGATTTTGGTACCTGTACCGGCATCCATGTTGTTCCAGAGGAATGCATCTGTGATGAAATTGTTGTTGCCCAGTTCCGATGCGTCATAATTGAATTTTTCGTAAGAGGTGCCTGCCAGCAGGTTGATGCTGTGGATATCTGCGAAAGTGCGCTGATAGGTGGCAGTTGCTTCCATCAGATACTGGTTGTTGTCGGTATTGTAGATGTAGGCTACACCATTCAGATTCTTTCCGTTCAGCGTGCTGCGGGGCTGGTAGGTTTTGCGGTCCACATTGGCGTGGTCCAAACCGGCGTTGACGCGCAGTGTCAGTCCTGCGATGGGTTTTGCTTCGATGAAGATATTACCCAAGAGGCGGTCAGTACGTCCTTTGTCCGTATTGTTCAGCAAGGAGTAGGGGTTGGGCTGTTGTCCCAGTAAGGGGTTGATGGGATACGTACCGGTTGCTTCGTCATACGCCTGGATATTGGGACCCATCTGTATGGCAGAGCGAATGATACCGGAGTTTTCGAATTGCCCGGAACCTAACTGAGTGTTGTCGTTGTCGATGCGGGTCAATGTAAGGTTCAGACCTGCCTTGAAGATGTTCAGAAACTTCTGGTCAATGTTTGCTTTGGCAGTATAACGAGTCATACCGGAATTCTTGACGATACCCTGGTGGTCGTAATAGTTGAACGACACCATGTATTGCGTACTTTCACTACCACCTTGCAGGTTGACGTTGTGTTCCTGTATCTGTCCGTCGCGTGTAATCAGTCCTAACCAGTCGGTTCCGGGGCCGGCGCCTGCAATGTCATTGTCCGAGTAAGGTCGGCTGTATGCCACTCCGTTGGCAGGATTGGCTTGTGCTTCTTCCAGCGTTCTGTTTCCCCAAGGGGACACGTTGTTGTTCCATAACCAGGATTCCCAGGTGGTGCTGTTCTTTTCTACCATCCATTCTTGCAGAGACAAGAGGTCATAATTGTCTGTGTATTTCTGGAAAGAGTAGTTGTATGAGTAGTTCACACGGGCTTTCCCCTCCTTACCTCTTTTGGTGGTGATGATAACGACACCGTTGGCAGCACGTGCACCGTAGATGGAAGTGGCACTGGCATCTTTCAGCACTTCGATGGATTCTACATCGTTCGGATTCAGGAAGTTTAGGATTCCTTGTGTACCCGGGTCCATTTTGGCATCTCCACCCGAGGCTTGGTCCAGCTTAGCGATGGGGAAACCGTCTACGATATAGAGCGGGTCATTGCTGGCATTGACGGAACCGGCACCGCGGACCAGAATGTCCAGACCGCCACCGGGCTGTGCGCTGTTCTGGCGGATATAGAGTCCGGCAGCCTTACCTTCGAGTGCATGTCCGATGGAAGATACGCCGTTCAAGTTTAGGTCGTCTCCTTTTACACTGGACACAGAGCCCGTCAAGTCGCGTTTCTTGACCGTACCGTATCCTACCACTACCACGTCATCCAACATTTTGCTGTCCTCCTCCAGCACAATCTGCTGGAACTTGTTGTTCTTTAAGGTCACTTCCTGGGTAGTGTACCCTATATAAGAGACAACGAGTGTGCTTCCGGTAGGTACTTCCAGTGAATAATTACCGTCTATGTCGGTAATGCATCCTAGAGTACTGCCTTTGACAAGAATGTTTGCACCGATGACGGGGATACTGTTCTTGTCCGTCACTTGTCCTTTGGCAAGTATGACCTTACCAGACTGCGACGGGGCGTTATCTTGTTTTTGGGTTAGAAGAATTCGTTTTTCGGAGATTGAATAGGCAATATTCGTATTCCTCAAAGCTTGTTCCAGGGCGGCGTTGATGGATGCATTCCGTACATTTACAGTGACATGCTGTTTCACGTCTACTTGTTGTTGTTCATAGAAGAATTTAAAGTCTGTCTGCTGTTCAATGCTTTGAATGAATGCGGATAGAGGTTTGTCGGTCAGGTTGATGTTGATACCTGCATTCTGTGCATGAGAAGCAAGAGGGAATATGCCTGCAATAAGCAGTAATAGAAGACAAAGTCCTTTTGGACATCTTGTCAGGGCATTCTGTGACCAGTATGTTCCCATAATGAATTAGATTTTAGTTAATAATAATTTTTCTCTTTAATGTTTTAAGGCCTTTATTAATTAAAGAGTCCGGCAAATATAGAATTACTCATTTGAAAATAGAAATAAAACATTTATTAACATTCATGATGAATATTGTTCCTGCACCTCGTTAAAAAACTCCTTTTTTTTGGCAGATGATATGGAAACCTTTATATTTGGACGCTCTTTAATGTTCTGGTCCCTTTTTTATTAACCCGTTTTGATAATCTGGTTCATATTGTTATGCCTATGAATAACTATACTTGAAAAGGAGGGGATACATGGAAGAACATATTCTCTTTTCCAAAATACAGCAGGGGGATGCCGCTTCTTTTGAGTGGTTGTACAAAAAGTACCATCCCAGGATGTACGTCTTTTGCTACGGATTGTTGCATGACAGTGACAAGGCAAAGGACATTGTCCAGGAGTGCTTTATCGCCTTCTGGGAACATCGTACTCATATTGATGCTCCCGAAGCCATCAGTGCTTACCTGTTCCGCATTATGAAGAATCTCTGCGTGAAACAAATCCGCCGGGATACCATACTGAATAACTTTTCTAAAATAGAGACGATGACCCTGCGGGAACTAGAACTTGCCAGTTATACGGCTGAGCATAATATTTTGAATGATCTTTATTTCAAGGATTTGAATAAGAGGTATCTGGAAGCGCTTGACAAGCTGCCCAAGCAGTGCCAAACCATTTTCAGAATGAATCGGAACCAAGGAATGCGTAGCGACGAGATAGCCGGAGTGCTGAATCTGTCTGTGCGTACCGTTGAGAACCAACTTTACCGCGGACTCAAACTAATTAAGAAATCATTGGGTGATTATCTGCCCGTATTAATTCTGCTATTTGTCAAAGATTTGTTTAAATAACGATGTGATGATGATAAACGAAGATTATTTTATAAAATACCTGAAGAATGAACTGACGGAGGAAGAAACCCGGCAGTTGATAGCTTGGGTGAAGGAAAAGAAGGAGAATCAGGACTTCCTTTTCTCGCTGAAGGACTCTTATGTATATCTCAATTATGAGAATGATTGCAAGGAAGCGGATACGGAACACGAGTGGCAGAAGTTTGCTCAGAGAACCGGTCTGTCACAGCAGGCGGGCACACCTCCAAAAAAGAAGAATGTGTCATGGAGGCGTTTCTTCCTTTACGCCGCTGTTGTCGTGGTCGTTGCCTTCGTGGGCTGGCAGGCCAATGCTTATTACTCTGGTATCAGTTCATCTGTGGAGCTGGTTACTCTGGAAACAGAAGTAGGACAGCAGGCCAGGACTGTGCTGCCAGATGGCTCTACGGTGTTGCTGAACGCTTGTTCCAAACTGACCTATTCATTGGGGGGGTGGCGGAAAGCACGCGGTGTACAGCTGGAGGGAGAAGCGATATTCGATGTGAAGCATAAAAATGGTAAACCGTTTTATGTACATACCCGTCACTATGACATCCGCGTTCTGGGAACGAATTTCAATGTCTCTTCCTATGCGGAAGAAGCCGAGGACATTGTGACCTTGAAAAATGGAAAGGTGGAGATTGATGTGGAAGGTATTGTCGAGAATGCGGTGTTGGTACCCGGGGAAAGTTTTGTCTATGACAACCGCTCCGGAACTTACAAGATAGAGAAGCGTTCGTTGAACCAGATATACGCATGGGAACATAAGGAGATTGTTTTTGAGGGGCATACTCTGGAAAATAAGAAAGAAGAATTGTCCCGGCATTTCGGTTATCGCTTCCAGATAGCGCCGGAGTTGCATCAGCTCAGTTTCAAAGCGACTTTGCGCGATGAAAGCCTGAATGAATTTCTGTCGTTGCTATGTAGCATTACTCCGCAGTTGTCCTATCGCATAGATGCAACCCATAAAGTTGTAGAGTTGGTAAAATTAGAGAAATAGGAAGATGGATAAGGTGAGGACTGCTTTTATCGGTGTGGGATACCGTGGCAAACAACTGTTTAGATTATTGCAGAATATACCTTTCTTTCAGGTTCAGGCAGTTGCCGACCCGGGTGTGAAGTCGTCGGAAATATCCGGTATCCCTTGCTATAACCAAGGGGAGGATGCCTGCCTTGACATGCTGAAGGAGCATCATCCGGAATTGGTGTTTATCGCCTCTCCCTGGCAATACCATGTGCAGCATGCCTTGCTATGTGTGGAGCACGGGTGCCACGTGGCGTTGGAGATTAAGGGAGGGCTCTATATTGATGAATATACTCCTTTGATGGAACTGGCAGAGCAGCATGGCTGCCGCGTATATCCTTTGGAGAATACACTTTTTATGCGCGAAAACCTTTCCATTCTCAATATAGTGGAATCAGGTCTGTTGGGAGAGATTGTCTACATGCGAGGTGGCTATCGGCACGACCTGCGGCACTTGTTGCTGGACGATGCGGGCAATATCGGTAATCGGGAAAAGACGGAAAGCGTCTGGCGTAGCAAGTTCTATCAAGAGGAGAACGGTGACCTTTATCCCACCCATGGTCTGGCTCCCCTTTGCATGATTGCGGGCATCAACCGGAAAGACCGGATTAGAAGTCTTACCTCATTCGCCTCCAAACCGGCGGGCATGTTGCAGCGTATCAAAGACCTCGGTGGAAATACAGATGTAGAGATACGGACGGGAGATGTTGTCATCACTCAGTTGGAAACGGAAAACGGCATCCTTCTCTCGCTGACCCACGACACCACCTTGCCCCGTCCGCGCAGTTTGGACTTCGAGATACAAGGCACGAAAGGAATCTGGCAGGGAGACAGACGGCTTATATATATAGAAGGGAGCAGTCCCGATGAGACTTGGGAGGCGGACCGTACTTATATAGACTGCTATGAACATTCCTATTGGCAACAGTGGGGTAGGAAGGCACTGGAAGTTGATAGCCATCATCAGGGGATGGACTACATCATGTTGAAAGCTCTGGAAGCAGACTTAAAGGAGGAATACCCTTATCCGGCCACATTAGATGATTTGGCTTTATGGACATCCGTCACGCCTTGGTCGAAAATCTCTATCTCTGAACGAAGAACCGTTCGTTTGTGAATTTTAGCTTTCTTGCCCAGCTGAAACTTTATCACTCTCCGTTCATTGAATTATAGCATTGGATTTATTAATTTTGCAGGAAAGAAAAAAGAATATCATATGGACAAAATAAGAACTGGATTAGCCGCTTACGGAATGTCGGGACGTGTTTTCCATGCTCCCTTCATCTCCACCAACCCTCATTTTGAATTGACTGCCGTTACGGAGCGCAGTAAGGAACTCTCCCGGGAAAAGTATCCCGACGCTTGTATTGTGCGGAGTTTTGAGGAACTTATCGGACTGGAAGGGTTGGATTTGGTTGTCATCAACACACCGGACAGCACTCATTATGAGTATGCCCGCCGCGCCCTCGAAGCTGGCAAGCATGTGGTTGTGGAGAAGCCTTTCACTACCACCGTGGCAGAAGCTGAGGAGCTGGTGGCACTTGCCGCAAGCCGGGGGCTGACCTTGAGCGTTTACCAGAATCGCCGGTGGGACGGCGATTTTCTGACGGTCAAGGAAATACTGTCCAAAGGCCTGCTGGGACATCTGGTGGAGTTTGAATCCACCTTCCCCCGTTATCGTAATTTTATCAAGCCGAATACTTGGAAGGAAACCGGACAAGATGGCGGTGGCTTGACCTATAACCTGGGCGCCCACGTCATAGACCAGGCTGTGCAGCTGTTCGGTATGCCCGAAGCCGTCTTTGCAGATATTGCCACGTTGCGCAAGGACAGCAAGGTAGACGACTACTTCATCATTCATTTGCTACGCCCCTCAAAGGCACCCGAAGTAAAGATAACGCTGAAATCCAGCTATCTGATGTGTGCGAGCGAACCCCGTTTCGTCCTCCACGGCAGGGAAGGTTCTTACGTGAAATATGGTTTCGACCCGCAGGAAGCCGCCTTGAACGAAGGCGTATTGCCCGTCACTCCGCACTGGGGCGAGGAGGACAAATCCTCTTGGGGGATACTTCATACGGAAAAGGGCGGTAGAATCGTGCATGAACCTTATCCAAGCCTTCCCGGTGATTATGCAGCTTTTTACGAGAATATCTATCGGCATATTTGTCACGGCGAACCTTTGCAGAGCGATGCCCGCGAGGTGGTCGGAGTCATCCGCTTGATAGAGGCAGGCTGGGAAAGCAGCCGTATGCAGCGTGTGGTTCGTATCTGATAGAAAATCTTTTACCCGGTAGGGATGTGCAGCTTCACATGTGTCAACCGGGTGTATTTCGTACTTCCTATTATATAGGTACGCGCGATGCGTGCCGATGCTATCTCCATCAGTTCCCCTACCTGGTAGGCATGTTCCACGGCGGGCAGCTGGCATGATTTCCGGCTTGCCGTGCGTGCATTCAGCCGGATGCTGACGAAGTTGCCGATGGAGTCTTTCAGCTTCAGCACCTGGCGCACATAGAAATAAGGAGTGGTCCCTTTGAGCTGCGTCTTGTAGGGGTTGTCCTCCAGTCGCACGCTGAACACCGTCAGCGTCAGGTTCTCCACTTTTTCGCCTTCCTTCCCCAGAAAACGTCCGCCGGTGGTCTGGTACGTTTTTCTCCGTTGTATGTCGAGATGGACCGAATGGTAAATCTTGGCAATCTGTACAAAACGTTCCTGCTTGGGGATGCGTGGTTGGAATTTGAAAGCTATCCACGTAAGATAGGCAGGGTCTATACGGAGGATTTCGTGCAGGAAGTGTCCGTGGTATTTGCCTACGGAGATAATGTCGTCCCCTTTGCTCTGCATTCTTTTGGCATTGTACTCCACAAGCAACAGGCTGCGCGGTGAGTAGAAGCATAGCGTGCTTGCCATCCGCAGCGTTTCGTGAATGTCGGTGGAAAGGTCGCAAATGTAGAAGATGGACTGTCTTCCGGGCAGTGGAGAGTAAATCCATAAAGTATATTGGAGATGCTCCGGTCGGGGCAGTACGACAAGATAGGCGCCCACTTCCTTATAAGAGGCTCTCCCTTGATTGTATGCATTCAGCTTACTATACAATAAGTCTTGTTCAGTCTGCAGTATGCCGGGTATGATTGGATTTGCCATAACTCGGAATAATTTATTCCAAATATACCTTTTTGGAATGAAAAAAGCAAGGGGAAGTCAGGAAATATCAGAAGCGTACCATCAATTCCAATACCACCTTGTCTTGTTCCGACTCTTTCGCTATGCTGTTTTTGGCATAGAAGTATTTCTCGTAGTTCAGCCGGAGGTCTGTGCGGAATGCCTTGCTGAGGCTGAAGGTGATGCCGCCCGTCAGGCGTTGGCGTTTGTAGTCGGTCACTGTCAATCTGCCGGTTTCCTCATCGGCGGTTTTGGCGTCGCTCTGGTCGGTCATCATGTCGTAGCGTAGCAGGAAAGACATCTTGTTGAATACTTTTCGTAGAGGCAGGTCGTAGTTGATGAAGGTGTTGACGGCGTGTACATCTTTGAAAGCGTTGCCGGAATATTGCTTGTACAAGTATTCGCCTTCGATATGGAAACGGCCGGTTTCGTAGTAAGCGCCGATGTCATAGGACTGCATGCGTACTTCTTCCGGTTGGATACTCTGCACGCTTAGTGTCAGGTTCAGTCCTTTGGTGAAGAGAAACTGGGCTTTGGCGGAGTAGTTCACTTCCTTGTGCCATTCTTTCTGGTTGGTCAGTCCGGAACCGTTGAAAAGTCCTCCTTCCACGGTGATAGGTACATCGGTAGGCAGGGTATATCCTACTGTGAATCCCACGTCCCGTACATTGCCCACTTGCTTGGCGATAAACGAGCGGTTGGGGAAGTATTGCTGGTGCGGCGAGCGGTGGGCGTCGATGGTGAAGGGGACGCGCATTTGTCCGGCGGTGACTGTCAGTCCTTTTGTCGGGAAAAGCCGGGCGTAGGCATCCAGCATCTTGATTTGGCCTTCGTCGGAGAGGTCTATCTCGGCTTTGTAGGCTACGCTGGGCAATACGTTGCCCGTCACGCTGACGCGGGCATTGCGTACTTCGAAACGTCCTGCACCCATGGTGGTCTGATATTCGTATTTGGCGCGGATGGTTCCGTGGACTTCCGGCAGGTAGTCTTTGGTTTCCATTTTCTCCTTTTCAATCTTTTTTCCGTCCTCATTGATGGAGGGCGTTTGGGCAATTGCGGCCAACGGCAGCAGGGCAATCAGTACTGTCAATGCACTTTTTTTCATAATCTGTTGTTGTCGAATGATTTGTCGGCGACAAAGTTCGGACATACGTGTTGTGTTTTTGTGTCATATATGTTGCATTGTTGTTACAAAAAACTGTTGGAGGGAAGAACTGCGATGGGTGCCGTTTTAATCTTTTTATGGCTTGATTTAGTTTCTTGTTTTTATTAAAACGTTGGTTGTTAGGATTGTATGTGTACTGCCACAAATGTTTCAGTCTGAAATATCAATGAAATATTCTTATCTTTGAAGGAAATATCAAGAACGTTTGTTTTAGAACCCTGATGCTTATGAAAAGACAGTTGTTTTTAGCAGGAATAAGTTTGATACTGGGCGGCATGCCGATGCTTGCTCAAGATATATCTTCGGTGAATTCCGTTTCTTACGAATGGAAGAGCGTACCGATAGTGGGAGGAGGCTTTGTGGACGGTATCGTTTTTCACCCAGAAGCTCCTGGTGTCCGTTATTGCCGCACCGATATGGGAGGAGCCTACCGGTGGGACGCTGCTTCCAACCAGTGGACGCCCTTGCTGGACTGGATAAGTCTGGATGAAAGTAATCTGCAGGGGGTGGAGAGCATTGCCATCGACCCGCAGAATCCGCAGAACGTGTATATTGCCTGCGGTACGTATACCAGTAGCTCCAATGGGGCCATACTTTGTTCTTATGATGGCGGCAGAACCTTTGCCCGTGTCGATGTGCCCTTTACGATGGGTGGCAACGAGAACGGGCGTGGTAATGGAGAACGGATGATGGTGGACCCGCAGAATGGGAATATCATTTATATGGGAACCCGTTTGCATGGTTTGTGGCGCAGTATGGATAAGGGGCAGAGCTGGGCACGGGTGGTGTCTTTCCCGGATGTCTCCGAGAAGTTCAATCCTGCCGACCGTGCTGCATGGGGGAATCGCGGTAGTGGCATTGTCTGCATAGTCTACGATGTACAAGGTACTCAAGATGGGCGTGGTACCCGTGACATTTATGTGGCGGCTTCATTGATGGGAAGGGAAAATCTGTTCGTGAGCCACGACTATGGTGAAAGCTGGCAGCCGGTTGAGGGGCAGCCGGTGCAGTATCGTCCCACACATATGGTTTTGACCGGTGACGGCCAATTAGTATTGACGTACGGAGATACTCCCGGTCCGAGTCAGATGGAGGACGGTGGAGTTTGGAAGTACGATATACGTAAAGACAAATGGACGGACATTTCGCCCGTCCGACTGTCCGATGGCGGAAAAGCGGGATTTGGCTATGCAGCCGTATCAGTGGATGCCCGTAATCCGAAACATCTGATTGCCAGTACACACAGCTTGGGAGGCAAACACGGTTATAAGAGTGATGAGATGTTCCGTACGACCGACGGTGGCAAAAGCTGGAAACCGATTTTCAAGACGGGATATGAGTATGATTATTCTAAAGCTCCCTATACAGAGGTGGCGCCCCTGCACTGGATGTTCGACATTGAGATAGACCCTGCCGACGCCGAACATGCCATGTTTACCACTGGTTTCGGTGGTTGGGAAACTTTCAATCTATCGGCCGTGGAACGCGGGGAACCGGTGAAATGGAGCATCATGTCTGCCGGTATTGAAGAGACCGTGCCCCTCGAACTTTATGCTCCCGAAAAAGGCGCGCGCCTGATTTCCGGTATCGGTGACTATGGTGGCTTTACGCATTTCGACCTCAATCGGCCCGATCCGTTGGGCAGTCATGCCAATCCTCATTTCGGTAATACGAATGGAGTGACGGGTGCCTGGTTGAAGCAGGATTTGATAGTCAGAGTGGGAACTTTGTTCGGCCACCAGCCGGGTGCACGCACCATCTCCTATTCAGAAGACGGAGGCAGGAGTTGGAACATGTGTGCTACTGTTCCCGTAGAGAAGGCGCGCAACGGGCATATTGCCGTTTCGGCCGACGGCTCTTCCTGGATTTGGACACCCGACCGTTCCACCGCTTTTCTGACCCGCGACAAAGGGAATTCGTGGATGTCTTGTCAAGGCCTGCCGGAGAATATCCGTGTCATAGCCGACAAAGTGAATCCCAAACGTTTTTATGCCGTGGATGCTGTTGCCGGACTTCTATACAGCAGCGAAGATGGCGGGGCGACCTTCCATACCGATACTCTGCAACTGGCTGTAAAAACACTCCGGCGGGGCAATGCCTCTCTGACGAATCGCAGGGGTGACCCGCGCGGAGGGCAAGACCGTATTTATTCGACTCCCGGTCGTGAGGGAGATTTGTGGATTGCCGCTTACGATGGCCTGTACCATTCCACTACCCGTACGGGATTTGATTTTCGTGCGCTGGACAAAGTCCGTACTATCTATGCCTTCGGTTTTGGCAAGGCAAAGCCGGGCAGTAACTATCCGGCCCTTTATCTGATTGGCGTTGTCAACGGTCAGTACGGCTTTTTCCGCTCAGACGATGCTGCCGTTTCCTGGATGCGTATTAACGATGATGCTCATCAATACGGGTTGGTTCTGCATATCTGTGGGGATATGCAGGAGTATGGCAGGGTCTATATAGGGACACATGGACGGGGGATTGTGACGGGAGTGCCCTCTTCCGATTGACAAGTTCTTTATGTGAAGGCATGCTAAAAAGGCATGCCTTTTCTCTATCTTCTGCTCGAAATCATGTATTTTTGCAGACTAATTCATTGGTTTCTGATATGAGTACACCTGAAAAGCGAGTATTGGTCGGTATGAGCGGTGGTATAGACAGTACTGCCACTTGCCTGATGTTGAAGGAGCAGGGCTATGAGATAGTCGGTCTCACCATGTGGGTGTGGGGAGACGAACCGGTAGAAGCCCACCAACTGGCAGACAGCATGGGGATTGAACATCATGTGGCAGATGAGCGCGAAGCCTTCCGACAGATAATCGTACAGAATTTTATAGATGAATATTGTCAGGGTCGGACTCCGAACCCTTGTGTGATGTGTAATCCGCTGTTCAAGTTCCGTATTCTTGCGGAGTGGGCAGACAAGCTGGGGTGTGCCTATATTGCTACCGGACATTACACCCGTCTGGAGGAACGGAACGGTAAGGTTTATATCATAGCCGGGGATGATGACAAGAAAGACCAGTCCTACTTTTTGTGGAGACTGGGGCAGGAGTTGCTGAAGCGTTGTATCTTCCCCTTAGGCACCTATACCAAGCAGCAAGTCCGCGAATACCTCCGCGACAAAGGTTATACCGTCAAGGCGGAAGAAGGCGAGAGCATGGAGGTCTGCTTCATTAAAGGTGATTACCGTGATTTCCTGCGCGAACACTCTCCGGAGATAGACCGCGAGGTGGGACCGGGATGGTTTGTCAATTCGGAAGGCGTTAAGCTGGGTGAACACAAAGGCTTTCCCTATTACACCATCGGGCAGCGCAAGGGACTCGAAATAGCCTTGGGCAAACCTGCCTACGTCTTGAAAATCAATCCTCAGAAGAATACGGTGATGCTGGGAGACGCCGAACAGCTGAAGACGGGATATATGCTTGCCGAACATGAGAATTTGGTGGATGAGGGAGAGTTTTTTGAAAGCAAGGAGCTAACCGTACGTATCCGTTATCGCAGTAAACCGATTCCTTGCGACGTGAAGCGCCTGGAGGACGGTCGTCTGCTGGTACACTTCCAGACGGAAGCCTCTGCCATAGCTCCGGGACAGTCTGCCGTATTCTATATAGGCCGAAGGGTAGTGGGCGGTTCCTTTATCGCTTCCCAAAGAGGCATCGGGATGTTCCTTTAATTTTTAATTTATAATTTATAATTTATAATTGTGAAAAGACTTCTACTCCTTTCCACCTTTGTCCTGCTTGCGGCAGGAGCATCGGCACAACAAGATACATTGAAGTATCGCATCAGCCTGAAGGATAAGGCTGCCACCACGTATTCCTTGGAACACCCGGAAGCGTTTCTTTCTGAAAAGGCGATTGCCCGTCGGCATAAGCAGAACCTGCCGATAGATTCTACCGACTTGCCGGTGTGCCGCAAGTACGTGGACGAAATTCGCCATCAGGGCGTAAATGTTGTGGTTACCGGTAAATGGGAGAACTTCGTCACGGTATCTTGCAATGACTCTACCTTGATAGACCGTATTGCCGCACTACCTTTTGTCTGCGCTACGGAAAAAGTCTGGATAGCTCCCAAAGGTGACAGTCCGATGATGTCTACCGGACGCGATTCTTTGATTAACCAGCCGAGTGTACATCCTGACAGTATCTATGGACTTGCCGTTAGCCAGATACAGATGAGTAATGGTGATAAATTGCACCAGGGAGGGTTCAAGGGGCAGGGCATGACGATTGCAGTTATCGATGCCGGTTTTCATAATGCCGATAAGATAACTGCCATGCAGAACATCCGGGTGTTGGGAACCAAAGATTTTGTAAATCAGCAGGCAGACATCTTTGCAGAGAGCAGTCATGGCATGATGGTACTGTCCTGCATCGGCATGAACCAGCCCGGCATTATGACCGGTACGGCGCCTGAGGCTTCTTTCTGGTTGCTGCGTAGCGAAGACGAGTATTCCGAGCATTTGGTCGAGCAGGACTATTGGTCTGCAGCGGTGGAGTTTGCCGATAGTGTAGGGGTGGATGTACTCAATACTTCATTGGGATATTACACTTTTGACGACAAGTCGAAAGATTATAGGTTCCGTGATTTGGACGGACGCCATGCACTGATGTCCCGTCAGGCTTCACACGTTGCGGACAAAGGAATGGTGCTGGTGTGCAGTGCCGGCAATTCTGGTATGGGTTCGTGGAAGAAAATCACACCTCCGGGAGATGCGGAGAACGTGCTGACCGTGGGCGCTATTGACAAGGAAGCCGTACTGGCTCCTTTCTCATCTATCGGGAATACGGCGGACCACCGGATAAAACCGGATGTGGTGGCTGTCGGCTTGGGGGCTGATGTCATACGTACGGATGGTAACCAGGGTAAGGCAAACGGTACGTCGTTTTCTTCTCCTATCATGTGTGGCATGGTGACTTGCTTGTGGCAGGCTTGCCCTGAACTTACGGCTAAAGAGGTGATAGAACTGGTACGCCGCTCCGGTGACCGTAAAGATTATCCCGATAATATATACGGTTATGGTGTGCCCGATATGTGGAAAGCATATCAGGATTATCTGCTCAAAAGATAGCCATATGGAATCGTTGTCTTTGTATGAGCTCAACGCCCTTGTGCGCCGCAGTCTGGAACAATGCCTTCCTGACGAGTGTTGGGTGCAGGCGGAGTTGAGTGATGTGCGTACCAATAGCACGGGGCATTGCTATCTGGAATTTGTGCAGAAAGATCCCCGCAGCAATAGTCTGATAGCTAAGGCGAGAGGTACCATCTGGGCAAATGTGTTTCGGCTGCTGAAACCCTATTTTGAGGAGGCTACGGGGCAGGCATTTGTTTCGGGCATCAAAGTGCTGGTGCAGGTCACTGTCAACTTCCATGAGCTTTATGGCTACAGCCTTACGGTGCAGGACATAGACCCCACCTATACCTTAGGCGATATGGCGCGCCGCCGCCGGGAAATATTGAAGCAGCTCGAGGAAGAGGGAGTGCTCACCCTGAACAAAGAACTCGATATGCCCTGCCTGCCGCAACGCATTGCCGTCATATCTTCACCCACGGCGGCCGGTTATGGTGATTTCTGCCATCAGCTGAAAAACAATTCCAAGGGTTTCTTCTTTTATACGGAACTGTTTCCTGCCCTGATGCAGGGCGACCGTGTGGAGGAGTCCGTTCTGTCTGCCCTCGACCGGGTGAATGCCCGCTTGTCCGAGTTTGATGTAGTGGTCATTATTCGTGGTGGAGGCGCCACGTCCGATTTGTCCGGCTTCGATACTTATCTGCTTGCTGCTGCATGTGCACAGTTTCCGTTGCCCATCCTGACGGGTATCGGCCACGAGCGGGATGACACGGTGCTGGATTCTGTGGCACATACCCGTGTAAAGACCCCTACGGCGGCTGCCGAATTCTTAATAGAGTCCATGGACAGCGCTGCCGATAAACTGGAGATGCTTGCTTCCCGCTTGCATGAGGGTGTCAGGAATCTGTTGCAGCAGGAACAGCGCAAACTTTCTGGTTACAAGAACCGGATTCCTTCTGCCGCATACCATCGTATATCCGATGCAAAAATGGCTTTGCTGACTGTGCGGAAAGATGTGGTGCAGGCTGTGACTTCCTCTTTGTTCCGCCATCGCCATCGCCTGGAATTGTTGCAACAACGATTGGCAGATGCTTCACCGGAAAAGTTGTTGGCTCGCGGTTACAGCATTACGTTGAAAGATGGGAAAGTAGTGAAGAATGCAGATGAACTGCAGGAGAATGATATGATAACAACCCGTCTGCAGAATGGTGAAGTGGTTTCAATAGTACATATTTAACTCTCATTCATGCAGTGTTTTGCAAGTCTCTGTATTTTATAAATATTACTTAAATCATTTAAAATGAACAAAGATGAAAACACAAAATTTGTTTCTTATGCTGATGGTCATGGCATTTAGTTTTATTTCATGTACGGATGATAAGGTCGAAATTTCTCAACTGGTAGGTAAGTGGATTGCGAAAGAACCAGTTTTGCAGGACGATTTTGTGACCAGCTACACTTTTAATGCAGACAAGACCTATGAAGTTTATACCGGAAGCCCGTTCTCTAACGGAGTCCCTTTTCGTGGAACTTATATCATAAGTCTTGATGAAAAATTGATTACGTTGTATGATAAAGAGGAACATTATACTGAACAATATCATATTTTGAAACTGACGTCCAAGGAGATGAAGTGGGAGAACGCATCGCCCAAAGACGGGAATTCTGACAAACGGCTTGAGAAGTACAACGATTAATTAATTTCAATTATGCCAGTAACCAAGAAAAAAGAGACCTACTCCGAAGCCATGGCACGTTTGGAGAAAATTGTCAGCCAGATAGACAACAACGAACTGGAGATAGATGTGCTTGCTGAAAAAATAAAGGAAGCAAACGGAATTATAGCATTTTGCAGCGATAAATTGACCAAAGCTGACAAGGAAATTGAAAAATTACTGTCGGAGAAGTGGGAATCTGAAGAATAAAAGCTATTTTTGTTGCAAAATGTACGTAATAGAAGTAACTAATACTTTGAGATATGAAAGAACTTGATTGGGCTAATCTGCCGTTCGGATATATGAAGACAGATTACAATGTGAGAATTTACTATCGTAACGAACAATGGGGCGAACTGGAAGTTTGCAGTGAGGAAACCATTCCTATGCACATGGCTGCCACTTGTTTGCACTACGGTCAGGAAGCGTTTGAGGGTTTGAAGGCTTTTCGTGGCAAAGACGGTAAAGTGCGTATCTTCCGTTTGGAGGAGAATGCAGCCCGCCTGCAATCCACTTGCCGTGGCATCTTGATGCCGGAACTTTCTACGGAGCGTTTCAAAGAAGCTATTCTGAAGGTGGTGAAGCTGAACGAGCGTTTCATTCCGCCTTATGAATCGGGTGCTTCTCTGTATATCCGTCCGTTGCTGGTGGGTACCGGTGCACAAGTAGGCGTACATCCTGCCAGCGAATATCTGTTTGTGGTGTTCGTGACCCCGGTAGGTCCTTACTTTAAGGGTGGATTCTCAACCAATCCGTATGTCATTATCCGCGAATTCGACCGTGCTGCCCCATTGGGTACCGGTATTTATAAAGTAGGTGGTAACTATGCAGCCAGCTTGCGTGCCAACAAGAAAGCGCACGATTTGGGTTATGCCTGTGAGTTCTATCTGGATGCCAAGGAAAAGAAATACATGGACGAATGTGGTGCTGCCAACTTCTTCGGCATCAAGGACAATACGTATATCACTCCGAAGTCCACTTCCATCCTGCCCTCCATCACCAACAAGAGCCTGATGCAGCTGGCAGAGGATATGGGCATGAAGGTGGAGCGCCGTCCGGTTCCCGAAGAAGAGTTGCTGACTTTCGAGGAAGCGGGTGCCTGCGGTACGGCTGCCGTTATCAGCCCCATCGAACGTATTGACGACGTAGAGAACGGCAAGTCATATGTTATTTCCAAAGATGGAAAACCGGGACCGGTATGTACGAAGCTTTACAACAAGCTGCGTGCCATCCAGTATGGTGACGAGCCAGATACTCATGGTTGGGTAACGATCGTTGAATAATACGGTAATGTCTATCGTATAAGACTTGCCGGGACTTTGTTTTTATACTTTTAGGCACGGATTGCGCGGAAAGCACGGATAGATTGAAGAGAGACCGTGAAAATCCGTGTAATCCGTGCCTAAAATAATATGTTTTATGTTTCAATGCTTCTTAAATGGGAAAGAACAAGTTAGAGAAGTTTGCCGATATGGCGAGTTATCCGCATGTTTTCGAGTATCCGTATTCCGCGGTAGATAATGTGCCGTTTGACATGAAAGGGAACTGGCATGGGCAGTTTTTCAAAAACGACCATCCTATTGTTCTGGAACTGGGCTGTGGTAGGGGAGAATATACTGTCGGATTGGGACGTATGTTTCCCGAAAAGAACTTCATCGGAGTGGATATAAAAGGGGCTCGTATGTGGACGGGAGCTACCGAGTCGCTGCAATCGGGCATGAAGAATGTGGCCTTTCTGCGTACGAATATCGAAATCATAGACCGCTTTTTTGCTCCGGATGAAGTGAGTGAAATCTGGCTTACTTTCTCGGACCCGCAGATGAAGAAGGCTACAAAAAGGCTTACTTCCACTTATTTCATGGAGCGCTACCGCAAGTTCCTGAAGAATGACGGTATCGTTCATCTGAAGACGGACAGTAACTTCATGTTTACCTATACCCGGTACATGATTGAAAGAAACCGGTTACCGGTGGATGTGATGACGGAAGACTTGTACCACTCCGGCATGGCTGATGAGATACTCAGCATCAAGACCTATTATGAACAACAATGGCTGGATCGTGGTTTGAATATCAAGTACATCAAGTTCCATCTTCCGCAAGAGGGCGAGTTGCAGGAGCCGGATGTGGAGATAGAGCTGGATGAGTACCGCAGTTATAACCGTAGCAAGCGTAGCGGATTGCAAACCAGCAAATGATGCGAATCAGTGGTTAAAAATACTACTGATTCGCATAAAAATAGTAAATAGTAAATCGTCAAATAGTACATACAATGACATTATATCCAAAATTAATCCTTGATGCATTGGCAACAGTGCGTTATCCCGGCACCGGAAAGAATCTTGTTGAGGCTGAGATGGTGGCCGATAACATGCGGATTGACGGGATGAAGGTCAGCTTCTCGTTAACATTTGAGAAACCGACTGATCCGTTCATGAAGTCAATGGTGAAGGCTGCCGAGACAGCTATACATACGTATGTTTCTCCTGAGGTGGAGGTTGTGATTACGACTGAAAGCCGTCAGGCGGCACGTCCGGAAGTGGGTAAGCTATTACCCCAGGTGAAGAATGTTATCGGAGTGTCTTCCGGAAAAGGTGGGGTAGGCAAGTCCACGGTTGCTGCCAACCTTGCCGTGTCTTTGGCAAAGTTGGGTTATAAAGTAGGTCTGCTGGATGCTGATATCTTCGGGCCTTCTGTTCCAAAGATGTTCCAAGTGGAAGATGCCCGTCCGGTGGCAGAGAACATTGGTGGACGTGACTTGATTGTTCCGATAGAGAAGTATGGCATCAAGTTGCTTTCCATCGGTTTCTTTGTAGACCCCGACCAGGCCACTTTGTGGCGGGGAGGTATGGCAAGCAATGCCTTGAAGCAGCTGATTGGTGATGCCGATTGGGGAGAACTGGATTATTTCCTTATCGACCTTCCTCCCGGAACGAGCGACATTCACTTGACAGTGGTGCAGACTTTGGCACTGACAGGAGCTATCGTTGTTAGCACGCCGCAGGCTGTGGCGCTGGCAGATGCCCGCAAAGGCATCAATATGTTTACCAATGATAAGGTGAATGTGCCCATTCTCGGTTTGGTGGAGAACATGGCTTGGTTCACGCCTGCCGAATTGCCGGAAAACAAGTATTATATCTTTGGAAAAGAAGGCGCAAAGAGACTGGCTGAGAAAATGAACGTACCCTTGCTGGGACAAATTCCTATCGTACAGAGCATCTGTGAGAGTGGTGATAAGGGGACTCCGGTTGCTTTGGATGAGAATACGGTGACCGGGCGCGCTTTCCTGCAACTGGCTGCTGCCGTAGTCCGTCAGGTAGACCGCAGAAATATGGAAATGGCGCCGACGCGGATTGTGGAAGTGCATAAATAAACATGGATGTTTTCCTTATGAAAAGGAGCAATTGCCCGTCGTCGGGTAACTGCTCCTTTTTCATTTAAACTTGTTTAGAGAGAGAATTAGTTTATTTAGTTGGAGTAACAGTGGCATTCTGAACAGCAGGGCTTTTCTCCGGTTCTTGCAGACGGAACATGATGGGGACTGTATATTTTACGTTTACAGCTTGTCCTCTTTGCATGCCGGGCTTCCACTTGGGCATGATAGTAGTCAGACGGATTGCTTCAGCGTCTAGCAGTGGGTCGGCACCACGGATTACTCTGGGGCAGATGATGTTCCCTTCTTTATCCACTATAAACTGTATGACCACTCTTCCCTGAATCTTAGCTTTTTGTGCGGCTACCGGATATTTGATATTTTTGCCGATGAATTCCATCATTGCGGACATGCCGCCGGGATATTCCGGCATTTTTTCTACGACTTCGAAAACGGTTACTTCCTCCGGGTAGGTTGCCTCTTCGGGAGCATAACCCACTACCACCATTTCATCTATTTTGCTTTCAATGGGAGCATACTTAACCTGTGTATTGTTTTCCGTCAGACGGAACATCACGGGAACTGTATATTTTACCCGCACGGCTTCTCCTTTTTGTGTGCCGGGTTTCCATTTGGGCATGGCACTGATTACGCGTACGGCTTCTTTATTCAATTCCGGGTCAATGCCGCGCAGTATTTTTACATTGGTAATACTGCCATCCTTCTCCACTACAAATTGCACGGTAGCCCGTCCTTGCGTACCTTTCTTCATGGCTGCTTCCGGATATTTGATGTTCTTGCTCAAGTATTCCATTAGTGCAGACATGCCTCCGTCGGGGAATTCGGGCATGTGTTCCACTACCTCAAAAATCGGATTGTCGAGAGTATCCTTATCCACTACCTTTCCTTTGTAAGTCACTGTTTTCGTATCTTGTTCCGGTAGGGGAGCTACTTGAGGGGCTTGAACTTCCGGTACCGCTTGTCCGGTTTTGGCGTCTACAGCCTCTATGACTTCCGCTGCAATCTTCTTTGTGGTACGCGCCACTGCTTCGATATTGCTGATAATCATAAGTAAGGCTGCCAAGGGAAGGAACATCAGATATTTAGTCCTTCCTATTCCTTTTGTTCTCTTTTTGTTCATCATTTTGATGCGTTTTTTTAAAGGTAAAACATTGAAACTGTTATAGATAGTTGCTGCAGCCTTTTGATGTGACAATCCTAGCAGATGGTACTGGTAGGTTTTGGAGTCATAGCCGTTCTCCAATACGCGGGCATCGGCCATATATTCCAGATTGGTGCGGATTTCCCGTTTCATGAGCCAGGCAAAGGGATTGCACCAGCAAAAAATGCACACTAGTTCACTGATGATGACATCAATGGAGTGCCATTGCCGGGCGTGTGTCTGCTCATGGGTCAATATTTCGTTGAATTCCTCTTCCGTATGCGAGGACGGATGGATAAAAATCCAGTGGAAAAAGGAGAAAGGCCCGTCTGCTTTGGGAAGCAGATGTATATTTGTGTTGCCTATTTGTACCTTGCGGCATCGGCATGCCAAGTGGATGATGCCCGCCAGTTGCATGACGAGGCGTATCATCAGCAATGCCACTATTCCCCAATAGGCGATATTGGCATATTCTGAAAGGATGCTTTTCCAGTCGGTAGGAGCCGCTTCGGTGCCTATTGTGAGTTCCGGTAGCACAACGCTGGCATAGAGGTCTGCCATGGCCACCATCGGTTCCTGCTCCGTAATCCACGTTTGTATGTTCAGCAGAGGTACGGCGGCAGAAACGGCAAAGAAGCAGAGCAGTGCGGTTCTGCGCCAGCCGAAAAACGTGTCTTTGTAGAAGAACAGCCGATAGAATGCATAAAACAGTACTATCGCTACATTCACTTTCAGAAAATAGGCTAACATGTTTACTCCTTTCCTTTCTCTATCATGTCTATAATGTCTTTCAGGTCATTGGCCGAAATCTTCTGGTCTTTGGCGAAGAACGAAACCATTTCCTTATAAGAATTTTCAAAGTAGTTGCGCACAAAACCGCTCATAAAGGTACGTTTGTATTCGCTTTCGCGTATAAGCGGGGTATACTGGTAAGTGTTGCCTACACGTGCGGCACGGATATACTGCTTGCGCTCCAGGTTTTTCACAATAGATGCTACAGTTGTGTAGGGAGGCGCCGGTTTGGGATATTTGGCAACAATGTCTTTTACGAAGCAACTGCCCAGTTCCCAAATGTACAACATTGCTTCTTCTTCTTGTATCGTTAACTTTTCCATGGATAAAGTATTTAAATGAATTCAATGCAAATCTACGAATATTTCGTAAGCCAACATCAAACAGTGAGTTAATTAATCTAAATGTTCCTGCTGTGTGTATATTCTTTTGCCAGATTGAAAAGAACATGGCTGTTGATAATCTTCTTTTGGCTAAGATTGTCTATCTTTGCAGAAGAAGCGAAGACTGGCGGCACCTCAGCATAAAAAATGAACGGGTTCATTTTATTCTGCATTCGGTTTGCGCTGTCTTTGTTGCAATGAATTCTTTTACCTTAAATAAAGCAGAAATATGGGAACAGTTAAATCGTTGTTGCTGGGAATGTGCTTCGTATTGGGTGCATGCACAAGCCAGACTTCTACTGTGCAAACCACAGAGAAGGGAACTCAATGGGAATGGCAGAATGGTACCATTGTTGTCAAAACTCCCGAGCGTCCGGCAGGACAGAAGAGTGTATTGGGACTGACTACTCCGAAGTTGGAGGCAGTCCGTGTGGGTTTTGTTGGTTTGGGTATGCGTGGCCCCGGAGCAGTGGAGCGTTTCACTTATATTCCGGGTACGCAGGTAGTGGCTCTTTGTGATTATGAAGAGGCCCGTGCAGATAAATGTCAGGAGCTCTTGAAGAAGGCATCCATGCCCAAAGCCGCCGTCTATTCCGGTGACAAAGGATACGAGGAACTCTGCAAACGTGATGATATAGATTTGGTTTATATTGCTGCAGACTGGCTGCATCACTTCCCCGTTGCCAAGTGTGCGTTGGAGAACGGAAAGAATGTAGCGATAGAAGTACCTTCGGCCATGAACCTGCAGGAATGCTGGGATTTGATTAACTTGAGTGAATCTACCCGTAAGCATTGCTTCATTCTGGAGAACTGCTGCTATGACTGGTTCGAGATGAATACGCTGAACATGGCGCAGCATGGCGTGTTCGGTGAAGTTATCCGTGCGCAGGGTGCTTATATACATAATTTGAGCCCGTTTTGGGACCATTATTGGAAGAATGGAGAAAATGACAAGCTGGGCTGGCGTTTGGACTACAACATGAAGCATCGTGGTGACGTGTATGCCACCCATGGCCTTGGCCCGGTGGCGCAAGCACTGGATATTCACCGTGGTGACCGTATGGAAACGTTGGTAGCCATGGATACCAAGTCTGTAGTGGGCAAGGAGCTGGTAGAAAAAAGAACCGGCGAGGAGTGCAAGGAATTCCGTAACGGTGACCATACCACGACCATGATTCGTACAGCCAATGGAAAGGTGATTGAGATTCAGCACAATGTAATGACACCACAGCCTTATAACCGTTTGTATCAGCTTACGGGTACCAAGGGATTCGCCAACAAATATCCGGTAGAAGGGTATGCGCTTGACGCTGACCAGCTGAGTGCATCGGGCATTCAGCCCAAAGTGGATGATTTGAATTCACACGGTTTCCTGCCGGAGACGGAGATGGAGGCACTCGTGGAGAAATACCAGCATCCCATTTTAAAGAAGTACGGTGAGATGGCGAAGGAAGTAGGAGGTCATGGTGGCATGGACTTCGTGATGGACAGCCGTCTGGTATATTGCCTGCAAAACGGTCTTCCTTTGGATATGGATGTATACGACCTTGCTGAGTGGTGCTGCCTTGCAGAATTGGGAGAACTTTCTATGGACAACGGTTGTGCGGCTGTGGCATTCCCCGATTTCACCCGTGGTGAATGGAATGTGGTGAAGGGCTACAAGCATGCATATGCAACTCCGGAAGAGGAAGCGGCTGCTATGGAGAAGGCAAAGGCATTTACTGCTAAACTGAAAGAGCAGGGAGCCAAGGAATGGGCTGAAAAGTAATAGCGGTATATTGATAAAACAAAAAACAGCAGGTGATAAGCCTGCTGTTTTTTTTATCAGTTTGTCATTTAGTCACTTTCAGCAACTCTTCCTTCATCTTCTCCACTCCCGGAAAGCCGGTTTGTCTGAACGTGGTGTTTCCTTTGCGGTCTACAACCAGATAAGTCGGTACCCCTTCTATCTTGAATACGTCCGATAGGTATTTCCATTGGGCATCTGTCAGACGGAAATGTTCGCCGTGGATGTCGGGAATCATATTCTCCCAGGTCTTCAAGGGGGAGGTTTCGCCGGTGATGTACAGATATAGGATATCCTTGTCTTTCAGTTCCTCCTTCATGGGGGTCATCGTCTTGTTTGCCATACGGCATGGACCGCACCAAGTGGCCCAGAAATCTACTAACAATACTTTTCCTTTGAATTTGCTGATGATAGAAGTGAACAAATCTTCGTTGCTGACGTTGGTGTCCACTTGGTTGATGGTGTAGCCCGTCTTTTTCTTGTTGGCTTCGAGTTGTGCCAGCAGTTCGTCATTGGCGGCAGTCAGCATTTCACGGTATGCGGCGGGCATGGCGGCAACGATGGCCTTTTGCTCGTCGGTGAGCGGGGTGAAGTTCTTGATACCCCGGTAGAGGGTGACATTACGGGCTATATCGAAGAAGATACCTTTGTCGGTTCCCCAGGCTTTGGCCAATTCTCCACTCCGTTCGACATCCCTTGAAGCCATTTGTACATACTGGTTGGACAAGACTGCCTGCGGCACATTCAATATACTCATATCTTCGTCGGACACGTAGTTGGCGGGTACTTTCCGGGCAAGTTCCTGATAGTAGTTGTTTGCTTCCTCCCGTTTGATGAGATTGGCGTGTAGGGCAGCCGATGTCAAGATGCTGGCAACGGAAGACAGCATGGCATTTGTAATCAGTTTGTTATTGATAGTCAAAAGTTGTCGGGTAGAAGCACTATAAGGCAACTTGTCTATTGCTTCTTGTGTTTCGTCGGATATTTGAAGTACGTATGCTTTGGCTGCATCAATATCCTTGCCAGCCAGTGCAGCTATGTTTTGATAGAGCTTGTCTTGCATGTCGATGCTGAGGTGGTTTCCGTTCAACTCTTGTGCCACGGTTTCCAGCGGTCCGTTGATATATACCATTTCTCCATAGGGTTTCCCTTCGCTGTGGAATTTAGACTTGCGCCGGGAAGCTTCGCGTAGATTGACGTATATTTCTGTTGTCTTGCCGGGTTCCATGAAGAACTGGAGCATATGCTCTCTACCCAAATATATGGTACATGGGGTAGTGCCGGGCAATGTTACTTCTTTGGTGAAACTGCCGTCAGGCTGGATGTCGAGTGGTATGTCCGTGATGTCTCCTTTGATATTCTCCCACACGGCAATACTGATTGGCATTCCCATATTGGGGCGTGAATCCAGGAGTTTTCCTTTCAGCATGGCTTTTCCGTATTGGATGACCGGTTCGGGAAGTTCGGCATTAGGGTCGGCTTTGTGTACTACGGCGTTCTGGGGAAGTGCCAGTTCCGGCAGTTTCTTGCTTTTCAGTTGTATTCCCCAGATGCTGAATCCGTTTTCCACCTTTTCGCCTTCGGTGAAGTCGAAGGAGGTAGCATTGTCGGATAGGGGAGGAAAGACCAGCTGGAATTCCGCTTCGCCCGATTCGGGCATCCAAAATTCTTTACCTGGTATGATGCCTATACCGGAACGCAGTTGGTAGGTTTCTCCGTTATTGTCTGTCAGGTAGCTGTCGGGTGCAATCTGTATCCAGTACTTGGGACGATACTTGGCATAGATGTGGAGCACGGTTGCCGTGTCACTGATGACTACTTTACTCACTTCGATGGAAGTCGTGTTTCTTACGATAAACGGTGGTTGGTCAATCACACGGTTTTTGGCTTGCAGGGTACAGCAGATGCACAGCAGGAAGCCTGCTAAGAGGAAATGGATGTGTCTCATATGAATTGTTTTCTGCGAAAATACGAATGTTTCGTAAAGAAACAAGCATGTGGGAGTTAATTGATGTAAAATACTTCCATTTCTTCGTTTTTCAAAGAAACCTTGTATCTTTGCCATCTGATACTTAACACTTAATATCTTGTCATATGAGAACCAGAATTCTTTTGATGGGCTTGTTGTTGGCCGCTGTTGCCAATGCCCAGACTATCTATCATGATGCTTCCGCCTTCCCCCTTCTGGGCAAAGCAACAGAATCTACCCTTACCCGCTATGAGCGTCTGCCGGACTCTCTGCAGAACATCTCCCGCAAGCCATTGTGGGACTTAGGCCGCAACAGTGCCGGACTCGCCGTGCGCTTCCGTTCCAACTCTACAAGCATTTCTGCCAAATGGGAAGTAAGGAACAATATGAGTATGAACCACATGACACCGACCGGCATTAAAGGCCTCGACCTCTACTGCTTGCAAGACGGCAAGTGGATATTTGCCGGTAGCGGACGTCCGCAGGGCAAAATCAATAAGGCGACTATCGTAAGCAATATGTTGCCCGAGGAGCGCGAATACCTTTTGTACCTTTCTTTATATGATGGGGTTACCTCGCTTTCCATCGGCGTGGATTCTTTATCCGCCATTACCCCGCCGGCAGTAGACTTGCCGAAACGTGAGAAGCCGGTGGTATTCTATGGTACCAGCATCTTGCAGGGAGGCTGCGCTTCCCGTCCCGGCATGGCGCATACCAATATTCTGGAACGTTGGCTCAATCGTGAGTGCATCAATCTGGGATTTAGCGGCAATGCCTTGCTCGACCTGGAGATTGCCGATGTCATAGCCGGTGTGGACGCTTCTATGTTTGTCCTCGACTTTGTGCCCAATGCTACCGTGGAGCAAATGAGAGAGCGTGCCGATAAATTCTATACCACTATCCGCAGCAAGCATCCCGATACGCCTGTCCTTTTCGTGGAAGACCCTCTCTTTACCCACTCTCCTTTTGACACCAGGATTGCCAAGGAGGTAAAGGACAAGAATGAGACATTGAATGCCTTTTTCCGTTCTTTGAAGCAACGTGGAGAGAAAAACATCTATTTCCTTGCTTCCCGTGACATCATCGGCCACGACGGGGAGGCTACAGTAGACGGCATTCATTTTACCGATTTGGGCTTTATGAGGTATGCTGAGATACTTTACCCGATATTGGAGAAACACATGCGACCGTAATTAGGTATTACAGCCCCGTTTGTCTGTTTGCTGCCTTGCCGATGCTGTAGGGCAACTATTTGTTTCCTTTAACAAAACAGTCTGTTTCCTATAAGGGAACAGACTGTTTCAATATGGCGAACAAACTGTTTTTATATATTGGAACAAATTGTTCTGATACGCTGAAACAAAGTGTTCAAACGCATGTGAACACTTTGTTTCGTAGGCTTGGAACAATGTGTTACGCTTCTATACTCTTATGCTTCTTATACTCTTCAATCACATGTTTCCTGCTCTGCAATATCTGCCAGCGATATACCAGGCACGTGGTGATGAAGTAGAAGCCCGTTTGTATCCATAGTGCCTGGTACTCGAAAGAGACTTCATTGAGTGTGGCTCCCATGCTGTTGATGCGTACGTAGCCGTTGATGCCGAAGGTAGAAGGGAAGATGTACGAGAAGTACTTCCAGAAAGCGGGCATAGCAGCTCCCGGCCATGAAATGCCGGAGAGGAACAGCAGCGGCACGGAGGTGAACACGAACAGCAGCATGCACGTTTCGCGGTTGCGGATGGCAATGGATGCTGTCATGGCAAAGAAAATACAAGCGGCCAGGTAGGGCAGGGTGAACAGAGTCAGGACACCGGGTATCGCTATTTGGTTGAGGCTGAAAAGCCATGGAACCACACACAGTATATATACCGATACCAGTGAATATACCATGAAGTAGCTCAGCCCTTTTCCCATCACAATGCGTAGTGTGCCGTTGTAGTGGCGGTTGATAGGCACCAGGTCGCGGAAGCGGTTCTGTTCGCGTGCCGTCCCGGCAGACAAGCCGATGCCGAGTAGCAGCGTTTGCTGGATAATCAATACCAATACTGCCGGAATCAGGAAAGCGGCAAATCCGTTGGTTGGATTATAGAGGGCGACATCCTCATACTCTATCGGGTAGGCGGTAATCTCGTCCTGGCGGTCGGTGGTATTGGCGCTTCGCTCCACTTTGATGTCTGCGTTCATGGCAAGCGACACGTTGGTGTTGGCAGTCAGCAAGGCTTTGTAATACAGCAGTCCGCTCATGTCGCAGAAGATGCTGACCTGCGTTTGCTTACCGCGTACAATGTCGTCGCTGAAGGTGGAGGGGATGTAGATAATACCGTATGCCCTGCGGTCCTTCAACATCAGTTTGGCTTCTTCCATATCAGCGCAGTAGCTCACGAGGCTCACTTCGGGACTGGAGTCCACTTTCCGCAGGTATTCGCGGCTCAACGAGGAGCGTGAGTCATCCACCACGACAGTGGGCACTTCGTGGATAGTTTCGTTGGTATAGATGAAAGCGTATATCAACGGATAGACCAACGGAACGAGCACGAAGAAGATGAGCACGCCCTGGTCGCGGAAGGTGGTGCCGAATTCCCGTTTCCATATATAGAACAAGTCATGAATGCCTTGTATCACTTTCTGTCTGAACGTCAGGTCTTTCATTAGGGCATGTATTTATAGTAAACCAACGCTCCTTTCAGCCTATGGGCTATGAGGAACGGGAGCATCATGAAAATAAGCAGCGCTACGTAGTTGACCCACGAGTAAATCATGGGGTATCCATTCAGTGCCTGGTCCACATAAATCAGGAAATAGTGGCGCAGGGGGAACAGATTTGCCAATGCCTGCAATACGGGGTGCATGCCCATGGCAGGGAATGACAATCCGCACATGGAGAAAGAGAGTACGCCCCATAGGGAAGCGAAACTGAGTCCCAGACGCAGGGTAGGCAGGGTTCCTATCATCAATATTCCCATGCCTTGCGATGCCAGCACCAGGCAAAGGGTGGCAAGCAGCATCGGCAGGATGCCGCTGTTGCAGGGAAAATGGAGGAAACCGTAGAGGTATACATTATATAATATTCCCATCAGGAAGAAGATGGCGGTATGCGGCAGCAGTTTGCCGGCAAGGGAAATCCAGATGGAGTTGTTGCCCATGCGCAGCCATTCGCGGGCGGTGCGGTCTTTTATCTCGACTCCGATGGAATAGACGGTTACCATGAAGATAAGCAGCATCAATACGCCCGGTGCAAAGGTGTTGCACAGATATACGGAGTAGTTCAGCCACGGGTTATTGAGTGGATGCGTATCTATGACGATGGGTTGGAGGAAGGCCATCGCTTGTTCCTCGGTAGCTCCTTTGGCATATAGGGTGCTACGTGCTGCGGCACCGGATGCCAATTCGCTCATCATCTTCATGTCCTTGAAGAGGAGTGAACCTGCGATGAGCAGGGTATTGTTTGTATAGAAAGAGAGTTTGGGCTGCCGTCCGGCCTGCGCTTTGGCAGAGGTACCTTCGGGAATGTAGAAGAAACCGTAAATCTCTCCGCGCTGCATGGCGGTACGGGCTTCGTTGACGGTAGGGTAGCGGGCGACGACGGCTGTCTGCTCAAAAGCGTCCAAGTTACGTATCAGCTGGCGTGAAGTGGCACTCATGTCTTGGTCCACCACACCTACGGGCATGTCCGTAGGAAGCCCGGAGTCCATCAGCGTGGTGAAGAATATGTAGCAGAACAACGGTGCTATCACCATACAGAACAGATAGAGCGGACGGGAAACAAGACGGCGGCATTCGCGTCTTGCTACATTCCACAAAGCCGTATGTTTCTTATTTCTTTCCATCATCCTCTCCAATAACTCATAACTCCTTTATTTCTTCAATACAACACTCATTCCCGGACGCAGTCCTTCCACCTTCTCTTGCGGAGCGGCTTTTACTTCGAATGTTTTCAGGTCGAACTGGCCGGTAGTCTTGGTCGCTTTCCAGGCGGCATATGTGCCGAGGTCTTTCATATAGTACACTTTCAGGCGGATATTCTTATCGAGTGCAGGGATGAACGCCTCGAATTCGGTATTCATACCCAACCCTTGCAGCAAGTCCTCGCGTACATTGAAGGTTACCCACATATCGTCCAGAATGGCGATGTTCATAATGGGAGCACCCGTGCCCACGAGCTCGCCTACTTTGGGGAATATTTCGGATACCTCACCGGCAGTCTGTGCAATCAGGTAAGTTTCCTTGATGTACGATTCAACTTCGGCCACAGCTCCTTTGGCACGTTCCACCAAGGCAGCGGCAGCGGCTTTGTCCTCGCGTTCCGCACCGTTCTTGGCCATATCATACTGGGCTTTGGCGGCTTTCTCCGTAGCCCGGGCTGCATTGCGTTGGGCGGTAACTTCGTCAAGCTTTTGTGTAGACATCACGCCTTGGTCGTGCAGGTTCTTCACACGCGTGTAGGATTTTTCGGCAATCTCCAGTCCGGCCAGTGCCTTTTGCCACATTTCATAGGCAGCTTGTATCTGTTCCCGACGGGCGCCTTTCAGAGCTTTTTCGTTCTGGGCTTGGGCTGCCGATTCGGCGGCGCGTGCTTGTTCCAGTTTGGCCTGCACGTCCGGAGCCTCCAAAATGGCAAGGGTGTCTCCGGCTTGTACGCTTTGTCCCTCTTTTACACGAAATTCCAGAATACGTCCCGGCACTTTGCTCGATACTCGATACTCCGTTACTTCTGCTTGTCCTTGCACAATTTCCGGCCCTTTACGCAACATGAAGAAACCTACAAGGGCAACGATGGCAATCACTCCCGTCAGCGTGAGGAATGCCAACAACATGTTACTGTTTTGTGATTTTGTATCCAACATATTATTTACTATTTGACTGTTTACTATTTACGATTGAAGAAACTATCAATTATCAATTGTCAATTCCCCCGTTGCCTTTCTCAGATAGATTTCCGTCAGTTTTACGTCAATCTGTGCGTCTATCTTTTCCGATTGGGCAGAAAGCCATGCGGTGTGCGCTTCGAGCACATTGCTGGCAGGTATAACGCCTTCCTCAAAGCCAAGTGTGGCGTATCTCAGGTTCTCGTTGGCTTTTTCCAGGTTCTTTTCGGCCATGGTCAGTTTCTTGGCAGCTTCGTTCACTTGGAAAGCCGACTGGTTGACCTGCAGCTCTATCTTTTCTTTGGCGTCATCCAACTGGTATTGGGCGATGCGTGCTTCCGATTTGGCTGCTTTTACTTTATAGATGCCTTCGCCCCAGTGCCAGATGGGTACCGACACCATGACACCCACATTCCACATCCCCTTGAACTTTTTCTCGAAACTGTTGAAGACGGAAGGGTTGGTTGCCATATAGCTGCCCATTAGTGCTATGGAAGGAAGATATTCCGAACGGGTGACATTTACTTTCTGCTTATAAATCTGCGTGGCAAGTTCCAGGCTACGCACTTCGGGACGGGTAGCATAAACATTGTTGATGTCGATGGCACCGTTTTCCGGAGTAGTGGGAGCCAGGTCTTCCTTCTGTTCGTCTGTGAGCATGACGGGAGTGGAAAGGTCGAGACCACACAATTGGCACAGCAGCATCCGGGCAAGGCTCAGGCCATCGGTTACTTTGGTCAGGGTCATTTCGGCCTCATTCACTTTTACTTTGATGGAGAGTCCGTCTGCTTTGGTGGCAACGCCTTCGGCAATCATTTTGTCAACGTCGCTGTCGAGCTTCTGCAGTAGTTTCAGATAACCTTCTGCCAGCTTCTTTTTATGGGCAAGGGACACTACCTGCCAATATGCCTGGTCTGTACTCAGGATTACTTCCTGCATACCGGTGTTGTGCTGCTGGCGGGCCAGCTCTTCGGCGTATTTGGTAATTTTGTTGTAGGCACGTATCTTGCCGCCCATATATAGGGGTTGGGTCAAGGTCAGTGCGCCCGCATACATGTTGCGGGTGTCTGTACGAAAGGCGTCAACCAAGGATTGGCCTGCACCGTCGAGGGCACCTACCAGGCTTTGTCCTAAAGCCGGCAATTGGCCTGCCAGTTCTGGATGAAGCTGTGCGATGACTTGGGCAGCCTGCTGTAACGGTCCGCTGAGACTTGTACCCAATCCGGACAAGGCTCCTTTCTGAGCGTCGCTGAGGATGGACAACTCTTTTTGACTGCGCATATATCCGCCGCTGGCCGAAATGTTGGGAAGGTAATTAGTAAATGCCGCTTTCCTTTGATAGTGGGCAGCGTTGATTTTTTCCTGGCTTATCAGCAGTTCTTTGTTGTTGGAGATTGCCAATGCACGGCAACTATCCAAGCTTAATGCTTCCTGGGCCTTCATGGGGAAGGATAGGTATGCCAAACAGATGAAACAGAAGAACTTTTTCATTGGGCTATACATTAATTAAGGTGATGAATCTGTTGTTTATACAGCAACAATAATTGCATAAACAACGATGCAAATGTATAGGCTTTCAATGATATTGCAAAATAATTTAGATTTTTTTGTATTAATTCAAGCTGAATGATTGCGAACCGATAAGGGTACCGTCAGCAAAAATGTCTACGCGGTAGGTGCCTGCATAGAGGTATTCTTCTACATCCCAATATACGGTGACGGCTTGCTCTTCTCCGTTGTATTCTATATACTTCTTGATGGAATATACCAGTTCCCGGTTCTCGTATGGGAAGGTGTTCGAGGAACTTTTGGTCAGCACGTCATTGTCCGGTTTGGTGATGCGGATGTAGAGGGTACGTTCGCCGGTCTCTGCAGTGATGTTTTTCACGATGGAGAAGTTTATTTTGAACTTCACGATGTCTTTCACCTTCTTGGCAGTCTTGCCGCGTTTGTTTGTGGGCTGCACAGAGATGTTGGTGGCGTCCAGTTGGGCGGCAAGTGTCACGGTCTTGGTCAGGTTCTTCTTCTCTTCGGACAAGTTGCTGATTTGCCGGGAAGCGGCGTTGTACTTCTTGGTGACATCGGCTATGATTTCCTTCTGTTGAGCAGTCAGGCGGTTTAGCGAGTCAATCTGGTTGATATAGCCTATCATGACTTTGCGGAGAGAGGCCAGTTCCTTCTTCAGACGGCGTATCTCGGTGGCATTGCTGCTCTTCACGGTGCGGAGTTCTTCCAATAAACGTTGGGTCTTCAATTGTTCCTGCTCCAAGAGTACGGAGAGGGAGTCGTTGGAGACTGTCAACTTCAGCTCGTCATATTGTCTGGCGAAGTCTGTGTATTGATTTTCAAGGTCTTCTTTATCCAGATTGAATTCCATCACCAGTTCCTTGTTGGTTTGCTTTTCGGAAATCAGCAGAATGGTAACTCCTATTAATAATAAGATAAGGAGGCTGCCTGCCACGATGAGAAGTGTATTCTTCTTAACTGCCATTTTTGATAATGATTAATGGTTAAGTGATTAATGGTTGGTGGCTGATTATTCGTCCTACATTCATTAATCGTCCGCAAAATTAATCATTAATCATTAATCATCGTCCACTAATCATTGGCTAAATGTGTATTTAACTAAAATTATTACGGAAATATTTCTCTAATTACGAAGTTCGCTGTACTTTTGCGTCATCTTTAAAGAACACTTATAAACAAAAAACTTTAGAAATTATGTCAAAAGTAACCGTAGTAGGTGCAGGTAACGTAGGTGCTACATGCGCTAATGTGTTAGCCTTTAATGAAGTGGCTGACGAAGTGGTAATGCTGGACGTGAAAGAAGGCGTTTCAGAAGGTAAGGCAATGGATATGATGCAGACTGCTCAACTGCTGGGCTTCGACACCACTGTTGTAGGTTGTACCAACGATTATGAGAAGACTGCCAACTCCGACGTTGTAGTGATTACTTCCGGTATTCCCCGTAAACCGGGTATGACTCGTGAAGAATTGATCGGTGTTAATGCAGGTATCGTTAAGTCGGTTGCACAGAACATCTTGAAATATTCTCCGAATGCTATCCTTGTGGTTATCTCCAACCCGATGGATACCATGACTTATCTGTCATTGAAGTCTCTGGGCTTGCCGAAGAACCGTATCATCGGTATGGGTGGTGCTTTGGATAGCTCTCGTTTCAAATATTTCTTGTCTCAGGCTTTGGGCTGCAACGCCAACGAAGTGGAAGGCATGGTTATCGGTGGTCACGGTGATACTACCATGATTCCGTTGGCTCGTCTGGCTACTTACAAAGGACAGCCGGTAAGCACACTGCTGAGCGAAGAAAAACTGAACGAAGTGGTAGCTTCTACTATGGTAGGTGGTGCTACACTGACTAAGTTGCTGGGTACTTCTGCATGGTATGCTCCGGGTGCGGCAGGCGCTTATGTCGTTGAGTCTATCATCCACAACCAGAAGAAGATGATTCCTTGTTCAGTATATCTGGAAGGAGAATACGGTGAATCAGACATCTGTATCGGTGTTCCCGTAATCCTTGGCAAGAACGGTATCGAGAAAATCGTTGAACTGGAACTGACTGCTGACGAAAAAGCTAAATTTGCTGCCAGCGCTGCTGCCGTTCACAAGACAAATGCCGCTTTGAAGGAAGTAGGTGCTCTCTAATTGAGGGTAACTTAAAATGATAAGCAAACCTCACGGTCTTTTTCCGAAAGGAAAAGTCGTGAGGTTTTTTTATTCTCCAAAAACAAGAATCATTATGAAAAAACTACTATTAGGTATTGCTGCCGCTTGCCTGGCTGGTTTTACTTTTGCGCAGGATGCTCCGCTGTGGATGCGTCATAGTGTCATCTCTCCCGATGGGACCACCATTGCTTTTACGTATAAAGGAGACATCTATACGGTGCCGGTTGCCGGTGGACGTGCCATGCAGATAACTACCAATCCCGCATATGATACGGCTCCGGTATGGAGTCCGGACAGTAAGCGGATTGCTTTTGCTTCGGACCGTATGGGAAGCCTGGACGTCTACATTGTGGCCAAAGACGGAGGCGAACCACGACGGCTGACTACCCACTCGGGAAGCGAAACGCCGCTTGCTTTTACAGATGCCGGACATGTCTTGTTTTCTGCGGGCATCATGCCGTCTGCCGAGGCTGTTGTCTTTCCCTCTAACGGGCAGTTCAACCAGGTCTATCGAGTATCAGTGGAGGGAGGGCGCCCGACGATGATTTCGTCCATGCCTATGGAGTGCATCTCCATCAATAAGGAGGGAGCGATGTTGTATCAAGATAAGAAAGGTTACGAGGACTACTGGCGTAAACATCACGTATCGCCCATTGCCCGTGACATCTGGATGTATACTCCGGGAAAAGAACCGCAGTACCGCCAGCTGACCACTTTCGGAGGAGAAGACCGTGAACCGGTTTGGGCTCCTGATGGAAAAACATTCTACTATCTGAGTGAGGAAAACGGCTCTTTCAATATCTACCGACGTACTCCCGGAGATGCGAAGGCCGTGCAGTTGACGCACTATACCAAAAATCCGGTACGCTATCTCAGTGCCGCTACGGACGGAAGGTTGTGCTATGGATTTGATGGTGAGATTTACACCCTGCTTCCCGGTGGAGAAGCGCAAAAGGTGAACATCAGCATTGTTTCCGACAGAAACGACAAGGATATTATCCGCCAGATTAAGAGTAGCGGTGCCACGGAAATGGCAGTGTCTCCGGATGGTAAGGAAGTGGCTTTCGTTTTGCGCGGCGATGTCTACGTCACTTCAGTGGAATATAAGACTACGAAGCAGATAACGAATACTTCTTGTCAGGAACGTACCGTAGACTTTGCCCCCGATGGGCGGACACTGGTTTATGCTTCCGAGCGTGGCGGGCTTTGGCAACTTTACACTTCGACGATTGTGCGTAAGGATGAAAAGCTGTTTACCTATGCCACAGCGCTGAAGGAAGAACGCTTGATAAACTCGGATGCCGCTTCTTTCCAACCCCAATACAGCCCTGACGGTAAAGAGATTGCCTTTCTCGAAAACCGCAGCACCATCCGTGTCATCAATTTGAAGACAAAGGATGTGCGTACCGTTATGGATGGCAAGTATCAATACTCTTATTCGGACGGTGACCAGTGGTTTCAGTGGAGTCCGGACAGCAAATGGATTCTTTCGGACTATATCGGTGTAGGTGGATGGAACAACAAAGATGTTGTGCTGCTGAATGCCGATGGCAAGGGTGAAATGGTGAACCTGACCGAGAGCGGATACAACGATGGCAATGCCAAATGGGTATTGGGTGGAAAAGCCATGATTTGGACCAGTGACCGTGCGGGGTATCGCAGCCACGGCAGTTGGGGAGCCGAAGACGATACTTATATCATGTTCTTTGATGCTGAAGCATACGACCGTTTTTTGATGAACAAGGAAGAAACCGCTTTACTCGAGGAAGCGGAGAAGGCGGAGAAGGAAAAAGCCGGGAAGAAAGACGAAAAGGATGCCAAGAAGAAAAAAGGGGATGCCGACAAAGATAAGGAGAAAAAGGTAGAGCCGTTAAAGTTCGACCTCGCAAACCGCTTTGACCGTATTGTACGCCTGACCGTCAACTCCTCGCATATGGCAGATGCCATGCTTTCTGCTAAAGGGGATAAACTCTATTATCTTTCTGTTTTCGAGGATGGGTACGATCTTTGGGAACACAATCTGAAAGAGAATGTTACAAAAGTTCTTTTGAAGAAAGTAGGTGCAGGCGCTTTGCAGCCTGACAAGGAAGGGAAGAATATCTTCCTTTGTGCCCGCGACGGAATGAAGAAGATAGAGATTGAAGGCAGCAAGATTTCTCCAATTGAATTTGAGGCTTTCTTCGATTACCGCCCTTATGGTGAGCGTGAATATATCTTCGACCACATCTGGCAGCAGGTAAATGATAAGTTCTATGTGGCAGACTTGCAAGGTACGGACTGGAATGGATACAAAGAAACTTATAAGCGCTTCTTGCCGTATATCAACAATAACTACGATTTTGCGGAAATGCTGAGTGAGATGCTGGGTGAATTGAACGGTTCTCATACGGGAGCGCGTTATTATGCTTCGGGCGCAGCACTTCCTACGGCTGCTTTGGGAGTGTTCTATGATGAAGCTTATGCGGGCGATGGACTGAAGATTAAAGAAATTATAGCTCAGAGTCCATTGACGAAGAAAAAGACGGATGTCAAGCCTGGCTGTATTATCGAGAAAGTGGATGGTGTTGCCATTAAGGCTGGCGCTGATTATTTCCCGTTACTCGAAGGTAAGGCAGGCCGCAAGGTGATTCTCTCGGTCTATGATCCTGTTACCGGAAAGCGGTTTGAAGAAACCTTGAAGCCCATATCTTACGGTGCCCAGAATGAGCTGTTGTATAAGCGCTGGGTGGAAAACTGCCGCAAGAAGGTGGATGAATATTCTGGCGGACGCATTGCTTATATTCACATCAAAGGTATGGATAGTCCGAGCTTCCGTAAGATTTACTCCGATTTGTTGAGCGAAAGCAGTCGTAAGAAAGAGGCTGTTGTGGTGGATACCCGCCATAACGGAGGCGGGTGGCTGCACGAACAAGTAGCGACGTTACTTAGCGGCAAGGAGTATGAACGCTTTGTGCCGCGTGGCCAGTACATCGGCAGCGATCCTTTTGACAGATGGCTGAAACCTTCGTGTATGCTGGTTTGCGAGGATAATTACAGCAATGCCCACGGTACTCCTTTCGTATATAAGACGTTGAGAATAGGCAAGCTGGTAGGTGCTCCCGTGGCAGGAACCATGACTGCTGTCTGGTGGGAAAGCCAGATCGATCCAAGTATTGTATTCGGTATTCCGCAGGTAGGCTGCATGGATATGCAGGGCAACTATCTGGAGAACCGCACGTTGCAGCCTGATATCCTGGTCTATAATGAACCGGAAGCTGTTTTGAAGGGAGAAGATGCACAGCTGAAAGCGGCGGTGGACCACTTGCTGAAGGGGTTGCCGCAAAAGAAATAGATGGATTGGACTTTATAAACAAGAGGCTGAATTCAAGATTGAATTCAGCCTCTTGTTTATAAAGTCGATGGGGTGTCTTATTTATTTTACAGTTACTTCTGACAGTTTTAACCAACCAGAATTAGTGAAGGTTCCCTTGGCAGAGATATCCAGCCCCTTAACATTGCTTCCATTGCCTTTGGTTGTATCGACTAAAGCTACTGCCCAGGTATAGGTTCCTTTTTTTACCCCGTGAAGTTTGGGAGTGAACTCATAGGAAGTGGGATAGCCTTTTATCCAGACGGATAAATCAGTATTGTTGTCCAGATAAGAGTAGACTACTTGATTGTCTTGGTTCAATAATGCGAAAGCTACTTTATACTTTTGGTTCCATTGTGGTATATTGGTTGGGCAATATCCCCAGCCTAAGTTGTTCCAGCGATGTACTATCTTTATTCTTGAACCACTCTTCATTTCTTTGGGAACTACAATGGAATCGGGATATAAACGATAACCTCCTTCGGAGATGAAACGCTCAACCAAAGGATAGGCATCACGGAACCAACTCATGGTTTCGTCTCCTACACGGAAATCCATCATGTTGACATGAGCTTCCTGACCGTCTTCAAATTCTCCGATACGCACATCTTTGGCTGTTTTGTAACCGCTCGGGTCATTGTGATAAGGGTGCTTGCTCACAATCCATCCACCTTCCAGTAGAACCGGGCGTTTCATAATCCAAGGTTTCACATAGTTTCGCTCCCACTGGCCGTAATACTCTCTCATTCCGAAAGCATCATGACGTAAGGAAAAGCCTTTCTCGCAAGCGCTGTCCAACAAGCGTTTACTATCGGGATCAAAATTCTCCTCACCTGCCCAGTCTTTGCCTGCACCCATCCAACGATGGTAGTTGATAACTAAAGGTACTTTGGTGAAGTGTTTGACGTAGAGGTCTGTAATCCAATTGAACACAGCTTCCCGGTTCTTGGGGTCAATGTACTTCATAGTGTGTGCCTCACCCCATTTGCCAAGACCGTAGCCGTCTATAAATTCCACCAGGTCAGGGTCATTGTATTTTTGGGCAAATGCTTCTATGAACTTTGCATATTTCTCCTGGAAGATAGGGTCATCAGGATAGGGAGAGCGTTTTCCATTGTCTGTATAGTATTTGGCTCCTGCATCGAATACATAGGCCGGAGTGGCTTCATTTTTTCGGTCGCGGCTGTCGACAACTACACGGAAAGAGAGACGCATACCTCTGTCGAGTGCCCCTTGAATTACTTTTTTCAACTTTTCGTTGGTATCCCAGCCGTAGACTCCTTCGGCGGGATTGAAGGTACTCCAATGCGTACGGATATAGAGTGTGCGTGCATAATCGGAGATTTTCACGGTTGTTCCTTTTTCCGGTACATAGATATGGTCGTATTTCTTCCAGAAGTCATCGCTGACATTCTCATTTGCATAAACAACCCAACCACTTAAAGGGTTTCCCTGCATGGTTTTTCTGTCTGGCCAGATTTTTATATAATCAGCTTCCGTATCTACAGCCATCTTGTATATCTGGCATCCTGCTGCAAGAAACGCACCGACACCGTAAACTTCTGTCATGTCACGCGTCACTTTACGGGGGTCGGCACCGATAGGCTGTACCCAGCCAAGTTTACCGCTTGCATCTACAGCATCGGTCAGTGCCTTCCAGCCTTTTATAATGACTGGCATGAAATCGTCTTCATTCAAGAGTCCCGCATTTACGCCATAGGCCAACGCATATACAAAGAAACCGGTGGAACTGGTTTCGGGAGAAGGATAAGAAGCCGGATCCAGAAGGCTGGCATGCCAATAACCGTCTTCGTTCTGCAATCCGGCGATACGTGTGCATAACCGGATAAACAGTTCTTCGTAATAAGCGCGTTCCATCAAGCCTTTGGGCAACTCCTGCAATACTTCTGCCAGACCGGCCAGTACCCAGGCATTTCCACGTCCCCAGAACACCTTTTTGCCATTGGCTTCTTTTTTACCGAAATAATGCCAATCGCGGTAGAAAAGGTTCTCTTCCTTATCGAATAGGTATTCGTAGGTAGCCCGGTATTCATTGTCCATGAATTGGAGGTATTTCCGGTTGTTGGTTTCACGGTATAGCTTGGCATAAACCGGGGGGGCCATAAACAAGGCATCACACCAGGTCCAGCGTTCTAGGGTTTTGTTGTCACCATACTCCAGTTTGAATGTACCGTTGGATGGATGGTTGACAATCCATTCCGTACGTGCCAGGGTAGGAGCCAGTATTTCCTCTTTTTTATATTTACGGTATAAGTCAATGAATGATTGGGAAACGGTTATATCGTCTGCATGGTACAACCGCTGATGGGGTTGCCAGCAGTTTCGTCTTCCTATTTTATAGAGCCATTGATAGTAGGTGCTGTCATTGTACTCCTCTTCTGCCAGTTTAGCCCAATCTACCATACCTACATAAAGTGCTCCATTGGTCCAATCCAGGTCGTGGTGTTCGTGGGCAGTGTTAGGATTGGAAATTTGCCAGTCTGCCACTTGCTTCATTTTCTCTTTTACTTCCTTTTTGCTGAATGGCACTTGTGCCATGATTGCCATACTGATAAACAGAAAGGCTGCTGCTGTTAATTGTCTGTGTATCTTCATGATTGTTTATTGATAAAATTAAGGGAATTGCCTTTGTTCTCAATGGACGCGGACAATTCCCTTTATGAGAATCTTGAAAACTATCTTTTTACCTTTATTCGTGTTTTATTTTGTCTTTGTGCTGTTAATATCCCTCGTTTTGCGGGAATTCTGCACCCGTATTTGAATCGATTATGCTCTGAGGAATCGGCCATAATGTGTGGTAATCACGCATAACGGGCCCCGATTCTGTATTGTATTTGCGGGTACGCTCCAATAATTTGCCGGTACGGCATAAGGTAAAGCGGCGTGATTCTTCACCTACCAACTCGCGGATACGTTCGTCCAGCAAGAAGTCCATGGTCATTTCACTGTCCGTAATTTCAGGAGCATGCGCGCGACGGCGTACAACATTGATTGCTTCGCGGGCACCTGAAATATCGTTCAACCCCAACCTTGCTTCGCAGAGTAAGAGATAAGTCTCGGACAAACGGAACTTCATGCGGTCACGGTAGGAACCGGTCAAAGAAAGGTTTTCGGAACGGCCATAGAAGAATTTTGTCAGAGCCGGATAAAGACGGAAGGTGGTAAACCATGTTTCGTCTGTAATCGTGGCTTTTTTACCATAAAGGTCGGGCATGTTCTCGTTGTTGTAATACCAGTTACGTTTGATGTTGTATTCGGAATTACGAATGTCTTCTTCATCAAAGAAACCGGTATCTTCTCCAATCCACCATTTCATTGGTACCAATTGCGACAAGCCGCGGCCACCCAGTGAGTCTGCCAAAACAAAACCGGTAATTTCGAAGTATTTGGGTTCCCAGGCACGGCGTGTCCAGTCATCGGAATTTGTACCGCCACCAGTAGTGTTATATTCAAACTGCATGACCCAAATGCTTTCCATATTGCCGGATGTGCGATTTTGATTGTTTTCAACGAATAGGTCGGAGAACACATCGCCGTTTGCTTTTGCCTTTTCACCGAAGCGGTCTTCCATCAAGTGGAAATATCCGCTGTTGATGACATTCTCTGCGGCAGTTTCAGCCTTTGCATAATCACCCTGCATCAAGTAAACCTCACTTAGTAAGTGTTCTGCCGCCCATTTGGTCAGCTTGCCGACTTTTACGGCATCAGGGTCAGTAGGCAGGTTCTCGACAGCAAACTGAAGGTCTTCTACCATGTGGGCAATAACCTCTTCCTTCGGTGTACGGGTAAAATCGATTCTGAACTGATCTTGAATCTTGTCTACATAAGGAACGTCTCCATACAGATAAACCAATGTACGGTATGCATAGGCGCGGAAAAAACGTGATTCTGCCTGATAGAGCGCCTTGTCTGTGCTATTATCCCAGTTCGTGTTTATTTCCGAGTATTTCAACATCTCATTGGCTCCTGCAATCAGACTATAAGCCCAGTTCCAGTAGGAGCCTACAATACCGGTATTTGGAGTTAATGTCAAGAAACCGAACGGTTGGATAGAACCGTCTTTGGTACCCATGGTAGCAAGGTCAGTGGCAATCTGCAATGCTTCGTAAGGGCAAGCGGCATTGTGCATGAAGGCACCGTTTTCACCCCAAGTGTTGTATTCAGAGCGTGCTTCGGCATAAAGTCCGGTAGAACCTACTTCGAAACCATAGGAACTTGTATATGTGTTGTCCGGAGCTAGTTCACTTTTCAGTTTCTCATCCAGAAAGTCAGAGCAACCGGTAGCAGACAGAGCTACTAACAGAGCTAGAGTTGCTTTTGATATATAATTTTTCATTGTATATATATTTAAGTAAGTTTAGAATGATAAGTTCAGTCCAAGTACGTAGGAACGTGCAGTCGGGTAAGAGGCAAACCAACTGTTGTCATAGTTCAATACGCTGCGTATGTCACAGAATGTATAAGGATTCTCCACACTGATATTGACTCCCAAACCGCTCAGTCCCAATTTCTTTACAAAATTCTTTTCAAAATTGTATCCTAAAGTGATATTCTTTATTTGGATGTATGTAAAGTCTTTGTAATAGCTGTGTCCGTCGAAGTTGTTATATGCTGGAGAAGCATATTTGGAATTGGTGTGTTCCGGTGTCCAGTAATCGGCATTATGCAGATAGTTGTATAAGTTGTAACTCCAACTTCCGATATTGGCTTCGTTCAACTCACGTGTAACTTTGAAGGTTCCATTCAGTAGGAATGACAAGTAAAAGTTCTTGTAAGTCAATGTATTGCTCATAGACATGAGGAAGCTTGGATTCTTTGAACCGATGATAACTTTGTCATTGGAGTCAATATAACCGTTTCCGTCTGCATCTTTCACTTTGGCAGAACCTGGTTTGGCACCTTTTTGGATCTCTTTTTCTGTACCGTCTGCTGCGGTATAGGTGAATTTGTCACCTTGCTGCCAGATGCCGTCGACGTCATAGTCGTAGTAAACTCGCAAGGGTTTGCCGATGAACCATTTATTGGTGATATCATCTTTTTTGTCACCACGTAGGTCTACAATCTTGTCACGGTTCAGTGAAAAGATGATTCCGGTGCTCCATTCGAAGTCCTTATTACGTATGTTGACGGTGTTCAAGGTAAATTCAACACCTTTATTGCGTGTTTTACCCACATTATCCCAAATGGTTTTATAGCCGTTCATGATAGGAACAGTACGTTTCATCAGCAAGTCTTTTGTGTTGGCGACATACATTTCAATGTTACCGTTGATACGGCCGTTGAAGAATGAATAGTCGATACCGACGTTGAATGTTTGGGTTGTTTCCCACTTTAGATTCGGATTTCCGACACCGTCATTGGCCAGATAAGCACCGTTGACACCTGCTCCACCGTCACCCCAGATATAGTTTGTGAGGTGCAGACGGTCCAATGTCTGATAGGGGTTGATGGCTTGGTTACCGTTAGAACCATAAGATACGCGGAGCTTCAATTGGTCCAGCCAGTTTTGTGCATTTTCCATAAAACTTTCGGAAGCAATGTTCCATGCAGCAGCCACTGACGGGAAGAATGCATACTTGTTGTTTGCACCGAAGGCAGAATAGCCGTCGGAACGTCCGGTCAGGGTCAACATATATTTTCCTGCATATGAATAATTCAAGCGAAGCATATAAGACAGCATCGAGGTTTCTGATAAACCAGAACTTACGGTTTTATTCTTTTCACCTGCATTGATGTTATGATAACTGGAATCATCGTTTACAAAACTTTCGGCACTTGACTTGGAAGTCTTTTTCTGAGTTTGTTGTACACTGAACAAACCTGTAGCGTCGAAACGGTGCTTGCCAAATTCACGATTATATTTGAGCAGATTTTCCCAAGTGTAATCCCAGTAGTGTTCATTGTTGATGCTGGCTTTTCCGCTGGCTGTTCTACCGTCTTTGGTGTCACGGCCATAGTATGTGCCGGTAAAGTCGCTACGATAGTTGTAACCAAAGGTTGTACGGGCTGAAAGACCTTTTACCGGCAACAGAATGTCAGCATAGGTGTTGATGAAGAAGTTACGTCTTGTTTGATCTTGGTCGGCATTGACATTGGCCATCGGGTTAATAATCAGGGATTGGTCCATAGGTTCTTCATAATACTTGCCGTTTTCATCTTTGTAGATACCATAAGGACTTTGCTTTACAGCATGTTCAATATTCGGGGTTATACCACCGCCATCTCTTTGAATAAATTGGGTCTGTATACCAATAGTCAGCCATTTGTTTAATACTTGTGTGACATTCAAATTGATATTGTAACGTTTCATAGCAGAATTGTAGACTACACCTTCTTGATCCAGATAGGAAACTGCCCCCATATAAGTGGTGCTTTCAGTACCTCCGGAAATGCCTACTTGATGTTCCATGGTAAATGCATTGCGGAAAATATAGTCCTGCCAGTCGTTTGTAACGCCTTTCTTGTAATTTATAAGTTCGCTGGCACTCAGAATATTCTCAGGAGCCAATTGGTCTCCGCTCCATCCATCTTTCAGGCGTGCAATGTCTTGTTTAAATGTGATGTATTCGTCTGGAGTCATCACATCAATAGTCTGTTGGGGTTGCGACATTCTGAACTGCCCTTTGTATGTAACTTGGGGTGCACCTTTCTTGCCTTTCTTTGATTGAATCAAGATAACACCATTGGAACCGCGTGAGCCGTAGATAGCTGCTGCGGAAGCATCTTTCAAGACACTAAGGCTTTCGATGATGTTTGGGTCAATATCACTCAAAGAACCATTGTAAGGAATACCGTCCAATACAATAAGCGGTGCATTGTCAGCACTTAATGAGTTTTCACCACGTACACGGAGGGTTTGGTCTGCCCCCGGTTTCGCATCACCAGTAGTTACGCTTAAGCCCGGAATTTGTCCTGCGAGACGGTCCATCAAGTTACTGCTATTTATCATGTTCAGTTTCTTCTGGTCTACTGATACCAGACCTCCAGTCAGGTCGGACTTACGCTGTGTACCATAGCCGATTACCACGACTTCTGCCAGTGTTTTACTGTCTTCCACTAACTTTACGGTACTGTTTCTACCAGCTTTTACAGTCTGTGTCACATAACCGATATAGGAGATTTTGAGATTACTCCCTGCCGGTGCGTTGATTGTGTATTTTCCGTCAAGATCTGTAATGACACCAGTACTGGTTCCTTCCACCATGACATTTGCTCCGATAATCGGTTCACCACTTTCGTCAATTACTGTACCAGAGATGTTCTGTGGTTGTCCGGATATTGCTTTGTTATTCTTTCCGGTATATAAAATAATGTGTGTTGCGTCGATTTCAAATTTAACATTAGTCCCTTTCAATAAGGCTGCTATTGTCTTATTAATAGTTTCATTCTTAACATTCAGGCTGACTTTCTGTTTGATGTCTATTTGCTGCGATTCATAGAAGAAAGTGTATCCGCTTTGCTTTTCCACTTTTGGCATAGCCTCTGATAATGGGATATTTGTGAACTTCAGTGTGATCAGTTTCTCTTTCTTTTGTGCAGAAACCGGGGCACATAGAAGTACCAGTATAAGAATGATGAGTTGTTTTCTTATATCCATAATTGTCTTAAATTTAAAGATTAATGTAGGTGTTTACTTTTCGTTAATTATTAAATAATGTGCATTTCTCATTTGTTTGGCATAAGTTTTTAATTTTGTTACTGTTTCATTTTACTTTTTGTTTTGTGTCTGCAAACGAAATTGTCAACTCATTCTCTTCGTTAAAGGTATATTTCATAGGTTGGATGCGTGCCATGATGCGGAGTATTTCGTCCAGCGGTTCGCTACGCAACGTAAACGTATAGAAATATTTATTGGATAATGTAGGATCCACGTCTATCTTTACCCGATACCATTTAGAAAGCAGTTTGCAAATGTCTCCCAATGAACGGTTTCTGAATACGAGTTGTGTATTTGCCCACGAAGAGGCAAAATGTACATCATCTTTTTCTACCTTAAGTGTCAGGGTTTTCCGATTAAAAGTAGCTGTTTCGCCCGGTTTGAGGAAACGGTTCTCTGTCTCGGTTTCCAAAGAGACGGACCCTTCTACCAAACTCACCAATGTATTTTCCGAACCGGGGAATGCATCGACATTGAATTTGGTTCCGTGAACTACGATACGCATACCTTCTGTCTGCACGATAAAAGGTTTGTCAGCATCGTGTGCTACATCGAAGTAAGCTTCACCAGTTACATTTACGATACGCTCATCCTTATTCATTTGTGATTCGTATTGCAAAGAGGTCTCTGTATGCATCCATACTTCGCTTCCGTCAGGAAGGAGAACCTTAGACTTACCCGACAAATTAGAGTATAACTGCGGCATGGCTTCAGGCTGTCCGTTAAGGAATCCTATGTAGAATGAGCAACCGATGGCAACAGCTATACATGCAGCTACTGCGTAGCGGTATATCCGTTTCAGTTCGAAGCGTTTCTTTGCAGGTTTTTCAGTCTGCTTAGGCTCGCTGGCGTGCATACGGTTGACAAGTTCATTCCAATAATATTCGGTATTGGGCGTGTAGTTTTCTACATTTGCCTGAATTTTTTCCCATAACAGTTGCAATTCCTTGAATAACGCTTCGTTGTTACTGCTGCGTAACCAAGTCTCCAATTGCCGCTCTTCGTCTGCGGAAATTTCCTGTTTCAACTTAGGAATGATTAAATTCCAAGGAACACTTTTTTTCATGATCACGATGTTTTTATAGGCCTTCACTTATATGACACATCACTTGAGTTTAACCCTTATTCCAATTCCAATTATTTTTTTAATAAATTTCGAGGAACGAATAATATTAGTATCTTTGCCACTCAAGAAGCCCTATCTAATATAACTTCGATATGCCTGCAGAAGATGATATCCTATTGTTACAGTTAATCAAACAAGATGACGAGAAGGCTTTCAAGCACCTTTTCGATACTTATTTTGTTTCACTCTGCCGCTTCATGTCCCTTTATCTGAGAGACAAGCAGGAGATAGAAGAACTGGCCCTTTCTATCTTTATGAATTTGTGGGAGGGTAGGGCCGATTTGACTCTTAAAATCTCATTCAAGGCTTATCTTTTCCAGTCTGCACGTAATCGTTGCCTGAATGCTTTACGCGATGAAAAGGATACGGTTCCCATCGAGGGAGGAGAAGAATATGGATATGCTCTTGCTGCTGATACTTCGGTGGAGATGGAAGAACTGAACCGATTGATTGAAGAAGCTGTTTGTTCCCTTCCGGACAAATGTGGGCAGGTTTATCGCAAAAGTAGGGAGGAAGGGAAGACTAATCAAGAAATTGCCGGGGAAATGGGGATTTCTGTCAAGACGGTGGAGGCCCAAATAACCAAAGCCTTGAAGCATATCAAGAAATTTTTAGGAGAACAGTATACTTATTTGTTCTAAAATAGAAATCGCAGGCCATCTGCCTTTTAGAATGATGAAAGGAGGATGGCCTGCAATATAAAAAGAAGATTAATCTATAACCGTGAATTTTACTTTCTGGTCTTTCACTATTACATAATATTCTCCATTCTCAAGGAAATGTTCACCATTGGCATTTACAAAACCAAGATCACGCATCGGGTCTATTTCAAAGCGGAATATATGTGTTTCACCTGCTTTAATTAGTTGCTTTTCGAAGTGCTTCAACTCTTTGCATGGACGGGTAATCGTGCTAAATGGGTCTGAGATAAACCAATGCACCACTTCTGCACCGTCACGTTTGCCTACATTGGTGACTGGGATTTCCATTACCAACTTTTCACCGCGTCTGATGGTTTCTTTGGGCAAGTTGATATTACCATAATTAAAGGTGGTATAACTCAAGCCGTATCCGAATTCATACAGTGGGGTAGAGGGGAGGTCTTGATATTTGCCACTTTGTGGACGGGCTGTTTTGCGCTGATTGTAATAGATTGGAATCTGTCCGGTGGAACGTGGAAAAGTAATGGAAAGCTTGCCCGAAGGATTTACCCGGCCGGACAAGACACCTGCCAATGGTTTACCGCCAGGTACTCCCGGTTGCCACATTTCAACGATGGCGTCACAGAGAGGTTCCACTTTAGAGAGTCCCAAAGGACGTCCGTTAGCCAGTACCAGAACAATCGGTTTGCATGCTTTCTTCATTTCAGCAATGAATTCCTCTTGAATGGCAGGCAGTTCTATGATGGAACGCGATGCGTTTTCGCCACTCCACTTTTTCTTTTCACCCATACAGAGTAGAATGACATCTGCTTTCCGGGCTACAGCCAGTGCCTCACTGAATTTGGAAGTGTCGTTACCGTCGAAATCACAACCCTCGGTATAAATCAGTTCAGCCTTGCCTGCAAATTCTGCATCCAGCGCCTTTTTGATGGGGAGGACATCTTCTGCATGTCCATGTCCATACCATGACCCCAGGAGCTCGGCATAGTTTTCTACCAGAGGCCCCATGACGGCGATAGTTGGCTTGTTCCCGTTTGCCAGAGGGAGTACCTTGTTTTCATTCTTCAGTAGAACAATGCTCTCTTCTGCCAGTTTCTCTGCAATAGCCAGGCTTTGTGGAAGGAGGAAGCGCTCTTTTTCTGTAGATGTCGGGGTGTAGGGATTGTCAAAAAGTCCAAGGCGGAATTTGATACGGAGCACGCGTTTTACTGCATCGTCCACCAGTTGCATGCTTATTTTACCTTCTTCCACCAGCTTTGCCATATGCCTGTCATAGCAATGCCCCATCATGTCCATTTCTAGGCCGGCGTTGAAAGCCAGACGGGCAGCTTCTTTGCGGTCGGCAGCATGGCCCTGGTCAATAAGTTGCGGTACTGCAGACCAGTCTGAAACAACAAAGCCGTCGTGTTTCCAACGGTTCTTCAGAATTTCTGTCATCGTGTAATGGTTGGCGCTTCCGGGAGTGCCGCTGATGTCATTGAATGAACTCATTAAAGTAGCGGCACCGGCTTTTACGCCAGCTTCATAGGGAGGAATATAGGTGTCCCACAGAGTCTGATTGGAGATTTCCGTATAAACATAGTCACGTCCTGCTTCAGAAGCGCCGTATCCGATATAATGTTTAAGGCAGGCGGCTACTCGCTTGCTGTCGGACATGTCTTCACCTTGGTATCCTTTGATAGATGCGACACCGAATACAGCATTGGTATAAGGGTCTTCGCCATAGCCCTCTGCAACGCGTCCCCAGCGTCCGTCTCTTGCCACGTCAATCATAGGGGAAAAAGTCCAGTCTACCCCGGACATGCGTGCTTCCTGGGCGGCAACGGCACATGCCTGTTCTACCAATTGGGGATTCCAAGAACATGCTTGTCCCAAAGAGATGGGATAAATGGTACGGAACCCGTGGATGACGTCGTATCCGAAAAGGATGGGGATACCCAGACGTGATTCTTCCATTGCTTTTCTCTGAGCCTCGTTACGCAGATTGGCATCTTCATCAAAATAAATGAGGGAGCCTAATGTGGCAGGAATTTTTTTTACTTCCTCACCACGATTGTTCTCGTTGTTATTCCGCCCCAAAGTGTACTGGTTGAGTTGTTGTACCTTTTCTTCCAGCGTCATTCTGCTGACCAGGTCATTCACACGCTCCTCAATGGGAGCTTTGGCATCTTTGTAGATGGGTTGCTTTTTGTTTGCAGCCATTGCTCCGGCCAGGCAACCACTTAAAAGGAGGCAACTGATAAATGTTAGTTTCTTCATGATATATATAATTATGCTATTCTCATTAAATAAGACACGTTTTTCGGAATCTGCTCCTACACAAAGGTCGTTTTTTTAAGGAATATAAACAAGTACATGCAAGGGCTTATTTGAAAATAGGCTTATCGGTTAGTGTCATGGAAGCTTGTTCGTTATTTTTTAGTTCAAATACCACTATTTCATTATTACCTGCTATCAGAGCACCAGCAGGTATCTCCAGGGTCTTTTCTGCATTTTCTTCCCAGTAGGCACCCAAATATTGCCCGTTTATCCAGACTTCTCCCATTCCCCAGCCAGACACGTCAAGAAAGGTCTCTTGTGCCGGATTGCTTACTGTGACACAACCTTTACGGAAGCAAGGGATGGAGGAGGTACCTTCTTTGAAAGTTATTCCGGCCACATCGCATTCCTTAATTTCCAATGGGGTCATCTTCCAGCCTTCTAAATCTGTCTTTCCCAATGTTATGCTGCCGTAGATACCTTTTGAATTGTCCAGAATTTCAGGACCATAGGTAATACGTCCGATATTTTCAGTATAGATACTAAGTTTGTGTATACCTATCGGTAGATTGGTTTTCAAGCTTTTACTGCTATCTTTTAAATATCCTTGCAGTTTGCCGTCTGCATAGACCACAGCATAATCCCGTACGTTTTCAATAGTTAGTGTGGGATTCTCCTCTTCCACATCAACGGTTGTCTCATAGAGGGCATAGCCAAAATCCATATCCAGTTCATTCATGGGCAGTAAGGCATCATCTTCTACAGTTTCTCCATAAACTTGTTCCAATGGAGCTGTTTGTGACATTTTTATCTCTTGTGCTGCTGCCGGTCCGACCGGCAGCAACAAAAGAGCCCAAAGCAAGAATAATTTCATCATATTTCCTTTATTTATTTCTTTAAGAATGATTCAATGTAGGACTCGTCAACGGTAATTTGCGGAGCGAATTTGTCACTCTTTACGTAGCGGTCAATGCTTTCCAGCAATTGCTGGGTGGCAGGACGTTCGTTGATGTTTTTCTGGGTATCTACGGCTAGTACCAGTAGACTGCCTTTCTTCACTTTTGCTTCGAAACCAATACCGAGCTTTTCATTATTGTCGTAATGGTCTATTACTTGTATGAAAGGCCGCAGTGCTGCCGGAGCATCTTTCATCTCAATAACCTTGGCATTTTCCAGAATGTCCCACCACTGCCAGTCAGTATGGTAGGAAGTTATGAAATGCTCGAATATAGGCTGGTCGTCATGAATCAGACAGCCAATGGTCATAGGAGGCCATTTGAACATTATCGGATTCCAAAAGTGATTGTGGAACACGGATTTACGACCTTTTACTTTGGAAGGTTTGGGGCAGAGTACCACTTTCTTGCCATCGGCAAGGTGTTGTTTTGCTTTTTCATCGAATACTGTGGTGTAGAGCACTTCACTAGTGGACTGCATTAAGTTGCTATGACGGGGATATACCCAGATATCCCAGCTGTTTTTTACGTGTGCAACAGAAAGATGGACCGTCAGCTTCTGTGGTTCAGTGATATTGTTCAATGCATAACTGAAACTGCCAAGTGGAAATACCCCGTTCTTTCCGACAGTTTGTGTTTTCAGTTTTCCGCTCTTAAGGGTTTTACCGTTGCTGTCGGTGATACTCCAATTGATTTTTGCGTTTTTCAATAGGGTAGGTCCATAATTGTATATTTCCGCTTTTCCTTCAAATACTTCATCATTGTAAAGTGCGCGTTTGTCGAAACGGAGCAACACAACAGTCGGTGCACAGAACTCGCGCCACTTTTCCGGTGTGATGAGCCCTTTGGTATTCCAGAAAGGATCGAGAATGCCTACCGGTGCATATCCTTGTCCGGTAAAATCATTCAGAGACAGTAATTGGAAACCGCCTTTCAGATAAGTGCGCAACTGGGCTTCTATGACATCCTTGTACTCTATGGCGGTCAAGGCTCCAGAAGCACGGAAGAAGTCATGTGCTTGGTCGAGCATGTGGTTTTTGTCCAGCAGTTCACGGAATATCTCGAAATTACGCGCTTGTACGGGGCCGGTGAAGTTCTTTATTTCCTCGAAATTGGGATAGATGCACCGCTGTCCGGATTCATGCGAGATGATGGGCAGGCCTACTCCCAGTTCCTTGTTTTTGTCCCAGTTTGTATAAGGACGTCCTTCGTAGATGGCCATGTGTCCTTTGGTAGTCTGATGGGTAATGTAGAACTGGTCTGATTTGACACGTGTGCGGGCTGTGGAACCGCTGTATAGACGGCGGTTATCCAACTGGCGGGCCGTGGCGGTAAGCTCTTCTATGAAACTGAAATCGCCGGTAATTTCGTTTCCGTTACAGTAGAGAATGAAGGAAGGGTGATTCCCATATTCTTTCAAGATACCCCGCAGCTCGCGACGGAAGAAATTCCAGCGCTTCTCATCGGGTTGGGCATCTTTACCCCACATCGGCATTTCCACCTCCAGATAGACACCCAGCTTGTCTGCCATACGGAACGCAGCGGCAGGAGGACACCAGGAGTGGAAGCGCATATGGTTCATACCATATTCTTTTAGGATACGGAGTACACGTTCCCAAGAGGCATCGTCCACGGGAGCATAGCCGGTCTTGGGGAACACTGCGTTTTCAACGGTACCGCGCAGGTGTATGGGTTCGCCATTAAGGATGATATGGTCCTCACCAGCCTCTACTTCGCGCATACCGAAAGTTGTGCTTTTCTCATGCGCATAGGATTGGCCCTCTACACTGGAAGTCAACTTACAGTCCAACGTATAAAGATTGGGATGGAACTCATTCCACAAATGGATATCCTTACCCAAAAACATTTCTTCCTCGATATAAGTAATGGAATCGGTCACTGTTACTGGTACTTCCTTTTGTAGTCTATAGTCCTTTCCTGTCACGTGGAAGGATATTTTGCCGCTGGCGGTATGTTCTGTACAGTTGCGGACAGTCATTTTGACTTTGATGCTTTTGTTCTTGATGTCCGGATAGACCTGCATGTCATCTACATAGACTGGGTCTACAGCTACCAGCTTAATTTCGCCCAATACTCCGTTCCAGTTTATTTGGGTAAATTCGGAGTGGGCATGGTCCCATTTATGGGTATCGTACTGGTAGCGGTTGTCTATACAGAAAGTTATCAGTTCTTTTTTGCCTGGATGTAGCCATTGGGTCAGTTCGTGGTTGTGGGGAATACTGATGTAGTCTATTTTACTCACTTCTTCTTTGCCTACATATACCGAACTGAGCCAGTGTGTACGTTCAAAATAGAGGAAAATGCGTTTGCCTTTCCATGCCACAGGAATTTCTATTTCTCGCTGGTACCATGCGGGGCCCATATATTCGTAGACACGGGTCAGCCTATCCAGGTGGCGGTAAGGAGATTTGTAGCCTATTTTATAGTCATCTGTAATTCCCGGCAGAACGATGCTTTCCTGCAGGCGATGGCAGTAACGTACGTCCAGTGAACCTCTCCGGAAGTCCATGACATCTGTCTGGAATGCCCATTCACCAGACAAGTCCATTTCATTCTTTTCTTGGGCATGCCCGCTCCAGACCATAGAGGTCAGGAGGAGGGCAGCCATGTAGTGTTTTATTTTGTGCTTCATTGTTCTGTTTTCTTTTGGTTATAGTAATCACGCATGATGTACCATGCTTTTTTGCGTTGTCCCTGGTCGGAAACCAGTCCTTTACGGTTCCATTCCCCTCCCTGGTGTGGATGGAAACGGAAGGGAGAACGGAAATCAAAAAGAATCCACGGCGATGTTCCGCGCAGGTTGGGGATATGCTTGAACATTTCCAGATTGTCCTTGTAGAGTTGTGCCTGATAATCCTCACTCCAAGAACTCTTGACTTCCGCGTCGCCATGTTTGCCATAGAGCGCTTCGCCTCCGAACTCGGAAATGAAAAGAGGTTTGCCGGGAGCTACATTCCAGACAGCCTGGTCCGGAGCCAGTGGCCAGTCATGATACCATCCCATATATTTGTTGATGGCTACCATGTCCAGGATGTTGATAATGGAGTCATTCATCTCAAAGTTCCGGCTTTCGCGGTTGAAGCGTACCAAATCGAAGGCGGCCGTAATCAGACGGGTTGAGTCGATGTCCAGGCAACATTGTTTCATGTGTTTCAGAAATTCATTGCGCGGGGCGGAAGTGGCTGTTTCATTGGCAATCCCCCAAAAGGCAACGGAACAACGGTTTTTGTCGCGCATCACCATCTCTTTAATCATTCTGCCTGCTTTCTCACGGGTAGCGGTATTTTTGAAGTCAATCCCTTGCCAGATAGGTATCTCTTCCCATAAAAGAAATCCCATTCTTTCTGCTAGGCGGACAGTATATTCATTTTGTGGATAATGTGCCAGACGAATCATGTTGGCACCCAGCTCTTTGGCTTCGGCCAACAGCATTGTTGCGTCCGCTTCAGAGAAGGCACGCCCGCGGCGTTGCGGAATTTCCTCGTGGAAGCTGATACTGCGCAGGAAGATGGGCTGGTCGTTCAGATAGATATCTTCGCCTTTTACATAAAGGTTACGGAAACCAATTTGCTCGTTGAGCCGGTCACTTTCCGAAGTGATGGTTACATCATACAGCTTTGGAGCATCCGGTGACCAACGTTGCAGTTTTTTGGTTTTGATAGTGGCCTGGGCAATTCCGTTGGCATCGGTAGTCATGTTCTGTCTGATGCCCAATTCGGGGATGGCGACTTGTACGTTGATGCCAGGCTTTGCTTCGGATAAGGTTACTTTGGCACGAATCAGGTTGGATTGTACCTTGTCCAACTGGATGAAATGGTCTTTGATGTAGCTTTGTGGAACGCTTACCAACATTACATCGCGTGTGATGCCGCCGTAATTCCACCAGTCAAAGGACATGGCAGGGATGGCATCCGTGGTGCGGGTATTGTTGACTTTCACCACCAGGAAGTTGTCCTTTTGCTTTACCTTATCTGTGATTTCCACCTGGAAGGGAGTGAATCCGCCTTCATGACTGGCTATTTTCTCCCCGTTCAGATATATTTTGCTACGGTAACTTACCGCACCGAAATAGAGAAACAAACGTTTGCCGTCAGTCTTTGGGGTATCGAAAGAGCGTCCGTACCATACTGTTCCTTCATAAAATTTCAACTCGGGCATTTGTGAATTGAAATCGGCAGGTACATTCAGGACCAAACCTCCGTCGAAAGAGTATTCATAAAATTGCTTGTTGTCTTGAGGTTTTCTGTTTTTGTACACCTGCATCCTTTCTCCTTGGTCATAAAGGTCTACAATGGCTCCCCACTTCCCATTCAGTAGCTGGTAATCGCGTCCGTAAACATTGGACAATAAGTCTTGTGCTTGTGACTTGCCTCCCAGTACAGACACTGCGAGCAAACAAGTAATCATTAATCTTTTAATTTTCATAAATCGTATGTATCAGTTAACGTTTAAAAAGCCTATGAATTATTCTTTGTATATTTTCAATGCGCATCCGCCTCCTTGTGCCATTTTGACGGTCAGTTTACGGGATGCAGGAATGTCTGTGACGGTCTTTTGGTAGTCGGAAGCCAGGCGGTTGGCATTCACTCCGTCATGAAACATTTCCGCTTTCCATCTGCCTGCACCGAGGAAAGAAAGGTCCAGTGTCAGAGTACGTGCATCCCAATTGGTTAGGGAGCCGACATACCAGACATCTCCTTTCCTGCGCGCCATTGTAATGTATTTTCCAATTTCTCCGTTCATGGCTATTGTTTGTTCCCAAACGGTAGGGATGGTAGCGATGAATTCCGTGCATTCTTCTTCACGGTCGTAATTGGTGGGACTGTCGCACAACATGTTCAATGGTGATTCAAATACTACATATTCAGCTAATTGGCGGCAACGGGTTCCCTGGCTCATTGGGGTATCCATTGAGGAGTGGTAACACCGTTTGTTGGCATTGTGCATGGCGCCTTGTGTATAGTCTACCGGTCCGGCCAGCATACGGATAAATGGCATGGTGACATCGTAGGTTACCTGGTCGGTATGGATGTCACTCCACTTCATCTGTTCCAGCCCGTGAACGGCTTCATAGTTGATGACATTGGGATAAGTGCGGTTCAGCCCGGTAGGTTTGTACGTGCCGTGAAAGTCTACCATCAACTTATATTTAGCGGCAGTTTCGGCAGCCCGGTAGTGGAAGTCTACCATTTCCTGGTCATCCCTATCCATAAAGTCAATCTTGAATCCTTTGATGCCCATTTCGGAATAGTGCTTGCATACATGTTCCATGTCGCGGGCAAAGGCATGGTAACCTGCCCAAAGGATGAGTCCTACATTCTTTTGCCTGGCATAGGCCGTGAGCTTTTTTAAATCAATTTCCGGTACAATTTGGAAAAGGTCAGCCTTGAGGTTGACAGCCCAGCCTTCATCCAGAATCACATACTCGATGCCATGCCGGGAGGCGAAGTCGATATAGTGCATGTATGTTTCATTGTTTATTCCAGCTTCGAAATCCACGCCTTTGATTCCCCAATGGTTCCACCATTCCCAGGCCACTTTGCCCGGACGTATCCATGAGATGTCTTTCATGCGTGATGGAGCAGCCAGCTTATAAACCATATCGTTATCTGCCAGCTCCTTGTCATTTCTTGCCACAACAATGATGCGCCAGGGTAGTTTGGCTTTCGGCTGGCAGGAAGCAATGTAGTTTTCACGCTCTGTGACTAATATTTGCAGTTGGTTATGCCCGCCTTGTTTTTTTGTTTTGGGGACGGCGGCAAAAGCGGAAGTGAGTGCTGTTCCCCCGTTTCTGTTGATGAGGAACATGCCCGGATAGCTCTCCACGTCGGATTCGGCAATACAAAGTTTACGGCCGTTTTCCTGCTCTATTACTACGGGGGTAAACATCAGTCTTTGGGGGTTCAGTCCGGATAGCTCTATATGTGTATAGGTGTTTTCAAAAGAGTTGGAGAACTGGGCTTCTATCGGTTGTTTATCGCCATCTTTTACATAAGGAACAATCGATTTGTAGTCCTTGTTGAAGTTGAAGGCGGCTTCTTCGTTTGTAACTTTGAACGGTCTGTTTCCGGTCGCTGCGAACCGGTATGCCATTCCTTCATTGTACATTCTGAAAATGAGGTTGAAATGTTCCCGGAAACTTAACGTCATTTCATTATAGACATCCTTTACTTCACTGCGTTTGTAGAAAGGAGAGGGAATCACCTCATTTGCCTGGCGATGACTGACTCTCTTAAGATGGGAGCCGTTACCCCAGACTGTCCCATTATCCAGATGTACTGATAAGGGAGAGGGGGCTACCAATGTATGCCCTTCTTCCGTCAGCTCGTAAGTAATCCGGTCACCTATATATAAGGTAACCTCTAACTTGCCGTCCGGTGAGTTTAGGCGATATTCTTTTTGTCCGAACATGTTCGGGATGATGAAAAGCAATGTTGTGAGTAAGAAAAGTGTTCTCATGTCGTTATTTATTTTAGCGTTTGTTTTTAATTTCATACTTGTAGACAACATAGTCATTGATTGATGGCAGAGAGATTTCCAGCCTTCCTTTCTTTCCGGTTACTGCTGTCATAGCTTTGCCGTGTCCCATCAGTGGGATACATCTTACTGTGACACCTTCTGGCAGCCAGGTATCGACTTCTGTAGTCCCTTCTGGATGATTTTCACGGTACACAATCAAGTATCCTCTATCTTTCTTTAGAGACTGGAAGCCGGTCCAAGAGCGTCCCGATGGTTCATCTCCTATGGGTAGGATAGTGCCGGAATGCATGTCATGCTGAAATTTCTTGTAGGCTTCTGTATGTTCTCGTAATGTAAATGCTTCCTCGGGTAGATTGGTACCTTCCATCCAGGCAAGCGGCTGTCCTGCTAAAGTCGTAGCAAACAGATATTCAAATGAATAGTTTTCCGGAGCGAAGACTTCTCCTTTATATTTATCCGTATTTCTCCATTTGTTCAGGAACTCTATTTGCAGCTTTTCTGCCGGAACATATTTGGAAAGCATCCAGAGGTTACGCAAAGTCCAGTAAGGATAGTAGTTCTGCCAGTCGGTATAACGGTTTTCCAGAAAGATATTTCCATATTCATTGAACATGTGGTAGCCTCCGCGGCGGCTGGCTGTCGCATCAAGGTTGAAAATCACTTCCTCGTCCGTCTCTTCCAGCACTTTGTTGAATAAGCGGTGCAGGTTTGTTTCGGCTTCTTTACTGGGAATGGTGAGCCCGTCTATCTTGAATATTTTGATGCCGTATTCGCGATAGAGGCTGATGAGTGCTTGCGCATCTTTCTGCCAATCGGCAAAATCATTTTGTATGCTGGGATTGAACCAAAGACCGATTTCAATACCTAATTCCTTGCCACGCTTTACGATGGGATGCAAACCACGTGGATACTTTTGCGGATCGGGTTTCCAGTAGTCTTTATTGTCCCAAATGTTCTTGAATGAACCGCGGGCTACAACTGAATTAGGACTTTTACCTATTTGCCAGCCATCATCAATCTGGAAATGGGTGATTCCCAGACGGGCGGCGCGTTCCAGTTCTTTCAAACAGAAGGATTCGTTTACTTTTGAGTCCTGGCTACGGTCTCCCCAGGTGTTCATCATAATCATCTCGTCGCGGTCGGCCCGGTAAGTACGTATATTCTTCTGATATGAACGAAGCGCTTGTAGGCGGCTCAGTTCATCTTCTCCGTATATTCCCAATACACATCCGTATGTTTTGGTCCAACGGTCGGGAGTCACGTCTTTCTCGGTAATGCCCAGACCGGTTACTGTAAACTTTCCGAAATCAGTCAGAAAATCCTTTCCTTGATAGGCTAATTGTACCGAAGAGCAGGGAACCTCTTTTAAAAAGAAGATGCCACAGTTGTCCTCGCCATTAAAGGCAAACAGCAGATTGCCGCGATATCCCAGTTTGCGGTAGGAAATAATCTCTTTCTCGAAAACCAGGTTGTTGTGCCAGTCGGTCACATCGGAAAATTCCACGCTGCGAGCGTGCCAATGTTGTCCTTGGAAATGGAACTGGTCTAGTACAGCGGTTACTTCTTTAGATTTCATGTCTTCGGCGAATTCAATATTCTTCCGGTCGGCTGCACTAACTTCTCTGCCTCCGAAAATACTGTTTACTGTTCCTCTTAAATAGGTGTCGCAGGCTATGGCTGGACAATCATCATAAATACGATATACCCGTTTTATATCTAGCTTCTCCAGGCTGAAAGAAACTTCTACTTTCAGATAAGCGGGAAATATTTTAGTCTCTTTTACGGGAACTACTTTGAGTGAACCGTTTGATGGTTGCGGCAAATTTTTCGTTACTCTGAAATCTGGAGTAAGGCTGTGGTTCTTCCATGATTTTCCATTACTCTTGTCGGTCAGGCGGTAAGTTATGATATTTCCCCCGTTCCACAAAAAGGTACGTTCGACCAAATTGTTTCCGATGGTTAAAGTGTCATTTCTCAGAAGGCCGTAGCAGGTATCTTGTGCGTGTAACGAATATCCTCCGAAAAGGACAAATAATAATGTTAGAATATTTTTCATGATATGCGTGTTTTATTAATACTTAAATTGTAGTATCAACGTGTTTCTTACTTCTTGTTTTTTTCAATGGCAAATATACGAGGCTTTTTTAATAATTTTTGTTCATTGAACTTCTGATTATCAGGAATCCCTTCTTTTTTTCCTACTCCCTCTTTCATCAGTGCTTTCAATTCCGGTAGGTGTTTCTGATATACTCCTCTCGGAGTGGTGTTGTACTTTTTACATAAGAAAGCTGCCATCCCGACAACTTCGCCCATCATTCCGGTGGTACGCATTACGCGGACAGTGCCCAGTGCCACATGGGTAACACTGATATTGCGGCCCGCCATAAAAAGATTCTCGATATTTCTGGAATATAGGCAGCGATAGGGCACTGCATAAGGATATATATGGATGTGTTTGGTTGCTGCTTTGAAAGGCGCATCAGGAAAGTGTGATGCATTGAGCGAATCCGGGAAATGCAGGTCGATGCTCCAGGTTGTGACGAAGGAGGCATCTTCGTGATAGACATTTTTATCTATATCATCTTGCTTTAGAATATAATCGCCCAACAATCGGCGTGACTCGCGTTTTCCGGCAATATAGGCTACCCAGTCCAATGCGCGGTTCTTATATTTCTTGTTGTCCTTTGATTCATTTTTCAGAAAACTCCAATTAGAATAGATGACCATTAAGCCATAATCACGTATACGTTCGAAGTCGTCGATTTGATTGAAGTTCATGCCGGTTTCCCATTTCCATTCACCCATCGTCACTTTTTCGCAATTTTTTTCATTGAATTGCAGACCGTACGAGAAAATAGGGAAACGGGTAGGTTTACCTTTGTCTGCAGAGTACCATTGTACGGATGAACCCATTGTCATTTTGTCCGGTTGAATCGGTGCCAGCTCTTCTCCGTATTCGGCACGGGATTCGCGTCCCATGTTGTAGTCTGCACCGGCCAGATACCCGATGGTGCCGTCTCCGGTACAGTCGGAGAACAATGGTGCTTTCAGTTCCACTTCTTTTCCATTCTCTATATGCTTGATGATGACAGATTCTATTCTGTTGCCATCGGTCTTTACAGATATGGCACGGTAGTTGGCATAAAGGGTGATATTCTTTTCATTGGCGATAAAAAGCTCCTTCTTTTCATCTTCATAGTTTGCGGCAGGTTTGGCATTTCCTTCTTTAGAATGTCCGAATTCTCTTATCATACGTCCCAGTCCGGAATTGGGGCCTACTCCGATATTGCCCCCTAAGTGAACCCTGACTTCAGAGCTATTATTGCCGCCAAGTACTGGGCGGTCGTTGATTAATGCCACTTTGCATCCCAATCTGGAAGCGGTTGCGGCTGCACACATACCGGCTATACCGCCACCAGTTACAATCACATCATAGGAGTATTGCTCCGGTTCGGCTGGAATATCCAGCATCTTTTTACGGAAATCTGTCAGTTGTGTGGCCTGAGCGGGAGGGAGCTGCCCTTTTTCCGTAGTAAAATAAATGGCATCGCAACGGCCATTAAAACCGGTCAAATCTTTTAATGTCAGACTAGAGCTTCCTGCTTTTACAGAGACTGTTCCGGCAGGTTGCCACATCCATTGTTTGCCCTCGTCCCCTAAAACCACTGGCAACTTTTTATTGTCGACGGCTAAAGTGAATTTTCCCGGTCCTTTACCATCATACCAGGGAGAAGTCCAGTTGTAGGTGCGTACAAATACATAATATGTACCGTCTTCAGGAAAAGAAATGGTAGTGGAGGCATCCTCAACCGGGACTCCCATTCCATGAGCCATCAGATAAGGTGAACCCATGAGGTCCATGAATTGCTGGTCTACTACCCATCCCCCCTTTCTGTCAAAGCTTTCTGCTTCCACCAATAACTTGCTGGGTACTTGTTTCCTATTGCCTGAGGGCTTGTTGGCTTGTTGAAATAGTAGAACCTGCTTGTTGGGTTTTATTTCGAAAGTAATTTTGGTCCCTTTGAACAATTCCTTTAGGGTGGCTTCAAGTGGGGCATTGGATACCAGCAAATCTTTTCGGGTATCAAGATTGGGCAGTTTGTCGGTATAGAATACATTGTAGCCGCTAGTCTTTTCAATTTGAGGTATAATCTGCTTGATAGTCTGCTGGTTTATAGATAAACTGATTTGGGCAAAGCTATTTCCCCAGAAGAACAGCACTCCCAGTAATATTGAAAATCGCGTAATTATTTTATTTTGTCTCATGTCTTATCATATCAGGTTAATTACTTTTTTACTTTAAGGAAGGTACGACAAAGACTAACCCTAATTAAGCTATTAGAGTATATTAAAACTATATTTCTCGAATGTTTAAATTTTATTGTCGCTGCCAGAAGTAGGTCATTGTGTCTGAGGTAAAAATCCTATAAAATCTATTCCATATACTTTTTGTTTTAGTTAATATAAAGGGCTATTTTACACTACTAATATATTATAATCGTATTGTCAGATTCTATCTTGTAATTAATGCCGCCAGCTTGGCTGATGTATTCCAATACATTGTTTAAACTGCCGTTTTTAATGATGCCATGATAAGTATATTGTTTGGCTTTCTCGTTTTTGAATATAAATTTGCAATTATACATTCGAGTAAGCATGGTACAAATTTCTTCAAAGGATTCACCATAGAGTGCTAGTTCGTTGCTTCTCCACAGTAAGTTGCTTGCATTAGGATGAAGCTCGCTTTTTTCGAACTGTCCATTGGTCAGGTTGCAAACGAGCCTTTCGTTTGGCTTCATATATGCCTCGTGTCTGCCGTCGTCTACTTTAACCTTTCCACTTATCAGGATTACAGCTACTGATTTATCGTCTTTATGTGCACGTATATTGAAGCTTGTACCTAACGCTTGTACATTGATGCCATTTGCTTTCACGATGAAAGGCTTTTCCTTGTCCTTTGCAACTTCAAAATAGGCCTCTCCTTCCAGGGAGACCATACGTGTTTTCTTGTTGTAAGTGTTGTCATATACAATTCTTGAATCAGAATTGATGTAGACCTTTGTGCCGTCAGCCAAAATGATGTCGGCCTTCTGCCCGTTGGATACGGACATGGTGACTTCTGTATTGGCGTCATCGGCCGGTCGTTTGACTCCTGCATAATAGGCTCCGCTTCCCACTGCCAATATGATGCAGGCAACTGCAGCATAGCGCCCAATCTGACGCAGGAAACGGTTCCTTGTTTTCAGGACCTTCGTTTCCGTGGTGGAACTTGCGTCTATCTGGCTTAAAAGTTCGGTGAACATTTCATTTTGTACGGCTTTGTCCATCGTGTCCGGAGCCAGTGCCCAGCATTGCTGATAGTATGCGGAAAATTTCTGTTGAAAATCCGGTTGCTTAATCCATGATTTCAACTGTACATCTTCTTCAGGGCTGGTCAGTCCTCGAAAGAAACGATCCAAAAGTTCAATATGACTGTCTTTTTTATCCATGTTCTGTAGTATATATCTGTATGCCTGCCAAAACACTCACGGATTTTCGTGCTTTAACAATTATTTAGAAAGTAGAAGGAGAGGAAAAGCATGATGAATTTGCGTAATTCTTCTTTCAGTAGTTTCATAGTACGGTAGAAATGAGCCTCTACGGCACGTTCCGTCAAATCTAGCTGTGAGGCGATTTCCTTGTTGGACAGTTTTCCTGCTCTTTTCAGCTGAAAGACTTCCCGTGAAACTTCTGGCAGGCTTTGCAGAAGTTGCTCTATCTGTTTTTCAATGATGGAGACGTCCATATCCATCGTATCTTCCTCGATAGCCTCTGCTTCTGTTTTCAGCTTGTTTTCTACAAATTTGTTGTGTAATAATCTTCGTTCGGTTTCTTTGTATACCATGTTGCGTGCGATGGTGCATAGATATGCCGGAAAACTTTTCTCGGTATCCAGATTACTGCGTTTTTCCCATATCGTCATGAAGCTGCTTTGGGTGATGTCTTTGGCTAATGATTTGTCATATACGAGAAGGACGATGGTGTTGTACAGCCTGGCACTGTATTTTTCGTACAATGCTTCAAAGGCAAATTTATTGCCTTCTCTCAACTTGGCTACCAATAAAGTATCATTTTCTTTCTGCATATTGATTCATCTTACATTTACGCATTCTGAATGGTAGTGTCTTTGTATAGTAAAGTACTATTCCACATAGACTCTGAAAGAATGAACTACAAAGGTGGTGTTTTTATTATTTATTTAAAAGTTTTTTGCTGAAAATATACTTTGTGTGATTATTATTTAATTCTATATTCCACGATGAAGGAGGATGGCAGAAATAGTCATTTGCAGTATAAGAAGTGGTAAACTGATGGATGGGTTTAGGGGCTTATTGTCAATACATTACATTTACAGCGTTGTTACATCCTTATGTAAAAGACGTTACATGCCGGGGAAAGACTCTTTACACACCGGGGTAAAGGCCGTTACATATCGGGGTAAAGGTAGTTACATCCTGGGGTATGTCTTTTCCTGATTTAGCTAGACGCTTTTTCTTTTTATAACCGATATCAGTAGACGGTTCTTGGAATGTTGTACTGGTTCAGTAGTCACTTCTTCCCAAGCCCTGCTGATATAGTAGACACAGCAAAGTGAGTTGTCCTGATTCTGTTGACAGTCATCCTGCTGCATTTGCAGAGCCCGTGCTTGCTTGTCCGGCAAGACTGGGTGCCCCTAAAAGAGGCATTCTGTCTTTGTCAGGTGCGCTGTCCTGCGCCTTCGCCCGGACTTGCTGTCCGGCTTTGCAAAGATATTGCATCCTTCTTTTTATTGCTACTTGTGGAAGGATATTTTTTCTTCTTCCACATTTTCTTCTGTATTCCCTTCTCCAGATGCGCCACAGCAGGTATTTTATACCCGATACTCATATGCGGTCTGCGATGGTTATAGAAATGTATGTAGCGAGCTATGACATTTCTTGCATGCCCGATTTCGTTGAACCGGCCTCGAGGATGGCTGCTTTCCGCCTTAATAATCCCGTTGATACGTTCCGCAACGGCATTGTCGGTGGGTTTGTAGTCTTCCGTCATACTGATGGCAATGCCATGTTTCTGAAGAAGTGCCACGTATGGGTCGCAACAGTATTGTACGCCACGGTCCGAGTGATGTATCAGGCCCGTAAGATTTTCATCTCCTGTCATTTCAACAGCCTGCTCTATAGCCTGTTGCAATGCATTGATGGTTGCCGATACCCGTAAGGTGTCGGCAAGCACCCATCCCACTATCTTATGGGAGTAGGCATCCGTAATCAGATGCAGATAACAGACTTCACCATTGGCAAGTGGTATATAAGTAATGTCGCTGACCCACAACTGGTTGGCTGAAGTCAAGGTCAGTCCTTTGATTAGGTTCTTCCACTTGTGGTAGCGATGGTTGGAGTTCGTCGTATGCCGGGTCTTGCGGGCAGGAAGCATCAAGCGGTGTTGCCGGAGCAATGCATAAAAGCTGTCCCGCCCAGGCATGAACCCGGCTCCAAAAAGCACGGTGAGCATAATCCACAGTTTGTAACAGCCTATACCCGGATCTTCGATACGGATATCACGGACAGCATCCAGCATGAGACGTTCCCTATGTATCTGACTCTCAATGTCAGCCTTTGACTGGTAGTAGGCTTGACGACAATGGCCAAACAGACGGCAGGCCAACGCAACTTTCAGGTTGCGCTGACTGACCAGTTCCGTTACGATTTGGCCCCAGATTTTTTTCTGATAGGGATGTTGAAGAGTTCTTCAGCACGCGTAATCATCAACTCACGGGCTTCTGTTTCCAGCTTGGAGAAAGACAGAGCTTTCTCCAGCTCTTTAATGCGCTTTTTTAATTGGGCATTTTCATCTTTGTAGGCTTCCTTGCTGCGATTGGACATATCTGGTGATTCTTGTTCAGAAGGCAAAGAT
>NZ_QTMH01000016.1:0-98460 GCF_003603065.1 Bacteroides sp. AF20-13LB
TGTAGGCTTCCTTGCTGCGATTGGACATATCTGGTGATTCTTGTTCAGAAGGCAAAGATTAAGTTATCCTGCTGGAGTGAATGAAGTGATATAGGCTTATCTGATGTCTGCCCCCCACATTAGTTTATTGCGAAGGGTATCAAAGAAAATATGGTTGAACCGTTTCACTACCTTTATGCTATAGTCGGCACGTGAGATGTGCAACTGGGTCGTTTCTTTGCAGGACTCGCTACGGCCGTCGATGGCAACCAAGAAGTTGTGGCTGCGGCTTTCCACATCAAGTGTAATTTCCCAGTCGTCACAAATGACGATGGGACGGACGTTGAGGCTGTGTGGAGCCACCGGGGTGATGGCAATGGTTTTACTGTGGGGCACAATGACCGGACCGCCGACGCTGAGTGAGTAGGCGGTGGAACCGGTAGGTGTGGAGATAACTAGGCCGTCAGCTTGATAAGTGGTCAACGGAGCGCCATTGATGGCGGCGTGGATACTGATCATGGACGAACTGTCCCGCTTCAATACGGCTATCTCATTGAGGGCGTAAGGGGATTGCATCAAGCGTTCATCGTCGCACCTCAGTTGCAGTACACTACGCTCTTCCACCTTATAGTGGTTGTTGTAGATTTCATCGAAGGTCTCTTCCATCTCTTCCGGTGAGATGTCGGCAAGGAAACCCAGCCGGCCGGTATTGATGCCCAATATGGGGATATTCTTCTTTCCTACACGGCTGGCTGCTTTCAGGAAAGTGCCGTCGCCACCGATGCTGATAACCATGTCGGCACAGAAATCATCTCCGTCAAACAATTCGGCGTCAGGTATGTTTAAATGTAAATCGGTAGTCAGGAAGTGATGGAATTCCCGGCAGATGCAGAGCTGTGCATTATGCTGTCCGAGCAACCGGAAGAGGTTTTCTGCATGCGAGGATTTCTTTGCTTGGTAGGTATTTCCGAATATGGCAAATTTCATAATCAATTCTGTTGGATTGAAGTGCAAAGATGCTATTTTTTTCTCAGAATGCTGCCAATATATAACTATTATTTGTACTTTTGTCCCAAACTATAAACCGAATTATGACTAGATTAAGCGTTAATATAAATAAGGTGGCAACGCTGCGCAATGCCCGGGGAGGTGATGTCCCGAATGTTGTGAAGGTAGCGCTGGATTGTGAAGACTTTGGTGCTGATGGCATTACGGTGCATCCCCGTCCTGACGAGAGGCATATCCGCCGTAAGGATGTATATGATTTGCGGCCGTTGCTGCGGACAGAGTTCAATATCGAGGGTTATCCTGCACCCGAATTTATGGATTTGGTCTTGAAGGTGAAACCGCATCAGGTAACTTTGGTGCCCGACAGCCCTACACAGCTGACTTCAAACGCAGGCTGGGATACCAAGACCCATTTTGACTTCTTGAACGAAGTGTTGGATGAGTTCAACAATGCTGGTATCCGTACTTCCGTATTTGTTTCCACCGATGCCGAAATGATAGAATATGCTGCCAAAGCCGGTGCCGATCGCGTGGAGCTATATACGGAACCTTATGCTACGGCTTATCCCAAAGGACGGGAAGCGGCTGTAGCTCCTTTTGTCGAGGCTGCCAAGGTGGCCCGCAGCTTAGGTCTGGGGCTGAATGCCGGACATGATCTGAGTCTGGTGAATCTGAATTATTTTTATCAAAACATTCCGTGGCTGGACGAGGTATCCATCGGGCATGCGCTGATTAGTGACGCGTTGTATCTGGGATTGGAGCGTACGGTCAAGGAATATAAAAACTGTCTTCGCTGATGAATGTAATGTTGTTATTGGCCCAAGTGGCTCCGGCACTGACTGACTCTATTGCAGGTGCCAATCCGGTACTGACACAAGTAAACGCTTCCGACGAAATGAATTTATGGAGCATGGCCATCAAAGGTGGCTGGATTATGATTGTCTTGGGTTTGATGTCCGTACTTTGTTTCTACATCTTGTTTGAACGTAATTATGTTATCCGGAAGGCGGGGAAAGAAGACCCTCAGTTCATGGATAAAATAAAGGATTATATTTTGGGTGGGGAATTGAAAGCTGCCATTGCTTATTGTCGCAGTGTGGATACTCCCTCGGCCCGTATGATTGAAAAGGGTATCAGCCGTTTGGGACGCCCGGTGAACGATGTGCAGGCTGCCATCGAGAATGTGGGTAATATTGAGGTTGCCAAACTGGAGAAGGGAATGACGATTATGGCCACGATTTCCGGTGGCGCTCCTATGCTAGGCTTCCTTGGCACGGTGACGGGTATGGTACGTGCATTTTGGCAAATGGCAAATGCCGGAAATAATATTGATATAACGTTGCTTTCCGGTGGTATTTATGAGGCGATGATTACTACGGTGGGCGGTTTGATAGTCGGTATCATAGCTATGTTTGCCTACAATTACCTGGTGACATTGATAGATGGCGTGGTCAACAAGATGGAAGCCAAGACAATGGCATTCATGGATTTGTTGAACGAACCGGCGAAATGATTAATTAAAGAATTAAGAATTAAAACTTAAAGGCGTGTTAAAACGTAGAGCTAAAATATCACCTAATTTCAGTATGGCGTCCATGACGGACCTGATTTTCCTGCTGCTGATTTTCTTTATGATAACATCTACCATGGTATCGCCCAATGCTATCAAGGTACTGCTGCCGCAGGGAAAGCAACAGACTTCTGCAAAGCCTTTGACAAGAGTCATCATAGATAAGAATCTGAATTATTATGCTGCTTTTGGCAATGACAAGGAACTGTCTCTGACGCTTGAAGAATTGACTCCTTTCCTACAATCGTGTGCGGAGAGGGAGCCTGAAATGTATATAGCTTTGTATGCTGACGAAACAGTGCCTTACCGGGAAATCGTGAAGGTGCTGAACATTGCAAACGAGAATAAATTCAAGATGGTGCTGGCTACACGGCCGCCGGAAGGAAAATAGATTGATTTACGATTAGACGATTTACGATTTACGATTGGAAGAACCTCGTAAAGAGTAAGCGTCGAAAGTAGCCGTGAGTGGGAAAGTAACTTTAATCGTAAATCGTAAATTGTCTAATTGTAAATAGCAATGGTGAATCGGAAGAAGAAAGGAAAATATATAGGTATGGCAGGTGCACTTGTGGTGCATGTTGCCATTATTGCCCTTCTGATACTGGTAGGATTCACACCGCCGGAACCCTCGGAAGAAGGCGGTGTACCCGTTATGCTGGGAGAGGTGCCCGATGCACTGGGCGCTGCCGACCCTTCTTTAGTAAAGGTAGATGTCATGCCGGAGGAAACCGCTCCTCAGGTGCAGGAAACGGTGGAGCAGGACATCATTACGCAGGAAACTGAAGAAACCGTTGCCATAAAGCCCAAAGCCGAACCCAAGAAAAAGGAGGAGGTGAAGAAACCGGAAAAGACGGAAGCCGAAAAAGCGGAAGAGGCCCGCAAACTGGCAGCGGCAAAAGCCGAACGGGAACGTAAGGAAGCCGAGGAAGCTGCCCGTAAACGGGTAGTTGGCGCTTTTGGCAAAGGTGCCCAAATGGGTAGTAAAGGCGATACGGAAGGCGAAGGTATTCAAGGAAGTCCTACGGGAAATGCTCCGTCCGGAGCCACTTCGGGTACGGGAGGCTACGGCTCGTTTAATTTGGGCGGACGTTCTCTTGGTGAGGGCGGATTGCCGCGGCCGGTATATAATGTGCAGGATGAAGGTAGGGTTGTGGTGACCATCACAGTGAACCCTGCCGGACATGTGATAGCAACCAGCATCAACCGCCAGACCAATACCGTCAATCCCGCATTGCGGAAAGCGGCAGAGGATGCTGCCAAGAAAGCCCGTTTCAATGCGGTAAGCGGCTTGAACAATCAGACGGGAACAATAACGTATTATTTTAATCTAAAATAAGAGGAGGAACAATTATGGGTACAGTTTATGTTTTTTTTGCCGACGGATTTGAAGAAATAGAAGCTTTTACTTCTGTGGATGTGATGAGACGCGCCGGACTGAACGTAGAAATGGTGACGGTAACCCCTGATGAAATAGTGACGGGAGCACACGATGTTCCGGTCTTGTGCGATAAGAATGTAGTGAACTGCGACTTCTTTGATGCAGAGCTTGTATTATTGCCTGGCGGTATGCCGGGTGCGTCCACTTTGGAGAAGTGTGGAGAACTGCGTAATCTGGTACTGCGTTTTGCCCAAGAGCAGAAACCGATTGCTGCTATTTGTGCGGCTCCTATGGTATTGGGTAAGCTGGGATTGCTGAAAGGCAAGAAGGCTACTTGCTATCCCGGCTTTGAACAGTATTTGGAAGGTGCCGAATGTACGGGTGCTCCGGTAGAAAGAGACGGCAATATCATCACTGGTAAAGGACCGGGCGCTGCCATGGAGTTTGCATTGGCCGTAGTGGAGCTGTTGCAAGGCAAAGAGAAGGTGCAGGAACTGAAAGAAGCTATGTGCGTAACGGATTTATGATTTAAAATCATAAATCATAAATCATAAATCATAAATCATAAATGGTTCAGTATGCTCTGATTGTTGCCGGTGGCAAGGGCTTGCGCATGGGGACCGAACTCCCCAAACAGTTTCTCCCGATAGGGGGGAAACCTGTTTTGATGCGCACTCTGGAGGCGTTTTATGACTACAATGCTGAGATACGGATAATATTGGTGCTTCCCCACAGCCAGCAGGATTACTGGAGGCAGCTGTGCAGGGAGTACTGTTTTTCATTGCCGCATGCCATTGCAGATGGAGGGGAGACGCGGTTCCACTCCGTAAAGAACGGTTTGGCTTTGGTCAAGACACCTGCTTTGGTCGGTGTGCACGATGGGGTGCGTCCGTTCGTGGCCCGGGAAGTGATTGCACGCTGTTATGACTTGGCAGCCGAGAAAAAGGCCGTAATTCCGGTAATCGGTGTGGTGGAGACCGTTCGCCGTATGGAAGGGGAAAGCAGTGTGACTGTCGGCAGGGATGATTATAGATTGGTGCAGACTCCCCAGGTTTTTGATGCGGAACTGCTGAAAGCGGCATACGAGCAGCCCTATACACCCCATTTTACCGATGATGCTTCTGTGGTGGAGGCATTGGGTGTATCTGTCTTTTTGACGCCGGGAAATCGGGAAAACATTAAAATAACCACTCCTTTTGATTTAAAAATAGCCACAGCTCTGATAGGTTCATGTTCGATTTAGCCACGCGTGACATAAAATATTTGTCGGGCGTCGGGCCGCAGCGTGCTTCGGTGCTCAATAAGGAATTGGGCATTTACTCCTTGCACGATTTGCTATATTACTTTCCATATAAATATGTAGACCGCAGTCGGATTTATTATATTCAGGAGATCGATGGGACGATGCCCTATATTCAGCTGAAAGGTGAAATACTAAGTTTTGAGACGGCTGGAGAAGGGCGCCAGCGCAGGTTGATTGCTCATTTCTCGGACGGTACGGGGGTGGTGGACCTGGTTTGGTTCCAGGGCATCAAATATTTGGTAGGGAAGTATAAAGTGCATCAGGAATATATTGTGTTTGGAAAACCGACCTTCTTCAATGGTAGAATAAATATGGCTCATCCGGATATAGACTCTGCTTCGGATTTGAAATTGTCGTCCATGGGGTTACAACCTTATTATAATACGACTGAAAAGATGAAACGGAGTTCTCTCAATTCGCATGCCATCGAGAAGATGATGAATACGGTGGTGCAGCAGTTGCGTGAGCCGTTGCCCGAGACCCTTTCTCCCGCTATACTTGCCGAGCATCATCTGATGCCGTTGACGGAAGCTTTGGTCAATATACACTTTCCCGCTAATCCGGATTTATTGCGTAAGGCACAGTATCGCCTGAAGTTTGAGGAGCTCTTTTACGTACAGTTGAATATTCTGAGGTATGCAAAAGACCGTCAGCGGAAATATCGCGGTTATATTTTTGAAAGGGTGGGCGAAGTGTTCAATACCTTCTACTCCCGTAATCTTCCTTTTGAACTGACCAATGCACAGAAGCGGGTATTGAAGGAAATCCGTAAGGATGTAGGCTCAGGAAAGCAGATGAACCGCTTGCTGCAAGGGGATGTGGGAAGTGGAAAGACGCTTGTCGCACTGATGAGTATGTTGATGGCGCTCGATAATGGTTTTCAGGCATGCATGATGGCACCTACCGAGATTTTGGCAAACCAGCACTATGAAACCATCCGTGAGCTGCTGTATGGAATGGAGGTACGTGTGGAACTGTTGACCGGTTCTGTTAAGGGCAAGCGGCGCGAAGCTATCCTTGTCGGTTTGTTGACGGGAGACATACATATACTGATAGGTACCCATGCCGTCATTGAAGATACGGTGAATTTTGCTTCGCTCGGTTTGGTTGTGATTGACGAGCAGCATCGTTTCGGTGTGGCCCAACGGGCACGGTTGTGGACAAAGAATGTGCAGCCTCCCCATGTATTGGTGATGACGGCAACCCCGATTCCCCGTACATTGGCAATGACGCTTTATGGCGATTTGGATGTGTCTGTCATCGATGAATTGCCTCCCGGACGTAAACCGATTGTCACTCTTCATCAGTTTGATAGCCGTCGGATAAGCTTGTATCAGTCCATGCACAAGCAGATTGCCGAAGGCCGGCAGGTCTATATTGTCTACCCGCTGATTAAGGAAAGCGAAAAGATTGACTTAAAGAACCTTGAAGAAGGGTATCTGCATGTTTGTGAAGAGTTTCCCGAGTGTAGGGTTTGCAAGGTACATGGAAAGATGAAACCTGCTGAAAAGGATGCTCAGATGCAATTGTTTGTATCCGGCGAGGCACAGATAATGGTGGCTACCACCGTGATTGAGGTAGGTGTAAATGTGCCCAATGCTTCGGTGATGGTGATTGAGAACGCCGAGCGTTTCGGGCTGTCCCAGCTTCATCAGCTTCGGGGACGTGTAGGACGTGGAGCTGACCAGTCCTATTGTATCCTGGTTACCGGCTACAAGTTGGCGGAGGATACAAGGAAGCGTTTGGAGATAATGGTGCGGACTAATGACGGCTTTGAAATAGCGGAAGCAGACTTGAAACTACGTGGTCCTGGAGATTTGGAAGGGACACAGCAGAGCGGCATTGCTTTCGATCTGAAGATTGCCGATATAGCCCGTGACGGACAACTGCTGCAATATGTCCGTGAAGTAGCGCAAACGGTGGTGGATGCAGATCCACATGGCATGTTGCCTGAGAACGAGGTCTTGTGGCGACAACTGAAAGCGTTGAGAAAAACGAACGTTAATTGGGCTGCCATTAGCTGAAAAAACGGTTAAACATGCACTTTTATTGCATTTTATGTTGTAAAACATGTTTGCTTGTAAATCTCCTATCTATAGGGGATTAAGACATCTTTGCGAGCTTTACAGTTTCCTCCTCTTCGAAAAAATAGTTAATGACTGATGTCGTTTTTCAGAGAGAAATGTTACCTTTGGGAGAATTTTTGAAAATCAATCTGGATATTCGCGTAGAACAAGTGGTGTTTGATTTGCCGAGATGCTTGCAACGGATATCAAAATGAATGACGAAACGGATGAATTTTAATTGGATAAAAACTGCTTTATTGGCTGCGACGGCAATGGTTAGCTTGAATTCTTTCTCGCAAGACCTGATTGCCCGCCAGGCCCCTATCGACAGAAAACTTAAGAGTGTTGATTCACTGGCTTTGCAAAAACAGATACGTGCGGAACAATCATTGTATCCGGGTTTGGATTTGTATCCCAACTGGAACAACGAATTCGTACAAGCCTATGGCAATGCGATTGTGCCTGAGAGCTATACATTTGATTTGACAGGTTTCTGTATGCCTACTCCCAATACCCGTATCACAGATGTATTCGGTTACCGTCCCCGGAGAAGAAGAGCTCATTATGGTTTGGATATCAAGGTGTATGTAGGCGATACAATCCGTGCGGCTTTTGATGGAAAAGTACGCGTTGTCAAGAATCAAGGTCGTCGTGGATACGGCAAATACGTCGTTATTCGTCACGACAATGGCTTGGAAACAGTTTACGGACACTTGTCTAAACAATTAGTTGATACAAACCAGTTGGTAAAAGCCGGCGAACCGATTGCATTGGGAGGAAATACCGGACGTTCTACCGGTTCACACCTTCACTTTGAAACCCGTTTCTTGGGTATTCCCATCAATCCTGCGCTTATGTTTGATTTTGAAAAGCAGGATATCGTAGCTGATTCCTATACTTTCCATAAGACAAAAGGCTCTTCCGGTACGGCGCGTAGCATGGCATCGGGTGAAGGTCTGTTCTATAAGGTAAAGAAGGGAGACACATTGGGACGGATTGCAGCACGTCAGGGAACCTCCATCGACAAGCTTTGCAAACTGAACAGAATTACGCGTAAAACAATCCTGAGACCGGGACAAGTATTGCGCTGCTCATAAAAACGTAAACAATCTCTATAGAAGAGGGTACTTTAATAGATTTTAGAGTGCCCTCTTTTTCTTTTTCTTTAATTATTCCTATCTTTGCAGCGCACTGTGAAAAAAGGAAATGAAAGATACCAAGCAACAATTTGAACATGTCATTGCGGTTTGCCGTGACTTGTTCTCTAAGAAACTTCATGATTACGGTCCGGCGTGGCGCATTCTTCGTCCGTCTTCCGTAACAGATCAGATATTCATCAAAGCCAACCGTATCAGAAGTATTGAAACGAAAGGGGTGACTTTGGTAGACGAAGGCATCCGTTCTGAATTCATAGCTATTGTCAACTATGGAATTGTAGGATTGATACAGTTGGAGCTTGGTTATGCCGAAGCTGCCGATATGACCAATGAAGAGGCGTTGGTGCTGTATGATAAATATGCCAAAACCTCTTTGGAGTTGATGCTTGCCAAAAATCATGATTATGATGAGGCTTGGCGTAGTATGCGTATCAGTTCGTATACGGATTTGATATTGATGAAGATTTATCGGACAAAGCAGATTGAAAGCTTGTCCGGAGCGACTTTGGTTTCGGAAGGTATTGATGCCAACTATATGGATATGATTAACTATTCTGTATTCGGCTTAATTAAGATTGAATTTGGAGATTGACAAGAAACATATTGTCGGGAAAGTTTGGGTGAACCTCTGCCGTTTTCTGCTGGGGGCTTTGTTCATATTTTCCGGATTTGTGAAAGCTGTTGATCCGTTGGGTTTCTTCTATAAAATTCAAGATTACCTGACGGCTTTCGGCATGATTTCCTGGTTTCCTTCTTATGCGCCCTTGCTGGTAGGGATAGCGTTGTCTGCCATAGAGTTCAGTGTAGGTGTTTTCTTGTTTTTGGGTATACGCCGGAAGGTGGCATCTGTATTGGCATTATTGCTGATGGTTGTAATGACTCCGCTAACACTTTATCTGGCTTTGGCGAATCCGGTATCCGACTGCGGATGCTTCGGTGATGCGTGGATATTGACCAATTGGCAGACTTTCGGCAAGAACGTAGTATTGTTGGTGGCGGCAGTATCTGTATTCAAGTGGCAGGATTTACTGGTGCGTTTCATTACTCCGAAGATGGAGTGGATGATTTCCATGTATACGTTTCTATTTGTGTTTGCGTTGTCCTTCTATTGCCTGGAGAATTTGCCGATACTTGATTTCCGACCTTACAGAATTGGAGCGAATATCAAGGCGGGCATGGAAATTCCGGAAGGTGCTAAACCAAGCGTGTTTGAAAGCCGGTTCATTTTGGAAAAAGGAGGAAAGCGTCAGGAATTTACATTGGACAACTATCCGGACAGTACATGGACGTTTGTAGAATCGCGTACGATACTGAAGGAAAAAGGTTATGAACCTCCCATTCATGATTTTTCCATGATGAGTCTGGATACATGGGAAGATATAACGGACAGCGTACTGTCGGATAAAGGATATACGTTTCTGCTGGTTGCCCATCGGATAGAAGGAGCGGACGACAGTAACATCGACCTTATCAATGAAATATACGATTACAGTGTGGAGCATGGTTATGGCTTTTATGCCTTGACTTCATCTCCGGAAGACGAGATAGAATTGTGGCGTGACAAGACTGGAGCGGAATACCCTTTCTGCCAGACAGATGATATTACGCTGAAGACCATTATCCGTTCAAATCCCGGTTTGCTGTTGGTAAAGGACGGAACAATTTTGAATAAGTGGAGTGACAACCGGCTGCCTGATGAATATGTGCTGACCGATAGCCTGGACAAGTTGGAATTGGGCAAGCAGAAGCAGGAAAGTGACTTACAAACAATAGGCTATGTGTTGCTGTGGTTCATCCTTCCTCTGATGATGGTGCTTTGTGTCGATATTTTAGTCGTAAGGCGCCGGGAGAAACAACGCCTCAGACAACAATAGTATCAAATAGTAAATAGTAAATTGTCAAATAGTAAATACATTAACCCTTTTAATAATAAAACAAAATGAGAAAAAACATTGTTGCAGGAAACTGGAAAATGAACAAAACCCTCCAAGAGGGTATTGCTCTTGCAAAAGAACTGAATGAAACATTGGCTAACGAAAAGCCTAACTGTGATGTAATCATCTGTACTCCGTTTATCCACCTGGCATCTGTTACTCCTTTGGTAGACGCTGCCAAGATTGGTGTAGGTGCAGAAAACTGTGCAGACAAGGAGTCAGGCGCATATACCGGCGAAGTATCAGCTGCTATGGTTGCTTCTACTGGTGCAAAATATGTCATTCTGGGTCACTCTGAACGTCGTGCTTACTATGGTGAAACAGTTGCTATTCTGGAAGAAAAAGTAAAATTGGCTTTGGCTAACGGTCTGACTCCGATTTTCTGTATCGGTGAGGTATTGGAAGAACGTGAAGCAAACAAGCAGAATGAAGTGGTAGCCGCTCAGCTGGCTTCTGTATTCTCTTTGTCTGCCGAAGATTTCTCTAAGATTATTTTGGCTTACGAGCCGGTTTGGGCTATCGGTACCGGTAAGACTGCTACTGCAGAACAAGCACAGGAAATCCACGCTTTCATCCGTTCCTTGATTGCTGAAAAGTATGGTAAGGAAATTGCTGACAACTGCTCTATCCTTTATGGTGGCAGCTGTAAGCCTTCTAATGCAAAGGAACTGTTTGCCAACCCGGATGTTGACGGCGGTCTGATTGGTGGTGCTGCCTTGAAGGTTTCTGACTTCAAGGGTATCATCGATGCCTTTAATTAAATAGTTGAAAGCTGAAAGTTGAAAATTGAAAATGGATTGCATGTTGTATCTGCATGACTGTTTTTCATTTTCTATTTTCCATTTTCAGCTTTCCATTTTCCGTTATATAAAGATATTGACTCATGAAAAAGCTTGGTTTACTTTTAGTTGCATGTTTCGCTTTTGCAACGATTTCTGTAGCGCAGAATAATATTGTGAAAAGCCTGGAACGTAATGTGCCGGGACAAGGCAAGGTGACTATCCATCAAGATGCACGCATTGCGGCATTGATAGGTTCGGAGTATGTTCCTGCCGGTTCGGATGAGCAGAAAGTGATTAAAAGTTCGGGTTACCGCATACAAGTTTATGCAGGGAATAATACCCGTCAGGCCAAGAACGAAGCTTATGCGGTAGCTACCCGCATCAAGGAACATTTTCCCGAACTTACAGTTTATACCTCTTTCAATCCCCCTCGTTGGCTGTGCCGTGCAGGAGATTTCCGCAGTATCGAAGAAGCGGATGCCATGATGCGTCAGTTGCGGGCTACTGGTGTATTCAAGGAAGTTTCTATCGTGAAAGAGCAGATAAACATCCCCTTATAAAGAATTATCATGTTAGGAAAAGAAGAAATTGTATCTCCTTCATTAGATGAATTGAAGGAACATTATCACCGCATCCTTACTCTGTTGGGTGAAGATGCCGGACGTGAAGGTTTGCAGAAGACACCTGAACGGGTGGCGAAGGCCATGTTGTCGTTGACGAAAGGGTATCATATGGACCCGCACGAGGTACTCCGTTCGGCCAAATTTCAAGAGGAATACAGTCAGATGGTGATTGTGAAAGACATTGACTTCTTCTCGCTTTGCGAACATCACATGCTTCCCTTCTACGGAAAGGCACATGTGGCATATATTCCTAACGGCTACATTACCGGACTGAGCAAGATAGCCCGCGTAGTGGATATTTTCTCTCACCGCCTGCAAGTGCAGGAACGTATGACTCTCCAAATAAAAGAGTGTATTCAGGAGACGCTGAATCCGCTGGGGGTTATGGTTGTTGTGGAAGCCAAACACATGTGCATGCAGATGCGCGGAGTAGAGAAACAGAACTCCATTACCACTACATCCGATTTTACCGGAGCATTCAACCAAGCGAAGACTCGCGAGGAATTTATGAATTTAATCAGGCATAATTCTTGACGGAGAACTCCCCGAATTGAATTTAAAAATTCAGGATGACTCTGTCTCCCAGCCGCTTTGCCATGATGCTTTTTACTTTGTTCAATTCGTTGTAGCGCTCCATGATGCTGTTACACTGGGTTTCATCATTGGCTATGGCAGGGTTCTGTAACGCAAATAGGGTATGCTTCAATTCTTCGCAGACGATGGCATATTTGAAGTTTATCATTAACCGTGGAATTAGCTCATAGAGGCGTTCTTCGTCCGTTACCATTTGTTCTATCTGTGATTTCCTTAACTGATAGCGGTTGCTGATAAGCTCCACACTCAGCTTGCTGATGACGGGGTCGGGATGCGCCACAAAATACCGTTCGGCGGTAAAACCCTCATTGTGGATACGTTCGGCAGCCTCTGTCAGGATTTGCCGGTGAAGCGGATTGTGGAAGGCAAGTTCGTCTTCTTTTAAATCATTGACTATATATTCAGTTACAGTGATAGGGGTTTCCTGCCCCTCTTCATTGGTGACATTGCACATCACCCGCTCACCATAGAGCACTACCATCTTCAGAATAAGTCGTTCGTATTTATAGAACTCCTGGCCCTCCTTGCCCTCCTGCGGGATGAAGGATACATATTCTTCCTCGGGTGGAAAAGGTGGAGGTGTTTCGGAAGGGAGACCGGCAGGCAGTGATTGGGACGGATAGCCAGCTTGTTGTGCGTCGGGGTTGGTAGCTGCAGTATGACTGCCATTGACCCCCGTTTCTGCATTGGCTCTTGCGGCATTGGCCGACCGACGCTCACATTCTGCTCGCTCAGCTTGTTGCTCGGCTTGCTTTTCGCGACGCTTGGCAACCTCAGAAACCAGCAGTTTATCTTCTACGTGCAATAATTGGGCGCACTCCTTGATATAGACATCACGCACAATGGCTTCGGGAATGATGGAAATGCTCTGCACAAGGTTTCCGATAAGCTCGGCACGCTTGATGGGGTCTTTTCCAGCATCTTCCAGCAACAGATTGGTTTTGAAGCGGATAAAGTCCGTTTCATTCTCTTGTATGAAGGCCTGGAACTCCGTCGCATTGTGTTTGCGTGCAAAGGAGTCCGGGTCGTCACCATCGGGCAGGAGGCAGACTTTGACGTTCATGCCTTCTTCCAGCAACATATCAATACCTCGGATAGAGGCCTTTATACCGGCAGCGTCACCGTCGTAGAGCACTGTCATATTGTTGGTGAAACGATGAATCATCCGGATTTGTCCGGATGTCAATGCTGTGCCCGAAGAGGCAACCACATTCTCTATGCCCGATTGGTGCATGGAAATGACGTCTGTATAACCTTCGACCAGAAAACAACGGTCTTGTTTCACAATGGCTTGTTTGGCAAAATATATGCCGTACAGTTCATTGCTTTTATGGTAAATCTCCGATTCAGGCGAGTTGACGTACTTCACCTTGACGCCTTTGGTGGCGCCGGCAAGCACACGTCCCCCGAAAGCCACCACCTTGCCGGAGAGAGTGTGTACCGGAAAGATGACCCGACCCCAGAAGCGGTCGCGCAGTCGGTGGTCGTCCGTCTCGTAGCAGAGGCCGGTCTTGACAAGATAATCCTTTTTATAGCCTTTTTTCAAAGCTTCCTGGGCAAGGGCATCGTGGCTCTCGGTACAATAGCCCAACTGGAACTTCTCGATGATGTCATCCCGGAAGCCGCGGCTGCGGAAATAGGCCATGCCGATACTCCGTCCGTCTACGTGGTTCTTTAGGATATTCTGGAAGTAGTCACGGGCAAAGTTGTTCACAATGAAGAGGCTTTCCCGTTCGCTCTGTGCTATCTTCTCCTCGCTGGATAGTTCGCGTTCTTTGATTTCAATGCCGTATTTTTTTGCGAGATATTTCAGCGCCTCAGGATAAGACATCTGTTCGTGCTCCATGATGAAATGCACTGCATTTCCTCCTTTTCCACAGGCAAAGCACTTGCAGAGCCCTTTGGCGGGGGATACATAGAAAGAAGGGGTTTTGTCATCGTGGAAGGGACACAGTCCTACATAATTCACGCCGCGTTTGCGCAGGGTAACGAAGTCCGATACGACATCGTATATTTGTGCGGCATCGAGAATTCTGTCTATAGTGGGTTGGTCTATCATGAAAGCGGTTCTATTAACAGTGCAAAGATAGGAAAAATCCCTCGTTGAGGACGAGGGAACCTGATGTTTTCACAATGGACATTTTATCTATTTAATCTTTTCTCTGATTTTGGTCAGATACTTCTTCATGCCTTCCGCATCCTTGTTGTTGATGATTTCCAGCAGATTCTTCAGTTCCAGGCGGATGTTCTCCACTTGTGAGGGAGTGCGCGGGTTGAAGAGAATTTCTTGGAGCAAGTAGTCATCTTCACTCAGCAGTCCTTTGGCAATAGCCATGTGCTTCTTGAATGTAGTGCCTGGAGCTTCCTGGTGTTTCATTACCGCTGCAAACACGAAGGTGGATACAAACGGAATGGACAGCGAATAGGCTACAGTCTCATCATGCTCGTCGAATGTATATTCGAAGATGTTCAGTTTCATTGTCTGGTAGAGGTCCTTGAAGAAGATTTTTCCCAAGTGGTCACCTTCGCTGATGATGATGGCATTCTCTGTATTCAGATTGCTGAGACTGGCAAAAGTAGGGCCGAACATGGGATGTGTCGATACATATCGGAAACCGCTTTCTTCGTAAAATTTCTTCAATCCGGTCTTTACCGAAGCAATGTCACTGATGATGCAGTCCTTAGGCAGTACTGGCAGCACTTGGCGGAAAGCGTCCAGCGTGTATTTCACCGTAACGGCATTGATGACCAGCTCCGGCTCGAAGTCCTTGATTTCTTCCAGTGTGGTGAAGCGGTAGGTGTTGTAGACAAAACGCAGTTGGTGCGGATTGACGTCGAACACAGCCGTCTCATGCTGGAAACTCAATATATCTGTAAAGAAAGAGCCCATTTTCCCGGCTCCAAGTATTAGTATTCTCATGATGTTTAATGTGCTAATGTGCTAATGTGCTAATGTGCTAATGTGCTAATTGCCATGCGGCATCACTGCGCAGCCAATTAGCACATTGGCACATTAGCATATTAAATAATTACTTATTTATAATTTCCATTTGTTGCCTCACACTCTCTTCGTGTATCGCCTCAAATACCTTTTTGATGAATTCAGCATCCATGCCACACAATGCGCCTTGCGAGCCGCGTTTCTCGAGGATTTCGTTGTAGCGTCCGGTTTGCAGGATGGTCATGTCATGCTCTTTTTTGTATGTACCGATTTCACGTGCCACACGCATCCGTTTGGCCAGCTCCTGAATAAGATTGTTGTCGCATTCGTCTATCTGCTTGCGCAATTCGCTGAGGTTCTCGGTGCTTTGTGTTTCCTTGCGGATGACCAGCAGGTTGAGGATGTAATCCAGCACATCCGGGGTGACTTGCTGGGCTGCATCGCTCCAGGCACAGTCCGGGTTGCAGTGGCTCTCGATAATCAGTCCGTTGAAGCCCAAATCCATAGCTTGCTGGCAGAGTGGAGCAACCAGTTCGCGCTTTCCACCTATGTGGCTGGGGTCACAGATAATAGGAAGGTTGGGAATTCGGCGGCGCAGCTCAATGGGGATATGCCATTGGGGCAAGTTACGGTAGAGCTTTTTGTCATAGCTGCTAAACCCGCGGTGGATGGCACCCAGACGTTTCAAGCCTGCATTGTTGATACGTTCCAAAGCTCCAATCCACAGCTCCAGGTCAGGATTTACCGGATTCTTCACCAGTACCGGGATATCTACGCCTTTCAGTGCATCGGCAATTTCCTGTACGGCGAAAGGATTGGCGGTGGTACGTGCACCTACCCAAAGAAGGTCAATTCCAGCCTTTAGGCATTCGTATACATGTTTGGCGGTAGCAACTTCTGTTGAAACGTACATGCCGGTTTCTTTCTTTACCTCCTTCAGCCATGCAAGGCCGTCTACGCCTACTCCTTCGAAGCCGCCCGGTTTGGTGCGCGGTTTCCAGATGCCGGCACGGAATAGCTTGAGGCCTTTGTCTGCCAATTGTTTGGCGGTGCTCATTACTTGTTCTTCGGTTTCGGCACTGCAGGGGCCGGCTATTACCATAGGGCGTTTGTCTTCAACACCAGGTAATGTGATAGGTTCTAATTCGAGTTCCATATTCTTTATTTGTTTAATAATATTCTTTAATTATGCTTTTTCTTCCTTGTGACGTTTCCCCCTTTTCAGAAGACTTTCTGAGCAAGGTCCCGGAGATTTAGTAAAACGTCGGAGAAGATTTACTAAATCGTTCCTCCCGTTTTAGTAAATCTCCGGTGGAGTTTTAGTAAACGGGATTCCGGCTTTAGAGTGTTCATCTCTTACTTGTAAGCATTTATTTCATGTCCTTGATACGCTTCAATGCTTCTGCCAGTTTATTGTCCTTACAGCAGAGGGAGATGCGGATATACCGTTTCCCGTTACTTCCGAAGATAAATCCGGGAGTAATGAACACTCTGGCTTTATGCAGCACGTGTTCAGTCAGTTCTTCCACGTCTGTACAGCTGTCGGGTATCTTGCCCCAGAGGAACATGCCTACCTGGTTTTCGTCGTAGGTGCAACCCAGGGTATGCATGATTTCTCCTGCCAACTGACGGCGGTTGCGGTAATTCGCGTTGTTGCCGTCATACCAGTCTTGCTCTGCTTCCAGGGCAGTGGCGGCTGCCAGTTGCATGGCACGGAACATACCGCTGTCGATGTTGCTCTTTACTTTCAATATCCATTGCACGAAGTCGGCATTCGAGGCAAGCATGCCGATACGCCATCCCGGCATGTTGTGGCTTTTGCTCATGGAATTGAATTCTATGCAGCACTCTTTGGCACCCGGAATACTGAGGATGCTGATGGGATGTTCGTTCAGGATGAAACTGTAGGGGTTGTCGTTTACGATGACGATGTCCTTGCGGCGTGCGAAGTCCACCAGTTTCCGGTACAGTTCCGGTGTTGCGTTCGCCCCGGTGGGCATATTGGGATAGTTGGTCCACATCAGTTTTACACGGCTCATGTCCATCCGTTCCAGCTCGTCGAAGTCGGGCATCCAGCCGTTTTCTTCTTTCAAGTTATAGTTCACGACCTCGGCACCCAGAATCTTGCTTAATGAAGTATAGGTGGGATAGCCGGGATTGGGAACCAATACTTGTTCACCGGGGTTGACAAAGGCCAGCGTCACGTGCAGGATGCCTTCTTTGGAGCCGATGAGCGGTTGTATCTCTGTGTTGGGATTCAATGCTACACCGTACCATTTTTTGTACCAGTCCGCAAAACCGCGGCGCAGTTCGGGGATACCTACGTAGGGCATGTAACCATGTCCGTCCGGATTGCAGGCAGCTTCGCAAAGTGTCCGGATTGTCTTTTCGGAAGGCGGCATGTCGGGGCTTCCGATTCCCAGGCTGATGACATCCATTCCTTCGGCATTCATTTGTGCCACTTCTTTCAGCTTCTTCGAGAAGTAGTATTCGCTTACGCTTGCCAGGCGGTCGGCAGGCTTTATTCTACACGTTTGATTTTCCATCTTCATATTCTCCTAATATTTTCAGTTCTTTGGTCAGCGGTGTGATGGCCGCAATGGATTGTTTATATCTCAGCACATTGTCGAAGACGACATCTACGTAAAACTGGTATTCCCATTCACGCCCGATGATGGGCAGTGATTGTATCTTGGTCAGGTTGATGCGGTAGAAAGACAAAATAGACAATACCTGGGAAAGGCTTCCTTCAGTATGGGGAAGTGTGAATACCATGCTTGCCTTGTTGACGTCCTTGCTGCGATGCCGGTTCAGTTCATCTACTTGCCAAGGGTCGGCTACGACCAGGAAACGGGTGAAGTTATGTTTGTTGGTTTCGATACCTTCCTGCAGGACCTTCATGCCATAACGCTCTGCAGCAGCTTTGGAGCAGATAGCTGCATGGCCTTTCAGATGTTCCTGTTGGATGATTTCGGCACTGCGGGCGGTATCTTCGCCTTCCACCACTTTGATTCCGGGGTGTTGCCCCAGGAATTCGCGGCATTGCATCAGGGCGATAGGGTGGGAGTTGACTTCGGTAATATCATCCCAGTCTTCATCGGGCAGGCAGACAAAACTATGGGAAATACGCAGCTTGTACTCGCCGACAATCTGTGCGCCACTTTGGCGTAATAGCTCATTGTTATGCAGCAAACTACCTGCAATGGTGTTTTCTATTGCCAGCATTCCTATGGTCTGACTGTCTTTTTTGATGGCACCGAACACGTCTTCAAAGTTGGCGCAACAGATTAACTCTATTTCTTCTCCTTCGAAGTACTTGTGTGCGGCGATGTCGTGATACGAGCCTAATGTTCCTTGAATGGCTACCTTTTTCATTATTTTTATTTTCTTGGTTATGCTATAAAAAAAATCCCGCTTCCATACGATGGAGCGGGATTCTGTATATTTACTTGTTTCTCTATTCAGTCCTTAAGCATCACTGTCACTTGATACATACAAACTCCCGCTCTACTTTCTGGCTAAAGTAAAAGTAAAAAAAGAAGTAATATGCATAAGTAAATGACTTCATACTTGTATTCTCTGTTTTTGAATTACGTGACAAAAGTAATGCTTTTCTTTTATATACAAACAAAAAACAATGTTTTTTTTAGGGATAGTAGCAATTTAACTTATTTCCCTTTAACTTGTACAATGACTTGAACCGGACGATGGTCGGATGAAATGGTGTCTTCTATGACTTTCCGGTATTGTACGTCAAACCGATACCCATTCTTGGAATAGCCGTAGATGTAGTCTATACATCGGTTGGGACGGTCTGCCGGGAAAGTATAAGAGGTTGTGTCATTGAGGGTGGCAAAATGTTTTGCCAATTCCAGCTGGGGAGCGCTTGCTGGTGCAGAGTTCATGTCGCCTGCCATAAAGATGGGCTTATCGACGTTTTGCAAGGCTTTTTCTATCAATGGTACGGCAAGGAGCTGGTCTTCTGGAGTGAGGGACTGGTGTGTGGCACAAAATACATAATCTTTAAATTCTGCAATAATGAGGGTACGTTTTTCTTCCCGTCCGGGCATTGGAATGATTTTGTATTTTATGGGTATCTCTCTGGAGAGGATTCCGATGCCGTAGCTTCCACCCTGAAAAGGAATGGCTGCTGCATAAGTCCCGTGCATTCCGGTCAGTTTTTCTAGTTCTCCGAGAGCATGGATTCCTTTGTTGCGCACCGTTACACTGTCAAGTTCCTGCAGGGCGACTATGTCCGGAGAAGTTTGACTGATAACATTGGCAATGCGTCGGTAATTGTACTCCTTGTCCATACCGATGCAATTATGTACGTTATAGGACAATATGTTCACTTGCTGTGCATGGGCAGGTGCGAACATCAGTACAAAAAGTACTGATAGAAATAAATTTCGTTTCATTGGCGGCAATAATTGAATTTGTTATAATCCTAGGATATTACCGGTACTTCCCCCCGGTTGGTTACCATATTGTCCGTTAAAGTTCTGTATCTCTTTAGGATTGAGTTCCAGTCCTTTCTTCATGTCCTCCGCAGAGCCTTCCTTGTCTCCGTTCAGCAACTTGGCACGTCCGCGCTCATGATAGGCCTCTGCGAAATTAGGGTTCAGTTCTGTGGCTTCCGTAAAGAGCTCGATGGCTTCTGCCAGCTTGTTTTGGGTGATGTAAAGCTGTCCTAAGTAGAGGAAGGCTTGTTCGTTGAAGGGATTCAACTCTGTCACTTTCTGATAACTGCTTTCTGCTTTTTCTTTGTTTCCCGTAGCTTCTTCTATCTTTCCGCGGAGCAAGATGGCACTTTCGTCTTCCGGGTCTTGTGCCAGAATGGTGTCTATGTCTTCCATCGCTTCCTTGTATTGCTGCATTTGGACCAGTGCTTCGGCACGGAGCAGACGTGCTTCGATGAAATCATCTTTCAGTACGATGGCTTTCGTAAGATGAGCGATGCACATGATGCCGTCCCCTTGCCCATTGTCTGCTTTGCCGAGCAGGTAGTGTGCCATGGCGTTGCCCTCTTCTATTTCGATAGCTTTCTTTGCCGCTCCTGCCATGGCGGGATAGTCTTCCTGCATGTAGCATACGTTGGCTAGACTGAGGTAGGTGGAGGTATGTTCCGGCTCTATTTCGGTCATACGTTCCAGCAGTTTGTGCGCCTCGTCCAGTTCGCTGGTCTGGGTGTAGACTTGGGCGAGATATCCCATGGTCTCGAAGTCTTCCTGAATGGCAAGGGCTTCAGTGAAGCATTTGATGGCGTAGTCTGTACGGCCCATGCGTTGTGCGCGCATACCGTCATACTTGAATATCTCAAAATTCTTCTGTTCGTTTTTTTGTTTCTCATTTGCCGGACTGTCTGACTTGCCGGAGAAAAAAGATTTAAAGAATCCCATAGGTGATTAAAATTTAAAGAATTAAAAATTAAAAAGGAAAAGGAGGGGCATGGTTGATAGGAGATGTTCCTCTCAGCGGCAGGACATTCTTTTCCAACGGCAAAAGTAATGAATTATTTTTTGATTTGAAGCATTCCGTTGACAGCAATTACCTTGCCTTCGTCCAACAATTCATGTAACACATCGATGAGCATGTTTTTATCGTCTGGTATCTGTTCTGCCAAAGTGGCTGGAGTTTGTGGTTTATCAGATAGGGCTTGAAGAATCTTTTCAGAAAGTTCCTTTTCCGAAAGGTGGCCGGAAGGTTTCTTGTTCTTCAAATTGATACAAGTGTCGCACTGCCCGCAGTTATGCTCGTTCTTCTCTCCGAAGTAGTGTAGCAGCATCCGGCTACGGCACACGGTATCGCTGCTCACGTAATCCAGCATGGCACTTATGCGTTTCTCATATCGCTCTTTGCGTTCCTCGTACACGGTGGGAGGGATTTGCAGGTGGCGCATTTCAACCCTCTCTCGCGTGTATATTATATATGGTGTCTTTTTGCGGGGGATGTAACTGACGATATGTAGCTTGGCTAGGTGGATGAGCTGTTCATACACTTGCCGGCGTGTGAGTCCAGTGCGTATGGCCAGTGAATCTTCATTGATGAAAGCATGGTCTGTGAAGACCCCGGTATAGGAGCGGAGAATGGTTTGGATGAGTTTGTCCATATCTTCGCCGAGCTCTCTCAGTTTATAAAGTTCGTCTCGACGGATAGTGAACAGTAGCCGGGATGCATTGTCTTGTTCGTCTGTATATTCCAAGTATCCCGCTTGTGTCAGAATCTTCAAGGCACTGTCCACGGGAACGGGGAAGTACTTGAACTTTCGGCAAAAGTCTTCTATATTGAACTCGCGTACACAGCCTTGTCCATCTCCCATTGCCATCTGGTAATAGTATTGAAGATGCTCATATACTTCCTTTATATATTCTTTTTCAGGAAAGGTGTCGGGAATGCGTTTGTGCAGTGTTGCCTTATCCGACTTGGCGTAAAGGACGACCGCGTAGGCTTTTTGTCCGTCCCTTCCGGCACGTCCTGCTTCCTGGAAGTAGGCTTCTATGGAATCGGGCAGATCCATGTGGATGACAATCCGTACATCCGGTTTGTCGATACCCATACCGAATGCATTGGTGGCGACCATGACACGGCTTTCTCCTGTTTGCCAGCGTTGTTGGCGGATGTCTTTGGTGGCGTCATCCAGTCCGGCATGGTAGAAATCTGCGGTGATGTCTTCGTTGTGCAGCAGTTCGGTAATTTCCTTGGTGCGGCGGCGGTTGCGCACATAGATGATGGCGCTTCCGGGCATACGGCGCAGGATGTGCAACAGCTCTCCCGTCTTGTTTTCCGTCTTGCGGACGATATAGGCAAGGTTTTTGCGTTCGAAACTCATGCAGAACACATTTTCCTCACGGAAATGCAGACGGGCCTGGATATCTTTCACTACTTCCGGAGTGGCGGTGGCTGTCAATGCCAGGATGGGTACGCCGGGCAGAAGTTCGCGTATTTCGGCTATCTTCAGATAGGCGGGACGGAAATCGTAGCCCCATTGCGATATGCAGTGGCTTTCGTCTACCGTAATCATACTGATTTTCATCTTCTGCAGTTTGGTGCGGAAGATTTCAGTATCGAGCCTTTCGGGGGAGATATAGAGGAACTTGAAATTGCCGAATATACAGTTCTCCAGTGTGACGATGATTTCCTGCCTGCTCATGCCTGAGTAGATGGCAAGCGCCTTGATTCCCCGCTTTTTCAGGTTTTGTACCTGGTCCTTCATAAGGGCAATCAACGGAGTGATGACCAGGCAAAGTCCTTCCTGGGCAAGCGCCGGAACTTGGAAAGTGATGGATTTTCCTCCTCCCGTGGGCATCAGTCCTAAAGTGTCCCGTCCCTCGGTAATGCTGTTGATGATGTCTTCCTGGATTCCCCGGAAGGTGTCATAGCCCCAGTATTGCTTCAGAAGCCTCACCCCCAACCCCTCCTCCGTAGGGAGGGGAGTTTTGAAGTTACTATTGTTACTCATAACCATACAGTACTTTCTTGCTATACCTTATATAAACAGTACTATTCTTATTCCCCTCCCTACGGGATTGCTCTCCCCCGATAACGGGGGAGCCGGAGGGGGTGGGGTTAGGGGAGAGGCCTTAATTCGGCTTTATGTCTTCAATCTGCAACTGTACCTCACCCCTCTTATGGGTATTCTCTTCAATGGAATAGCAGATGTCGAAGGAACGTTTGGTCTTGATGAAGCGTACGTGGGAACTTTGCCCGAAAGCGATGCCGTTCATCACATTGTTCGATTTATTATCCACCAGTTCCAGCTTGATATGTTCCTGGTCACGGCCTACGACTTTGCTGGTACCATAATCATAGACATTGTGCGTACAGAAAATGGGTTTGGCATTGTCCGGTCCGAATGGATTGAATTTCTTCAGGTCGCTGAAGAATTTCGGAGTGATGTCTCTGAAATCAATCTCGGCATTGATGTCGATGACGGCGCATGTCTGTTCCGGCAGGATATTTTGTGATACGAACTCTTCGAAGCGTTCGATAAAGGCCGGTACATTTTCCACCTTCATGGAAAGACCGGCGGCGTAGGTATGACCTCCGAAGTTTTCCAGAAGGTCGCGGCAGTATTCAATGGCTTTGTAGACATCGAATCCGGAGACGGAACGGGCAGATCCGGTTGCCATGTCATCCGTACGTGTCAGTACTACTGCCGGCCGGTAATAGATTTCCGTCAGCCGGGAGGCTACGATGCCGATGACGCCTTTATGCCAGTCTTCATTGTACAATACGATGGAACGTCGGTCGGCAAGTCCGTCCAGGTCAGCTACAATCTTGTTGGCCTCCTCGGTCATGGTCTTGTCCAGGTCCTTGCGTGTCTCGTTGTATTGGTTGATTTGTCCGGCTTTCTCCAGGGCAAGAGAGAAATCTTTTTCAGTAAGCAAGTCAACAGCTTCTTTCCCGTTCTGGATACGTCCGGAGGCGTTGATGCGGGGACCTATTTTGAATACAATGTCACTGACGGTGATGTCCTTGTCCGTCAGTCCGCAGACATCAATGATTGCTTTCAGGCCTACGCTGGGATTACTGTTCAACTGCTTCAAACCGTGGTAGGCGAGAATGCGGTTTTCACCCATAATGGGGACAATATCCGATGCGATACTGACGGCGCAAAGGTCCAGTAAAGGGATAAGGTGATGGAACTCGATACCGTTGTTGAGGGCAAATGCCTGCATGAACTTAAAGCCTACACCGCATCCGGACAGATGTTCATAAGGATAGGTGTTGTCTTCCCGTTTGGCATTCAGAATGGCTACAGCAGGGGGCAGTACATCATCGGGGACATGATGGTCGCAGATGATGAAATCAATGCCTTTCTCCTTGGCGTATGTGATTTCTTCGACGGCTTTGATACCGCAGTCCAATACAATAATCAAACCTACACCACTCTCTGCGGCATAGTCTACTCCTTGGATTGAAACTCCATACCCCTCATTGTAACGGTCGGGGATATAGTAGTCGATGTTCGAATAGAACTGTTGAATAAACTTGTAGACCAATGCCACAGCCGTGGTACCGTCTACGTCATAATCTCCATAAACAAGAATGCGCTCTTTCTTTCCCATTGCCTTGTTCAGGCGCTCTACGGCTATATCCATATCCTTCATCAGGAATGGGTCGTATAAGTCCGGTAGTTGGGGGCGGAAAAACTTCCGGGCATCCGCTGCCGTTGTTATTCCCCGCTCCACCAGCAATTTTCCCAATATTGGGCTAATTCCCAATTCTTGGGCCAGTTGTTGGCTTGCTTCTGCCTGTTCGGGTGTAATGGGTTGATAATTCCATTTGTGAGTCATTTTATATATTATTTTTTCTTTTTCTATCTCAAGATGTTGGGGGAGTAGAGGGGGGCAATACGTGCACTTTTCTCCAACAAGGTGTAAAGGTATGAAAAACTCTTGAAACGGAGGTGAATTCTGCGGAAAAACTTTATAAGTATATGTATTCTCCACTAAAAAACTTTATTTTTGTATCCATTAAAAAATATCGCTATGCTTGTTTTTATCTCTTGTGCAAAGACCATGGCAGCGCGCTGCTCTGTTGTCGTGCCCGAAGTCACAGTCCCGAAATTCGAAACGGAGGCTGTGCGGAATGCGTTGGAAATGTCGCAGTATTCAGTATCCGAATTGGAAAGGCTTCTTCGGGTGAATACCAAAATTGCTGCCGAGAACCGTTTGCGTTTTCATGATTTCTGTTCGGAGGAGAATCGTTCGATGCCAGCCGTTTGCGCCTACACGGGAGCTGTTTTTAAACGCATTCTTCCGAAAGATTTTTCAGCGGAGGATTTTCGTTATGCGCAAGAACATCTGCGTATCACTTCTTTTCTTTATGGGTTGCTTCGCCCGCTGGACGGTATCAAACCCTATCGTTTGGAAGGAGATGTCCGTTTGCCCGAAAAAGGTGGAATATCCATGTTTGATTATTGGAAGCCTTTGTTGACGGATTACTTCATAGAGGAAATTAAAAACTGTGGCGGTGTTCTCATTAATTTGGCAAGTGCTGAAATGAAAGATTTGTTCGACTGGAAGCGGGTGGAGCAAGAGGTGCGTGTTATTACGCCCGAGTTTCAAGTTTGGAAGGCCGGACAGCCGAAGACTGTCGTTATCTATGCCAAGATGTGTCGCGGAGAGATGACGCGTTTTATTGTCAAGAACCGTCTGGAGTGTCCTGAGGAGTTGAAATCCTTTTCTTGGGAGGGCTTCGTCTGGGATGAGATACGCAGTACGGAGAATGTATGGCATTTTTCGTTAGGTACATTTATGTAATGAAAAGGTACATTACGTTTGGCTCAGATGTTACTATATGTTGCTTTCGATGTTTGCGCAAAATGAAGAACTAAATACGCAATTTAGGATGAGGGAAAAGAATGAACCCTCTACATTTGCATGCAGTAAACTTAAAAGCAATATACTATGAAGAGAAACAGATTAAGAACAGTTGTTGTATTAGCTTTGACCATATTTCTATTGAATGCTCCGGTTTGTGCTACAGCTTCCAGATTGCAGGATACTTGTGCGGAGGCGCGGGATGAGGTTGCACTGCGGCCTGAGTGGATGAGGATTCTCCATGATACGCTTCCTATATGTAAGATTTCTATTCCTGGTTCACACGATAGCGGTAGTATCAAAGGAGGGCATATGTTGAAAACACAAGCAACAGATATTCCCGCTCAATTACGGCAAGGCATCCGTGCTTTCGATATCCGTTTGGAAAAGAAGGGTAATAAACTGGGGGTGTTTCACAGTCATGCCTTTCAGGATATATATTGGGAAGATGATGTTTTACCTGCTTTTATACACTTTCTGCAAACATATCCTTCTGAGACTTTGATTGTTTCCTTGAAAAAGGAAGGGGGAGAATTGCGGGATTATGCTTCTCTGCTGTCCGTTTCTTTAAGCAGCCCTGAGTATCAAAGTTATTTCGTGATGGACTTTCGCCCTGAACTGACGCTGAAAGATTGCCGTGGAAAGATTCTTTTCCTGCATAGGGATCATGCTATGGATAATTATCCTGGAGCAGCATGTGTAGGTTGGGAGGATGACAGTACTTGCCTGCTCACTCTTCGCAATAAAGATGGTAAGGAAGGAGTGGCTTTGCTCGAAGATGAATATCAATATGAATCGGGTGAGGAGGCCGGGAAGAAGGTAGGGGTTTGTGTCCGTAATATTGAAGGGATGTCTGCTGAGCCGGTTTCCTCACGTCGGTGGGGAATTACTTTTGTAAGTGCGACGGGGCTGCCCTTGGGAACCCCTAAAGTCTTTGCTGATAAGGTGAACAAGCCTATTGCTGACTATTTAAAACAAAAGAATAGCCGGAATTGCGGTATTGTTTTTATCGATTTTGTCAGTGAACCTGGAGGAAAAGATTTGGTGGAATATTTGATTGACAGTAATGTTTGCGCAAAATGAAGATTTATATGCGCAATTGGGAATACTGAAAAAAAAGCATTTTCTTAATTTTGCACATGTTGAACACCTTAATGTTATATACTATGAAACTGTCAATAGATTTAGGAGGAACCAATATTCGAATAGCCCAAGTGGAAAAAGGGAACTGCTTGAATAAAGTGTCGGTTCCATGTTTAGCTCAGCAAGATGCTTCTACTGTGCTAAACCAGCTTTCCCAGCTTATTCGGAATATGATGAATGAGCAGGTAGATGGTATCGGTATCGGTGTCCCTTCAATTGTTGATCCGGAGAAAGGAATTGTATATAATGTAGCAAATATATCTTCTTGGAAAGAAATACACTTGAAGGAGATTTTGGAGAACGAATTCAAGGTGGCAGTTGCCATTAATAATGATTCCAACTGTTTCACTTTGGGGGAGAGCCTATACGGCGAAGGAAAATCTTATACCAACATGGTAGGCGTTACTATTGGGACCGGAATTGGAGCTGGCGTTGTCATTGGCCGTCGTTTGTATGGTGGGCAATATATGGGAGCCGGTGAGATAGGCTCATTTCCTTATTTGGACTCTGATTTTGAACACTATTGCAGTAGTTTCTTGTTTAAACGTTATGGCACTACCGGTGCGGTAGTAGCTGAAAAAGCCCAGCAAGGAGAACAAGCTGCATTGGAGATTTGGAAAGAGTTTGGGAGGCATTTGGGTAATCTTATAAAGGCAATTCTTTTTGCCTATGCTCCCCAGGCTATTGTTTTAGGAGGCGGTATTGTATCGGCTTTTCCTTTCTTTAAAAATGCTATGGAACAAACAATGCAAAGTTTTCCCTACAAGATTATATCGGATAATGTGAGTGTGGTGGCTTCGCATCAAAAGGATTCCAGTTTATTGGGTGCTGCCGCTCTTCTTGAGTAATAATCCCTATACGGTTTGATTGAAAATAATAAATATTTTGCAGTTATATTATTTTACGCATAAATAAGGACTGTTAGAGAATTGTTCCTTTTGTAATAACTATGTAATTCTGCTTTCTGACCTTTGTGGCGGAATTATAATTTTCTATATTATAAACTTTAAATTTTGAATGCATGAAACAAGTAAATCTTAGAATCTATCGAACGATTCTGACCCTATTGTTGGGACTGTTCTTGTCGGCAGGTGCTTATGCACAGCAGATTTCTGTGAAAGGAACAGTAAAGGATCAGACTGGCGAACCTGTGATTGGTGCCAATGTGTTAGTAAAGGGGACGACTAATGGAGTGATTACGGACGTTGACGGAAACTTTAATGTTTCGGCCGATAAAAACGGCGTATTGGTAATCAGTTTTGTCGGCTATGTGACTCAGGAAGTACCAGTGGCAGAAAAACAAATGGTAATTGTGCTTAAAGAGGATACAGAACTTCTGGATGAGGTTGTTGTATTAGGGTATGGTGCGAATACACGTAAGCAGGACTTGTCTGCTTCAGTGGGTGTAGTAAGTAATACTGAAGAATTGGCTGCTCGCCCGGTAACTTCTACCGAAGGCATGCTGCAGGGACAGCTGGCAGGTGTTACCATTACGGCCGATGGTGGCGACCCAACTTCTTCTCCTAACATTGTGATTCGTGGTCAAGGCTCACAAGATGGAGACAATGTACTTTGGGTTGTGGACGGTGTTCCCGGTGCACCTATCTCATCCATGAATGATATTGAAAGTATCGTTGTTTTGAAGGATGCTGCTTCTGCTGCTATCTATGGCGCACAGTCTGGTGCAGGTGGTGTTGTGTTGGTAACTACCAAAAAAGCGAAACAAGGTGCTCCTTCGTTGACTTATGACGGCACTTTTGGTATTCGTCAGGCTACCAATTTGATAGAACCACTGAATGCGGAGCAGCAGATTGAGATGCGTAAGATATCTCATCAAAATGCAGGACTTTCGCTTCCAGTCGGTTGGGATGTTACCAAAAATCCATGGATAGGTACGACTCGTACTGATTGGATGGATGAGATTTTCCGCACTGCCTTCTACCAACGTCATAACGTAGCGTTGAATGTAGGTTCTGATAATTTTTCAAATCGTATATCTTTTGCTTACGATAATGATGAAGGTGTTTTGATTAATACTTTCAAGAAGAATCTTACATTACGTTATAATGGTAAAATGCAGCTGAACAAGTGGGTGAGCGTCAGTGAGGATTTTGTATGGCAGAACACTACCCAACGTTCCAAAGCTACGGATAACGATGCTTATACAGGACCTATCCTTTCGGCTATCTACATGCCGGCAAGTGCCACTGTCTATAATCCGTTGGACGGAAGTTATGGTGGTGTGACTACGGAAGATCCTGCCTATATTGAAAAATATGGTTCGAATTTCTCTGATATCCACGGGGATGCTGTAAATCCGGTACGTCTATTGGAAGCAGAGAATTTGTATGACAAGATAAGTGACATATGGAGCACTACCAGCTTGGAGATAGCTAATGTACTTCCTGGATTGAAGTTTACGAGTCGTTTTACTTATAATATGAAGACTAATCATTACAAGAAGTTCAATCCTATTCGTGATGAAGTAGGTAAACCGGCTTTGTCGAATAATCTTCAAGAAACTACTTACCGTAGAGATGCTTGGAAGACGGAAAATACCCTGACTTATGATAAGACATTCGGTGAACATACGGTTGGTGCCTTGTTCTCGACTACGGCAGATCATTCTGAAACGCGTGGACTGGAAGTGACGGGTAAGGATTTTGCGGATGAATCGGAATTTTTACAATACATGGCGTATGCAGGATCAGTGACAGCATCTGACTATTTGACTGGACCTGATGCCAATGTGTCGTTGATTGCCCGTTTGGCTTATTCTTATAATGACCGTTATTTTGCTACTGCATCTTGGCGTCGTGATTATGCTGGACGTTTGCCTAAGGAAAATAACTATGGTGATTTCCCTGCAGTGACCCTTGGATGGAAAATATCTAATGAAAAATTCTTTAAGAAGAGTGATTTTATCAGTTTGCTGAAATTGCGTGCTTCTTGGGGGCGTGTAGGTAATTTGAGCTCTATAGGGCTTAATTATAAGTCTGCTTTGTTGAAGAAAAGCTCGTGGACAGAACAAGCACAATATGGTCCTGAGGCAAATAATATCTGGAATACTTTGATTTACAACGGCTCTGCGTTAAATCCTGATTTGACCTGGGAAACTTCAGAACAGACTGACTTGGGCTTGGATGTTGAGATGTTTAAAAACCGTTTGTCGGTATCATTAGACTATTTTGATAAACGTACTTTCAATTTGATTCAGACACAATCAATGGGGTGGCCTTCTACTATGGGACTCGATGCCATGTTAATCAATCAAGGTGAAGTGCGTAACCGTGGCTTTGAGATTCAAGCTAATTGGAGCGATAAGATTAACAAAAACCTTTCTTATTTCGTATCGGGTAACTTCTCGTATTTAAAGAACTGGGTATCAGATATAGGTGTGAAGGATGCGGATGGCAATCCGGGTTTGTGGCCTAATGATAAAAGGTTCCGTAGCATCCCTTATATGATGCAGAGTACGGAAGGGGAACCTCTGAATTCCTTCTACTTGATTAAGACAGATGGTTTGTTCCAAAGTGATGCAGAAGTTGCCGAGTGGAATGCTAAACATGGAACATATGTGACCAATGATAATGGTGAAAAAGAGTGGGTAGGTATTCAGCCGAATGCCAAGGCTGGTGACTTGAAGTTTGTGGATCATAATGGCGATGGTAAAATTACGGATGCAGACCGTCAGTATATGGGTAGTGCGACTCCGAAGACGACTTTTGCCTTTACATTGGGAATGACGTGGAAAAAACTTTCTTTCAGTGCCATGTTCCAGGGAGTAGGTGGAGCAAAAGCTTTATATGTAGGAAAGTACATGCTGTTGAGTGATGTAGAAGGAAACTTTAACCGTTCCAGCGGGATATTGAATGCTTGGAGTCCTACAAATACCGGTTCTGATATTCCTCGTTTGTCAAAGAATGACCCGAATGGAAACTTTACGACTGCATCTGATTGGTATTTGGAGAATGCTTCTTATCTGCGTTTGAAGAATGTAACCCTTTCTTATGATTTAAGCGATGTATTCCGCAAGTGGTCTCATTTGAATGACCGTAACAGCCGTTTGTCTGTGTACTTCAGTGGTGAAAATCTTGCTACTATCACTGGATATTCTGGTATGGATCCTGAATGTGGTGGCTGGGATGCTTTGAAATATCCGGTATCTCGCGTATTATCTGTTGGTGTAAAATTGACTTACTAATAATTAATAGAGAAGAATGATTATGAAAAAAAATATATTATTTTTTGCGATGTCTGCCACATTGCTTATGAGTTCTTGCAGTGACTTCCTTGATGTGCAACCAGAGGGAGATGCTACTACAACGACTTATTTTACCAATGACCTGCAGGCTATTGATGCTGTAGATGCATTGTATGAAAGATTTCATCAGGAAGCTGTATATGGACGCGAACTGTTTTGGGAACAAGGTGCCGCGTGCGACGTTGTGTGGGGAAAGACCCGTGATTTTCCAACACTTGCTACATTGAAATATACAGGAGACGAATCCCCTTTGCGTACTATTTTTGATACTATGTACAAAGTGATGGCACGTTCCAACTGGGTAATACAAGAGTTGCTTAAGAAAGGGAAAAGCACCACTTTGAGTGATATTGAAAAGAGAAGTCTCGGTGAAGCTTACTTCACTCGTGGATGGGCTCATTTCTTGATCGCTTATCGTTACGGTCTTGATACACAAGGGGTACCTTTTGTCCGTTATGAAGATTTTGAAGGTGGCTATGACAATTCTATTCCTCCTCAGCAAGCTTCGGTCATCGATAATTATAAATTGATTATCTCGGATATGGACAAGGCAATAGAGTATTTGCCCCGTTTTGAAGAGTATGGAGATAATGATAGAGGACGCGCGCACGATGCGGCTGCAGTAGCTTTTAAAGCTAAAGTTTATGCTTATTGGGCAACTTGGGATGCTACACAATGGGGAAATGTAATCAGTATGGTCAATGAACTGGAAACTGCTTACGGACGTGATTTAGCCGGTACTTATGAAGAGTTGTTCTCTTCTGATTTCTCTAAATGGTGGAATAAAGAGTATATTTGGACTATTCCTGGAAATGGTGGCTCTCAAGGTGGCGGTTCGGAGTTTCCGGGAGTTGTCCTTGAGAACAAAGGCTGGGGACAATATAATGGCTGGGGACAGAACAAGCCGTCTTATGATATTTACGAAGAGATGTTGAAAGACGGAGCTGGTAATGACCGTTTGGTTCGTACGGTTTTAGAGTATGGTCAGGAATTTCAATTCTTGGGTGAATCCCGTGCTTTTTATTCAAGCTCGGATATTGAATCCGGTTTTATGATTAATAAATACATGGATCCCTTTAAGTATGAAGATGCAGCCAATAAGGGGTATATCAATACAAACGGAGACTGGCCGACGGTACGTATTAATTTCCCGGTTATCCGTTTTGCAGAAATGTTACTTTTCCGTGCGGAAGCTTATTTGATGACTAATAAAGCGGACTTGGCTACGGCTGATTTGAATCGCATTCGTAAACGTGCCAATGTTGCATTATTGACGGGCACTGCTACTATGGCTGACCTATATCATGAACGCCGTTGTGAATTGGCATTTGAGTTTACAGACCATTTATATGATTTGAAACGCTGGTATCGCTCAGGCAATACTGAAATAAAGGCTTTGGCTGCTGCCGAATTGAATGCCCGTCCGCGCGTACGTCATTATGCCAACCGCCAGGACCCTGCTTCCACATTCGTTGTAGGTGAGTATGAGGATTATACGGATAAGATTGCTTATCAGGATTACATGATCGTATTCCCTTATCCTTCGGTTCAGATTACCAAATCTGATGGTAAGTTAAAACAGAATCCTCATTATGATTGATATTTTCTCTGAAAGAGATAAAATATAAAAAAAGACCTCATTGCCATTGGTCTAATCTGCAGGGGTTGGTATTTTCGGGTATTGATCCTTGCAGATATTTCTTCTTTTTCTTTCATTTGCAAAGGCTATTCATAAAATCATTTTAATATACGGAGAGACGGCATTCCCGACAGTCTGCAGCGCTCTTCAAATATACAGTCTGATGAAATTAAAAACTCTTATATGTGCAACTACTGCCTTTTGGGCTTGCTGCTCTTGTACATCCGGTGAACTATCTCCCGTAGACTATGTAGACCCTTTTATAGGTACCGGCTTTCATGGGCATACTTATCCGGGGGCAACCGTTCCGTTCGGGGCGGTACAGTTAAGTCCTGACACGCGTGCCGGAAACTGGGATGCTTGTTCGGGGTATCATTATAATGATACGACTCTAAAAGGTTTTTCACACACACATTTAAGTGGGACCGGATGCATTGATCTTGGGGATATACTGTTTCGTCCTACTACGCTGAAACCGGATTTGACTACGGAAAGCATTTACCAGCCAGCGGCTTTTTCCCATAAAGACGAAGATGCTTCTGCCGGATATTATTCGGTTGTTCTGAAAGAAGAAGGAATAAAAGCTGAATTGACGGTAACGGCACACGCCGGTATGCACCGCTATACGTTTTCTTCCGGCAAAGAAGCATCTATTATTATAGATTTGACTCATTTGCTTGATAACGAATATATTTATGAGGCTGAACTTGAACAGACTGCCGCCAACGAAATAACAGGTATGCGCAGAACCAGGGGATGGACGGACAATCAGTACGTTTATTTTGTAGCCCAGTTCTCGAAACCTTTTCAGGCCATAGACTTTATACAGAATAAAAAGATGGTTTCTGCAGGAGTTAAGTTGAACGGTACCGATTTGCAGGCTTGCTTGTCCTTCGATAATAGTAATGGAGAGCCGGTTATAGCCAAAGTTGGATTATCCATTGTCAGTGAAAAGAATGCACGTGAGAATTTGGAAACCGAGGTGATAGGTTTCGATTTTGATGCCGTGCGTAGTGCTGCCCGTTCCGCTTGGGAACAAGCTCTCTCTGCTATTACGGTAAAAGGCGGCAATACGGACGACTTGAAGAATTTCTATACAGCCATGTATCATTCTATGGTTGTACCCAATGTCGTGAGTGATGTCAATGGTGAGTACCGCCGTCATAATATGGAAATTGGGCAATTGCCAAAAGGCAAAGTGCAATATTCTACATTTTCGCTTTGGGATACTTTCCGTGCATGGAATCCGTTGATGACTTTGATTGATACAACTTTGGTCAATAATATGATAAATTCCTTTCTGGACATTTACGAATCTTCGGGTGAACTTCCTATCTGGCCGCTTTCTGCCGGAGAGACGGGAACTATGATTGGTTATCATGCAGTGTCCGTTATAGCAGATGTTTATATGAAGGGTATTAGAGGATTTGACGCGGAAAAGGCGTTGGAAGCTATGGTAGTTTCTTCTGAAAAGAACAAAAAGGGAGCTGATTACTATATTCAGAATGGCTTTATTCCTTCTAATATAAAGAAAGAGTCCATCTCTTGTTTGCTGGAGTTTGCCTATGATGACTGGTGTATTGCACGTATGGCTCAGGAAATGAGTAAGGATGATATTTATCAAAAGTATATTCAACGTTCCCAGAACTATATCAATGTTTTTGATGGTAATACAAAATTCTTCCGCCCCAAGCGGATGGATGGGAACTGGGAAACTCCCTTCAATCCTATTGAGGTAGGTCGTGCCTATACGGAAGCCACAGCCTGGCAGTATCGCTTCTTTGTACCTCACGATGTAAGCGGTATGGCACAACTGTTTGGTGGTAAGAAAGAGTTTATTACCGCACTCGATTCTATCTTTACAGTAGAGTCGGATGTACATGGCGATTTAGTGGATATTACCGGACTGATAGGTCAATATGTTCATGGCAATGAGCCGAGCCATCATATCGCCTATCTGTACGATTACGTCGGACAGCCTTGGAAGACGCAGGAAATGACACGCCGTCTGCTCCATGAAATGTACGCTCCTACGCCTGAAGGAATCATTGGTAATGAAGATTGTGGACAGATGTCCGGTTGGTATATATTATCCAGCTTGGGTATTTATTCAGTTTGTCCGGGAAGCAATGAATTTGCACTGACTACTCCTCTATTTGAGAAAGCGGTTGTCAACCTGGCAAATAGAAAGACTTTGACCATCCTTGCCAACAATCCGAAGAAGAATGTCTATATCACAAAAGTAGAATTGAACGGACAACCGATAGATGTAAATTTTATTACTTATGCACAGTTGATGGAAGGTGGAGAACTTCGTTTTACTTTGTCCGACAAGCCGAATATGGAGAGAGGTGTTTCCTCTGAAGCATCCCCTTATTCCTATACTAAAGATGAAGTCGTTTCCATTCCCTATGTGGATAAGGATTTGAACTTGTTTATGGATAAGGTAACGGTTGCATTGGCCACAACAACCAAGGATGCCGAAATCAGATATACATTGGATGGCAGCGAGCCCACAGAGCAGTCGGCATTGTACGAGCAGCCTTTTGAACTGGACAAGACCACTTTAATAAAAGCCAAAGGATTCAAGGAAGGTCTCCGCTCAAGCAGAACATTATCCATATCGGCAACGAAAGCTGAATTAAAGGCTGCTCTTTCTGTAAATCCTACTCAGAATGGTACATCTTATAAGTACTTTGAAGGCACTTACCAGAAAGTGGCTGATGTAGAAAAGTCACCGTTGCTGGAGTCTGGTGTCATGCCCGAACCTTCTATTAAGGGTGCTAAGCAGGAGGATCATTTCGGTTATATCTTTTCTGGATTGATAAATGTTCCCGAAGATGGAGTCTATACTTTCCAGACCCGTTCGGACGATGGCAGTGTCTTGTACATTCACGATGAGCAGGTAGTCAATAATGATGCTTCCCATGCTGCAATTCCTGCTACCGGAATGGTCGCGCTGAAGAAAGGTTTTCATCCTTACAAGCTCTATTACTTTGAAGATTATGAAGGTGAGTATTTGAGCTGGGCTTGGAAACTGCCTTCTGCCGAGAAGTTGGCACCCATCCCTGCATCGGCTTTATTTGTGAAATAATAGTTTAATATATATGCTATGAGAAAGTTATTTTTGTTATTTTTACCTTTGTTCGCTGCATCATGCGGACAGGTGAAGCAGCAGGTACCTGCACCAGAGCCCGTTAATGTCATGAGTTTCAATATTCGCTATGACAATCCGGAAGATAGCTTGGACAACTGGCAATACCGTAAAGACCGCGCGGCAAATGCCATCCGTTTTTATGATGTGGATATATTGGGTACGCAAGAAGTACTTCATAATCAGTTGGAAGACCTTAAACAACGATTGCCGGAATACGGAGTCATCGGTGTAGGTCGTGAAGATGGAAAGGAAAAGGGTGAATATAGTGCACTCTGGTATAAGAAAGATCGTTTCAACTTGCTGGATTCTGGCTATTTCTGGTTGAGCGAGACTCCTGAAGTTGCCGGTTCCAAGGGCTGGGATGGAGCTTGTGAGCGTATTGCTTCATGGGCAAAACTGCAAGATAAAGTAAGTGGTAAGGAGTTCTTCGCATTGAATACCCACTTGGATCATGTAGGTGTTGCTGCACGTCGTGAAGGTATAAGCCTTATGCTGGATAAAGTAAATGAGTTGAGTGGTAACTTACCCGTAGTAGTAACGGGCGACTTTAATGCTAGTCCGGAATCGGATGTCATCAAACACGTGACTGACCCTTCCAATCCGGAACACTTGACAGATGCACGCCAGGCATCGGCAATTGTTTATGGTCCGGCATGGAGTTTCCATGATTTCGGAAAGATTCCTTACGATAAACGTCCGCTGATTGATTACGTTTTTGTACGTAATGGACTGAAAGTTTTGAGGTATGGTGTATTGGCTGAAACAGAGAATAATGCTTTCCTCTCCGACCATGCCCCTATTTTAGTAACAGTTGAATAATAAAACAATAATTATGACTAAGATATTAAGAATATGTATCGTTATGCTCTTGGCAGTCTTGCTACTGCCGGTAGAGTTATCGGCACAAAGCCGCCGTGATAAAGAACAGACCTATGTTTTGGACCAACCTTATGAGGTGACAAAGATTACCCCTCCCCAGGGCAAGAAGATAAAGAATGTCATCTTGATGATTGGTGATGGCATGAGTCTTATGCACGTATATTCTGCCTGGACAGCCAATCGAGGCAAGTTGTTTTTGGATAACTGCCAGGTAGTGGGTTTGTCTAAAACCTATTGTGCCAACAAGCTGATTACAGACTCGGGAGCGGGTGGAACAGCCATAGCTACGGGGCAGAAGACAAACTATCATTCTGTGGGTGTAGATACCGAAGGACGTCCTTTGAAATCATTGGTAGACCTGGCTGCTGCTAAAGGTAAATCGACCGGTATAGCGGTGACTTGCCGTCTGTGGGATGCCACTCCTGCTGATTTTTGTTGCCATAACAAGGATAGGGATGCGGAAGCTGAAATCGTAGCAGATTACGTTAATTGCAGTGCCGATTATGTATTCGGTGGAGGTGCCAAGCTTTTCGAAAACCGTGAAGATGGACGTGACTTGTTTAAGGAACTACGCGATAAAGGATTTCAGACTCCTCGCAGTTGGGATGAATTGGCTGGCATAAAGAGTGGTAAGGTATTTGCCGTACCTTATCCCGTCGATACTCCTCTTCCTGCTGAACGTGGCGACCTTTTGGCACGTGCTTCATTGAAAGGTATCGAATTGCTGGACCAAAATAAAAACGGTTTCTTTATGATGATAGAAGGTTCGCAGCTGGATGACTACGGACACTTCAATGACATTGATTTGCTGATGCAGGAAACACATGACTTTGACCGTACTATCGGTGCCATTTATGAATGGGCTGCCAAGGATGGAGAAACATTGGTAGTAGTTACTGCAGACCATGAGACTGGTGGACTTACGTTGGTTGATGGAGATTTGGCAGAAGGCAGAATCGTATGTAAGTTCTCTACCGGTGGTCATAGCGGTGTAATGGTACCAGTGTATGCTTTTGGTCCCGGTGCAGAGGAGTTTACAGGGATTTTTGAAAATACTGCTATCTTTGACAAGATAAAAAAACTGCTCAATTTGTAATTTAAAAAATAACTATTTCCTATGTTGAAACACATTTTATTGGTAGGCTTGCTTTCTTTTTCCACTCTCCCTTTGCTGAAAGCTCAGAGCTGTGGCAATGATGAAAAGTATCATTTGCCTTATAAAAATACATATGTAAAGGAACCGCTGGTCACTGAAAATGAGTATCGTGTGGCAAAACCTGAGACGATTGTGCCGAAAAGCTTCGAAGAAGCTCGGCAGATTCTTCCCAATCCCATTTGGGGTGGACATGACAAGGAACTTGAAATGTATTGGAAGGCATGGGAAATAGCTATCGGCAATATTCGTGCTCCTCAAGCAGGCTCGGGTTTTGTCTCAAGCTATTTGGATACAGCTTATAATGGTAATATCTTTATGTGGGATTCCTCTTTCATTCTGATGTTTGCCCGCTATGGTACCCGTTTCTTTCCTTTCCAGAATACGCTGAACAACTTTTACGCCAAGCAGCATCCCGACGGTTTCATTTGCCGTGAAATAAAGGCGGATGGTGCCGATTGCTTTGAACGCTATGATCCGGTGAGTACCGGACCGAATTTGATGCCTTGGTGTGAGATGGTCTATTTCCATCAGTTTGGTGATACGGAACGCCTGCACAAGATATTTCCGGTACTTTGTGCTTATTATAAGTGGTTGAAATTGAACCATACTTGGAGAAATGGAACCTACTGGTCAAGCGGATGGGGGACCGGCATGGATAATATGCCCCGTGTTCCGTCGGAATACAGCCCTATCTACAGTCACGGGCATATGATTTGGTTAGATACAAACCTACAGCAATTATTTACTGCCAATTTACTACTTGAGATGGGCTTTTATCTGGAACGTTGGCAAGAGATAGAAGAGTTTGAAGACGAAGCCAAAATGCTGGGAAAATATATCCATGACAATCTTTGGGATGAAAAGACCGGTTTCCTTTATGACCAGTATGCTGACGGTACGCTCTGTACAACCAAGGGAATAGGTGCCTATTGGGCTCTGTTTACTGATGTATTGGATTCTGTACAGTTGGACCGCATGGTGAAGGAATTGGATAATCCTGCCACATTCAACCGGAAACACCGTATTCCTTCTTTGTCTGCCGATAATCCCAAGTACAAGGAGAATGGCCGTTATTGGCAGGGTGGCGTATGGCCGGGAACTAATTACATGGTGATGCAGGGCCTTGTGCAGAAAGGTTATGGTAAACTGGCACGGGAGATTTGTTTGAATCATTATGCCCAGGTGTTTGAGGTCTATAAGAAGACTGGAACTTTTTGGGAATATTATGCTCCGGAAAGTGCTGAGCCGGGATTTATGGCAAGGGATAATTTTGTGGGTTGGGCAGGACTTCCTCCTATTGCTGAATTGATAGAATTTATTATCGGTATTCGGGGAGATTATGCCAAAAAGCAGATTATCTGGGATATGAATTTGACGGAGATTAACGGCATAGAACGCTATCCTTTTGGTCCCGAAGGGCTTATCTCCTTAAAAGCTGAAGCACGCCGTTCTGCAAGTGATGAACCCCGTATCACAGTAGATTCTAATATTGATTTTGAACTGTGTGTACTCTATGGTGGAAAAGAGAAAAAGATAAATGTGACATCCGGTAAGCATACCTATTAAAGAAGAAATCAATCATGAAAAACAATATGTCAAGACGCCAATTTCTGAAGACTGGCGGGCTTGCCTTGGCTGCAATGACCTTTCAGCCCGCTTCCGTATTATCTTCATCCGGGACTTTCAGCCAGAGATATGTTTCGTTGCGTCCTTCTGCAAGCAAAAGGAGCTTCATTTCGAAGGCAGTAGATGCTGCCATTGAAGAAGCAAAGCCTAAAATAAAGGACGAGAAGTTGCGTTGGATGTTCGAGAACTGTTTTCCCAATACGCTTGACACTACTGTCAGATATAGAGTGAAGAATGGCAGACCAGATACTTTCGTCATTACAGGTGATATAGATGCCATGTGGCTGCGCGACTCTTCAGCGCAAGTATGGCCCTATCTGCCGTTGATGAAGAAAGATAAGGACTTGCAGTTGATGGTGGCAGGACTTGTCAACAGACAGACTGAATGTATCTTGATAGACCCGTATGCCAATGCCTTCAACGACGGGCCGTTGGGCAGCTATTGGGAAACCGACCATACACAACATATGGTTAAGGAACTGCATGAACGCAAATGGGAGATAGATTCTTTGTGCTATCCCATTCGTCTGGCTTATCATTATTGGCAATACACGGAAGACACGTCTGTGTTCGATGAAAATTGGCATAAAGCTATGCTGCTGGTGGTCAAGACCTTTAAAGAGCAACAGAGGAAACAAGGCTTAGGACCTTATAGCTTTACGCGCGATTGCGACCGCCCTACAGATTCGCAGATTAACAACGGATGGGGAGCACCGGTAAAGCCGGTCGGCTTAATCGTTTCTTCTTTCCGTCCGTCAGATGATGCTACACAATACGGTTTTCTGATTCCTTCTAATATGTTTGCGGTTGTGTCATTGCGCCAATTGGCTGAGATAGAGGATAAAGTTTATGGAAACAAGGACTTCTCCGGAGAATGTATAACATTGGCAGATGAAGTGGATGCAGCTATCCGTAGGTATGGTACTTTCAATCATCCGGTTTGTGGACGTATTTATGCCTTTGAGGTCGACGGTTTTGGTAACGCGCTTTGTATGGACGATGCCAATGTACCCAGTTTGCTGGCTGCGCCTTATCTGGGTTATTGTTCTTTTAAAGATGCGATTTATCAGAATACCCGTAAAATGATATGGAGCGGCAATAATCCTTATTTCTTTAAAGGAAAAGCCGGTGAAGGGGTAGGAGGCCCTCATGTGGGATTAAATTATATCTGGCCGATGAGCATCATTATGAAGGCTTTTACAACGGATGATTCCGAAGAAATACGTGCTTGTCTGAAGCAACTTCGTGATACGGATGGAGGGACGGGCTTTATGCATGAGTCTTTCCATTCGGAGGATGCCGCGGACTTTACTCGTTCCTGGTTTGCCTGGACAAATACTTTGTTCGGTGAACTGATACTGAATACAATCAAGGAATATCCCAACTTATTATCCCAAATACTATGAAGATAAGATATTGGTTACTGGCTATGTCATTCATTTTTCTCTCTTGTGGGAGAGTGGCTGATGATGTAGCGGCAAACTATGGTATTATACCCATGCCGAATGAACTTGCTCCAATGCAGGGAGTGTATGTCTTGCAAGGGAAAAAAACAGTGGCTGTCCCTTCCGGGGAAGCCGCGATGAAAGTTTTTCATTATTTGGAGGATGCGTTGAAAAACACTTCTGTAACGCTGAAGGATATTTCGGAAACGGGAAAGGCTGATATTTGCTTATCTATAGATAATTCCTTGCCCGATGAGGCCTATACATTGGAGGTTTCTTCCGATAGGATAAATATATCTTCCAATGAAACTGCCGCCGGATTTTTTTATGGTGTCCAGTCTTTGCTGCAGCTCATGCCGGCAGCCATTTATGATGGTGACCGGAAATACGAAGGAAAGATTAGGATTCCTGCTGTCAGCATTACGGATGCTCCCCGTTTCCCTCATCGTGGGGCTATGATGGATGTAGGGCGTAATTTTCTGCCAAAAGAGGAAGTGCTGAAGTTTCTTGATTTGATGGCATTCTATAAATTGAATAAATTCCATTTTCATCTGACAGATGACCAAGGATGGAGAATAGAAATAAAGAAATACCCGAAACTGACTGAAATAGGTTCTTATCGTAAACAGACTCAGATAGGACACTCTGATTATTATTTTCCACGGCGTTACGATGGAAAAGAAAAGAGAGGCTATTATACGCAGGAAGAAATAAAGGAAATTGTGAAGTACGCATCCGACCGTTTCATTACGGTCATTCCCGAAATAGAAATGCCGGGACATGCATCCGCAGCATTGGCTTCCTATCCGGAACTTTCTTGCGGATTGGGAAAGACTTATGTGGTGCGTGATTATTTTGATGTTTTTGATGAGGTCTATTGTCCCAAAGAGCATACATTTGAATTTTTACAAAATGTGCTGACCGAAGTTATGGAACTCTTCCCCAGCCATTATATCCACATTGGTGGAGATGAGTGTCCCAAGAAAGCATGGAAGAAGTGTGTCCATTGCCAGCATTTGATGAAGCGGGAAGGTCTGCCCAACGAAGAAGCTCTGCAAAGTTGGTTTATCCATCGGATTGAGCAATTTGTGAACAGTAAAGGGCGTGACATCATCGGGTGGGATGAGATTCTGGAAGGAGGGCTTGCTCCTAATGCTACCGTCATGTCATGGCGTGGCGAAAAAGGAGGTATCGAAGCGGCTCACCAACGGCATAAAGTCATTATGACACCCGGCAAAAAGTGTTATTTGGATTACTACCAGGAAAGTCCGGAATTTGCCCCGTTGGCTATCGGCGGTTTTCTTCCGTTGGATACGGTGTACAATTATAACCCGCTTCCTGCTGAACTGACTCCGGAAGAACAAGCTTATATAATAGGTGTACAAGCCAATATCTGGGGAGAGTACATACAGACTCCCGAGTATTTTGAATATATGGCTTTCCCTCGTTTGCTGGCTATGTCAGAGGTGCAATGGACACAGCCGGAACATAAGGACTTCGAGTCGTTTGCCCGTAGGCTGGATAAGGAGTTTGAACGATTGGATTATTGCGGAGTGAATGCTTGCCGCAACTTCTATGAAGTCAATCAGGCTGGTGCGTGGAACAAGTCGCAGCAGACTTATGAGGTGACTTTGAACACCTTCTGTCCGGATGCCGATATTTACTATGCGGTAAATGATTCAACGGTCAACACTTCATCTTCCCTTTATAAGACTCCGATACCGTTGGACGAGGATGCAACTGTTTATTCGGCAGTTTACAGAGACGGTAAGCCGTTGGGGAAAGTGACCCGCAAGAGCTTTGCTGTAAACAAGGCAACCGGATGTGACTATACTTGTAATCCTGCAGCAGGATGGGAACACCTGAATGAAGGCTTCGGGCTGACTGATGGACGACGTGGCTATGCCCGCGACATGCGTCGCTGGATTAGCTTCTACCAGGATACTGTACAGATTGTAGTGGAACTGAAGAAACCTCAAAAAGTCAAGGAAGTGGCCTTTTCTTCTTTATGGCGGCCGGTAAATGAGATATGGCCGGCAAGGGCGATGAGTGTTTCTGTTTCAATGGATGGTCAGACTTTTATTCCGGTGGGCACTAAACGGCTGACTTATGATTTTAGCTTGACGGAAGGCACCCGTTTTCCGGCATCTCTTTCATTTGCCGAAACGGAAGCTACATTTGTCCGCTTGGAATTATTGAGTGGTGGCTTGTGCCCGAAAGGATATTTTCATGAAGGGTTGCAGAGTGAGTTGGCAATAGATGAAATAGAAATATATTAATCTCAAGAAATTATGAAGAAAATAGTTGTTCTTTTAGTTGTACTGTTGGGCTGTATGCCGGTAACGGCTTTTGCGCAGAAGCAATTCTTTTTTAAGGATGGCAGGTTTGTAGTAGCACAGTTTACAGATTTGCACTGGATGCCGGGTTCTGCAAAGTGTGCCGAAACGGCAGCTACTATCCGTGCTGTCCTGGCAGCCGAACATCCGGACATTGCTATACTGAGTGGGGATGTGGTGACCGATGACCCTGCTATGGATGGATGGAAAAGTGTAGTGGATATTTTCAATGAAGCCAAGATGCCTTTTGTGGTGATGATGGGAAACCATGATGCAGAATACTTGACGCGCAATGAAATCTATGATTTCCTCTTGAAGTCTCCCTACTATGTGGGGGCAAAAGGCCCTGAAGATATTATGGGATGTGGTAATTGTGTGATTTCTATTTATAGTCCGGAGAAGAAGGACCAGGTAGAGGCATTGCTCTATTGCATGGATTCCAACGACTATCAGCCTAATAAAATCTATGGTGCTTACGACTGGATTCATTTCGACCAAATAGAATGGTACAGAAAGCAAAGTAAACACTTTGCAGAGAAGAACGGTGGTAATCCCGTTCCTGCTTTGGCCTTTTTCCATATTCCGCTGATTGAATACAACGAAATCAGAGGTGACGGGAAAACTTATGGCAATGACAAAGAAGGTGGAGTTGCCTCTGCTAATATCAATTCTGGTATGTTTGCTTCCTTCCTTGACATGAGGGATGTAATGGGAGTATTTGTAGGACATGACCATGATAACGATTTTATAGGAATAGATAAAGGTATTGCATTGGGATACGGACGGGTGACCGGTGCGGATGCGTATGGAGAGTTGACGAGAGGAGCCCGTATCATTGAACTGTACGAAGACCAATTCAAATTTGACACATGGATTTCCACTCCTTCGGGAAGGGAGGCTGCCTACTATTACCCTTCAGGTCTGAATTCGGATGAGGAGCAGAGTATGGCTTATTTGCCGGCTACGGGAACTTCTCCCAAGAAGCAGGGCGTGGCATATACCTATTATGAAGGCAAATGTAAACGTGTTGCCGATATTGCCGCCTGCAATAAAGTGAAGGAAGGGGTGATGAAGAACTTCTCGATTGAAGAAGTAGCCGTCCCTGATCATTTTGCTTATGATTTCCGTACGTTGGTGAAAATTCCAGAAAGGGGAGTATACCGTTTCTATACTTTTTCCGATGATGGTTCTAAACTATACATAGACGGTAAATTGATTGTTGATAACGACGGTGGACACAGCGGACGCCGTGCCGAAGGGAAAGTCGCTCTCGAAGCAGGGTACCACGAGTTGCATCTGCTGTATTTCGAAGATTACATGGGCCAGGAATTGGAAGTCGGGTATTCGGGACGGAATGTTCTGGAAACCGTGTTACCTGATACCATGTTGTTTGTACCGGATTAAATCAGCGCTGGTAACTCTTTGTCTGGTACTCTTTCCGATATTCATTGGGAGAGACTTTCTTCAAAGCTTTGAATTGGCGGGACAAGTTCTTCAGATTGTTTATTCCGACTTGTTCCGCCACATCTGCAATCGGAGCATCACTGGCCAACAGCAATTGGGCAAAGCGTTCCATCCTAAGGTTGAAGATGTATTTGTGGATGGATTGCTGGGTGACTTGCTTGAAGCGAATCTCCAATAAACGGCGTGATAATGGTACTTGTTTCACTATATCCGATACAGTGATATCAGCTGCTATATTCTGATGGATATATTTCAGAGCGGTTTGGATATGGGCATCGGTGGTAGAATAGAAGTCGGTTGAAAGCCGGTTGATTATATTAACTGGTTGGAGCACTACGTCCTGATAAGTGGCCTCCTCATCATTCAATAGATGTTCTATGAGGGCAGCTGCCTCAAATCCGCCTCTTACAATGTTTTGGCTGATACTGGATAGGGGAGGGTCTGAAAGATTGCATATAATCTCATCATTGTCGACTCCTAATATTGCTATCTTGTCGGGCACTCTGATGTTGTTGACTTTACAGATTTCCGTAATGCGGTTACCTTGATTGTCATCGCAAGCCATGAGTGCCGTAGGTTGTGGCAATGACTTTAACCAGTTGAGCAGGGGCGGTGCTTCATAAAACCATAAGTCATCAAGGGATTGGTCCTGATAAGAATAGAAATTGTTTCCAAACCCTTGGGCTGCTATACATTCATAGAAACCCTCGCAACGTTCTTGTGACCATACCGTATCGCGATAACCATAGAATGCGAAGTTCTGAAAGCCTTTACTCAGAAAAAACTCTGCTGCCATTCTGCCGGTCTTGCGGTAATCGCCGGTGATGTTTGGAATATTGCTGAACCTTGATTTATAATCCTGGGCCAATGCGATAATTCCGTTTTCACGGAATAGCTCCACGTTGTCATCATTGTCAAATCTGCCGATGATTGCATCTGCATGCCATGTCTTTGCCCATTTCAAGACTCCTTCTATACCATGACTGTTTTTGTAGGAGGGTGGCATACGGCATACTACCCATGGCTCATGGCTTTTGGAATAGGCCAATACCCCCTTTAGCAGATTGTACGAAAAGGACTCTGTAAAATCGGTCAATAATATCAATCGAATCATAGCAGTTGACTAAATGTAACTGATTGTTACTTATACAAATGTTAGCTTAATTGACAAATATAGGATTTTATTTCTTTTTCTTCAAATCTTTTCCCTCATATTTGCAGATTGCTTCAATCCATTTTTCTTCCAGTGGTTTGGATTCGTGTTTGGCGAGGTCGAAGGCTACCATGACGGAGGTACATACGCATTTTACTTCTTGGGTTTCCGTATCAATGACCCGTTGGGCGAGGTGGAAGCTTTTGGTTCCTATCTCAGTGACGGCAGTTTGCACGGCGATATGGTCTGAGCCGTAAATCTGTGCGAGGAAGTTTGCTTCAATATGGACGACAACGATACCATCCTTTTCCCAATCTACATCCGGGCATACGGAAGCGAAATATTCCGTTTTTCCTAAATCATAAAAAGAGAAGTAAACAGTGTTGTTTACATGGCCGAATTTGTCGACGTCATTGAAGCGTAGTTGTATGGGCAGGGTGTGGTTAAATTGAATTTCTTCCATTGTTTTCTCTTAAACTTTGTTTATAATCGCTGCAAAAATACTATTTTTGCGTGTTAATCCGTGAACTTATATATCAAGAAATGATAGAAGACATCAAAAAAGCCTGCCAGGTAATGAGCGAAGGTGGGGTAATTCTGTATCCGACAGATACGATTTGGGGTATAGGTTGTGACGCTACCAATGAAGAAGCGGTGCGCCGTGTATATGAAATCAAGCAACGCTCTGACAGTAAGGCGATGCTGGTATTGGTAGATTCTCCGGTAAAGGTGGATTTCTATGTGCAGGATGTTCCGGAGGTTGCCTGGGATTTGATAGAACTGGCTGACAAGCCCCTTACCATAATTTATTCCGGAGCGCGTAATCTGGCTCCTAACTTGCTTGCCGAAGATGGTAGTGTAGGTATCCGTGTCACCAGTGAGGCATTTTCAAAACGGCTTTGTCAGCAGTTCCGCAAGGCGATAGTCTCTACTTCTGCCAATGTCAGCGGGCAACCGTCTCCCGGTAACTTCAGTGAAATAAGTGAAGACATCAAGTCTGCGGTGGATTATATAGTAGGATACCGCCAGGAGGAAACGGGACGCCCGAAACCGTCCAGTATCATCAAGTTGGGCAAGGGAGGAGTCATTAAGATTATTCGCGAATAAAAGGAAAAATGGCAGAGGACAAGAGGAGTTTGTTGCAGCGCTTCATCATATGGCGCGAAAAGAATATCAAGGAAAAGCGGTTCATACTGATTCTCAGTTTTCTTGTAGGTATCTTTACGGCATTTGCCGCACTGATACTGAAAGTCATCATACACTGGATACAGAACTTCCTGACGGATAATTTCAATGCGACGGAAGCCAACTACCTTTATCTGGTCTATCCGGTAGTGGGTATCTTCCTGACCGGATTGTTTGTCCGCTACGTGGTGAAGGACGACATCAGTCATGGTGTTACCAAAATCCTATACGCCATCTCGCGGCGGCAGGGACGCATCAAACGGCATAACACTTGGTCGTCCATCATAGCCAGTTCCATTACCATCGGTTTCGGTGGTTCGGTCGGGGCGGAGGCGCCTATTGTGCTGACGGGTTCGGCTATCGGTTCCAATCTGGGAACCATCTTCAAGATGGAGCATCGTACGCTGATGCTATTGGTGGGATGTGGTGCTGCCGGTGCGGTTGCAGGCATTTTCAAGGCGCCGATTGCCGGTCTGGTATTTACGCTGGAGGTACTGATGATAGATTTGACAATGTCCTCCTTGTTGCCGTTGCTGATATCTGCGGTGACGGCTGCAACTGTTTCCTATATCGTGACGGGTACGGATGCCATGTTCAAATTCCATCTGGACCAAGCTTTCGAATTGGAGCGTATTCCGTATGTCATTATGCTGGGTATCTTCTGTGGATTGGTTTCCCTTTATTTTACCCGGGCCATGAACTCTGTGGAAGGCGTGTTCGGAAGGTTGAGAACTCCATATAAGAAGCTGATAATGGGTGGTGCCATGCTGAGTATCTTGATATTCCTTTTTCCTCCGTTGTATGGCGAAGGTTACGATACGATAGAGTTGTTGCTGAATGGGATGAGCAATGCCGAATGGGACACGGTGATGAATAATTCCTTCTTCTACGGGCACGGCAACCTGTTGCTGATATACCTCATACTGATTATTCTGTTTAAGGTCTTTGCTTCGAGTGCCACGAATGGCGGTGGCGGTTGCGGCGGTATCTTCGCACCTTCGTTGTATCTGGGTTGTATTGCCGGTTTTGTCTTTTCACATTTCAGCAATGAAATAGAGATGACGGCTTATCTGCCCGAGAAGAACTTTGCCTTGATGGGAATGGCGGGGGTCATGAGTGGGGTCATGCACGCTCCGCTGACCGGCGTGTTCCTCATAGCCGAGCTTACGGGAGGATACGACCTGTTTCTGCCACTGATGATTGTTTCCGTCAGTTCCTATCTTACCATCATCATGTTCGAGCCTCATAGTATCTATTCCATGCGTTTGGCCAAGAAAGGAGAACTGTTGACGCACCATAAGGACAAGGCTATCCTTACCCTGATGAAAATGGAGAATGTGGTGGAAAAGGATTTTGTGACCGTGCATCCCGAAATGGATTTGGGTGAACTGGTAAAGGCTATTTCCGCCTCGCATCGCAATGTTTTTCCCGTGACGGATAAGGAAGGGGTGTTGATTGGCATTGTCTTGTTGGACGATATCCGGAACATTATGTTCCGCCAGGAGTTATATCATCGCTTCACGGTGGGAAAACTGATGACTTCGGCTCCGGCACGTCTGTATGATACGGACAGTATGGAGCAGGTGATGCGCACCTTTGATGATACGAAGGCGTGGAATCTGCCGGTGGTGGATGCGGAAAACAAATACTTGGGCTTCGTGTCCAAGTCGAAGATATTCAACTCGTACCGTGAAGTATTGGTACATTTTTCAGAAGACTGAGGACTTTTTGGTATTTACTATTTTACTATTTACAAGTTACTATTTGCCGTTCGGGGTGATGGGGCATTGTAAATCGCAAAGAAGATGCTTCGTACATTGTAAATGGTAAATTGTAAATGGGCAAATGAGTTGCCTCGCAAATGGTACATTGTAAATGGTAAATTGTAAATGAAATGGTGGAAAAGAAGAATTTGAGGATTGTATATATGGGTACTCCCGACTTTGCGGTGGAGGCTCTTCGTTGTCTGGTAGAAGGAGGTTACAATGTGGTGGGTGTCATTACGATGCCCGACAAGCCTGCCGGACGGGGACATAAGCTCCAATTCTCTCCGGTGAAGCAGTATGCACTGGAACATAATCTTCCGCTTCTTCAGCCGGAGAAGCTGAAGGATGAGGCTTTTGTGGAGGCGTTGCGTGCATGGAAGGCCGATTTGCAGATAGTCGTTGCCTTCCGCATGTTGCCGGAGGTGGTATGGAACATGCCGCGATTGGGCACCTTCAACCTGCATGCTTCCCTGCTTCCGCAGTATCGCGGCGCAGCCCCCATCAACTGGGCGGTGATTAATGGTGATACGGAAACGGGCATCACCACTTTCTTCCTGAAACATGAGATTGACACCGGTGAGGTTATCCAGCAGGTACGGGTACCCATTGCCGATACGGACAACGTGGGTATCGTCCACGACAAACTGATGCTGTTGGGCGGTCGCCTGGTGGTAGAAACCGTAGATGCCATTCTTGCCGGTACAGTGAAAAGTATTCCTCAAGAAGAAATGGCCGTCGTGGGTGAACTGCGTCCGGCACCGAAAATCTTCAAAGATACTTGTCGTATTGACTGGAACCGCCCGGTGAAGCGTATTTACGATTTTGTACGCGGCCTTTCTCCCTATCCTGCCGCTTGGACGGAGCTGGTCCAACCCGGTGGAGAATCTGTTGTGGTAAAAATCTTCGAGACGGAGAAAATAGGGGAATCCCATCAACTGGTTCCCGGAACCTTGCAGACAGACGGGAAGACCTATATCCGCGTTGCTGCCGAAGATGGCTTTGTCGGCATCTGCTCCCTCCAGCTTCCGGGCAAGAAGAAACTGAAAACGGATGAACTGTTGCGCGGCTTCCGGTTGACGGAAGGATACGTGATGAAATAACTGATTGTCATTCAATGACTTCCTACTGCAAAACTACTGCACTCGTTTTGCAGCGTCACTGCAAACCGCTTTGCAGTGTTGCTGCAACTAATATGCAGTGTGACTGCAACTGCTTTGCAGTGCTACTGCAACACGTTTGCAGTGACGCTGCAAAAGGTATGCAGTAAGTTTGCAGTGAGAGTTTTGATTTCCAATGTTAGGCTGAATTAAATCTTTTCTCTATATTTGTACATAACAAAGTTCGTAAACTTTAGAACATAACATTATGAAACCAATCATATCCCCTTCTATTCTCTCTGCCGATTTTGGTTATCTGGCACGAGACATTGAAATGATTAACGAAAGTGAGGCTGAGTGGGTACATATCGACATCATGGACGGTGTGTTTGTCCCCAATATTTCTTTCGGATTCCCGGTACTGAAGTATGTGGCAAAACTGTCGCAGAAACCTTTGGATGTGCATCTGATGATTGTACAGCCGGAGAAGTTTATTCCGGAGGTGAAGGCTCTGGGGGCACATGTCATGAATGTGCATTACGAGGCTTGTCCGCATCTGCACCGTGTGGTGCAGCAAATCCGCGAAGCAGGGATGCAGCCGGCGGTAACAATTAATCCGGCAACTCCCGTATCCTTGTTGAAGGATATTATTAATGATGTATACATGGTGCTGATAATGAGCGTAAATCCTGGCTTCGGCGGACAAAAGTTCATAGAGCATTCTCTTGATAAAGTGCGCGAGTTGCGTGAATTGATTACGGTTACCGGTTCGCAGGCCTTGATAGAAGTGGACGGTGGCGTAAACTTGGATACCGGTGCGCGTCTGGTAGAAGCTGGAGCAGATGTACTGGTGGCAGGCAATGCCGTTTTCTCGGCTCCCGATCCGAAGGAAGCTATCCGTGCATTAAGGAATCTGTAATCCGTCTTCTGGATTGATAATCGACAGCTGGCAACGGCATCCTTTCCTTCGACTGTTGATGCCGTTGGTAGTTGGTATTTTGTGTGGAGATGTGTTTCCACACGTGCTTTCTGCATGGGAGTATGTGGCAGGTTTTCTGCTTTTTCTTTTTATTATAGGTAGATACAAGCATACCGGATGGGTGTATGGAGCGGCGGTATACCTTTTCTTGGGTGGTACGGGGTTCTGCTTGATGAGTTGGCAGCAGGGAAAGACGGCATTTCCCTTTTCGGGCAAAACTGCTGTTTATAGGGTTTGTATCCGTGAGCATCCAGAAGAGAGGGAGCGCAGCATATTGTGCAGGGTTGCCCTGCTGGGAGAGGTAGAGAAGGATACAGTTACGGGTTGCCCCCGGAATCATCTTTTTCTGGCTTATTTTCCGAAAGATTCTGCTACGGTCACTTTGTGCCGTGGTGATGAGTTGCTGGTATCTACCCGGCTTGCTCCTCCGGCGAACAATGGTAATCCCGACGAGTTTGACTATGCCCGCTACCTGAGGCGGAAAGGCTATAGCGGCACGGCTTACATGGCTGACGGACATTGGCGGAAGACGGGGCATGATGCCTCTCGCACTGTCAGCCAGGTGGCACTGGATTATAGGGAGAAAGTGGTTGGCTTATACCGGAGTTTGGGTTTTGAAACTGATGAATTGGCGGTACTTGCTGCGTTGACAGTGGGGGATAAAGAGGAACTGAGCGATGATATTGTGGAGACCTACTCCGTCTCGGGAGCCAGCCATGTACTGGCACTTTCGGGATTGCATATAGGGTTTCTGTATGCTTTGCTCTTGTTTGTGCTTCGTCCTTTGTGGAGGCGATGGCGGCGGTTGAAACCTTTGTTGCTTTTGCTTCTGGTCCTTTTCTTGGTGAGTTTTGCTTTTTTCACGGGATTGTCTTCCTCGGTGGTGCGGTCGGTCATCATGTTCTCTTTGTTGGCGTTTGCCGGTTTGCAGCCGGAAAAGCCGCTGACCCTGAATACGCTGGCGGCAACTGCTTTCCTGATGCTGCTGTGCAAGCCGGTCTGGTTGTTTGATGTCGGTTTTCAGTTGTCATTCTCGGCGGTTGCAGCTATTGTACTTGTACAGCCTAAGTTATATGCCCTTTGGAAGGTTGACAATCGTTTCCTGCGATATTTGTGGGGACTTATGACAGTGTCCATGGCGGCTCAGCTGGGTACGGCCCCTTTGGTCATTTTCTATTTCTCCCGTTTTTCCACTCATTTTCTGTTGACTAATCTTTGGGTAATTCCCATGGTGTCGCTCGTTCTGTATTCGGCTGTCTTTCTGTTGATGCTTACGCCGCTGCCTTTTGTACAACATCTGTTTGCAAGGGTAGTAGAGGCATTGGTACATGTCCAGAATGAAGTGCTCCGCTGGATAGAGCATCTTCCCGGCGCTGCTGTTGATGATATTTGGCTGGATATATGGGGTGTTTTGCTCGTCTATCTGTTCTTGGGGATGGCATATTATGGCTTTCTACGCCTTACGGTACGTAGAGTCTGCTTTGCGTTGCTGGCATTGTTGGCAGTGATTTCCTGGCATTCCCTTTCCATCATGTCCAATGCTCCCCGGCAGGGGATTGCTTTTTATAGCGTGAGAGGTTGTCCCGTTGTCCATTGTATGGCAGACAACCGTCATTCTTGGTTGGCATGTGCCGATAGCTTGCCGGATATGCCGCGTCTGTGCCGTGCCCTTTCTCCGCATTGGAACCGCCTGCGTCTGGAGACTCCCCGATTGGTTGCCGGAGATTATACCACTTCCGGCTTATCCATGCGTAACCAGATTGTCTCTTACGCCGGTAAGCGCATCTGTCTTCTTTCCGACAACCGTTGGAGAAACAAGAACTCTTCCCATCCCCTTTCAGTTGATTATTTGTATGTCTCCAAGGGGTATCAAGGTGGGATAGAGGAACTTACTTCGCTCTTTTCCATGGGCATGGTGGTGCTTGACGCTTCTCTTTCAGACTATTATCAGAATAAGATTGCCAATGATTGCGTTCGCTTAGGTATTCCCTATCTTCTTCTTTCTCAAAAAGGTTCTTACCGCATATTGTTATAAATCACAAACTTTTCGTACTTTTGCCCCTTCAATTTGTTATAAACGCCAAATAGTAAATAGTCAATCGTCAAATAGTAAATAAAAATATGTTGACCAAAGTAATAGAACAATCCAAGATAGACCATTTCACCAAATGGTTTGACCGTGCAGACAAGATAGTAATCGTTTCACATGTGGGTCCCGACGGGGACGCCATCGGCTCTTCTCTGGGCTTGTGGCACTTCTTCAGCTCGCAGGGAAAGACGGCGAATGTTATTGTGCCGAACGCCTTTCCCGACTTCTTGAAATGGATGCCCGGGAGCAAGGACGTCCTTCTGTACGACCGCTACAAGGAGTTTGCCGACAAGCTGATTGCCGAGGCAGATGTCATTTGTTGTCTGGACTTTAATGCTATCCATCGTATAGATGCCATGGGTGACGCTGTTCTTGCATCCCCGGCAAGAAAAATACTGATAGACCATCATCTCCATCCGGAGGATTTCTGCAAGATTATCATTTCCCATCCGGAGATATCTTCCACTTCGGAACTGGTTTTCCGCCTGATTTGCCGTATGGGCTATTTCAGTGACATTTCAAGGGAAGGAGCGGAGTGCATCTATACGGGTATGATGACGGATACCGGCGGGTTCACCTATAATTCCAATAACCGGGAAATCTATTTCATCATCAGCGAACTGTTGTCGAAAGGTATTGACAAGGACGAGATTTACCGCAAGGTGTTCAATACTTATTCAGAAAGCCGTTTGCGCCTAATGGGATATGTCTTGTCACAAATGAAGGTCTATCCGGACTATCATGCAGCCTTAATTTCTCTGACTAAAGCCGAACAAAGCCAGTTCGACTATGTGCGTGGAGATAGTGAGGGGTTTGTGAACATTCCTTTAAGCATCAAAGGGGTGATTTTCTCTTGCTTCCTGCGTGAAGATACGGAGAAGCCGATGATAAAGATTTCTTTACGTTCGGTCGGTACATTCCCCTGCAATCAGCTGGCTGCCGAGTTCTTTGGCGGCGGCGGTCATTTGAATGCTTCCGGCGGTGAATTTTATGGAACGATGGATGAGGCCCGCAAGGTCTTTGAGCAGGCTTTGGAGAAATACAAACCGCTGCTGAATGCCAAAGGATAAAAAAAGTTCAGTTGTAAAGGTTAAAAGTTACGAACTTTCTATCCGCAGCTTTCAACTTTCAAGGAAATCAGATACTTTTGTACGAAATTACTAAATAACAGAAATGAAGAAACTTACTTTATTCTTTTTTGCCTTACTTGCAGTTTGTTTAGCCTTCCAGGCATGCGATAATTCTAAAACTTATGCCGAAATGCTTGAGGAAGAAAAAGATGCCATCAAAGCATTTATCAAAGACAGTAGCATTGTCGTTATTTCTCAAAGTGAATTCTATGCGCAAGATTCGACAACGGATGTAAGCAGGAATGAGTATGTGCAGCTGGCAAGCGGGGTGTATATGCAGATTGTGGATAAAGGTTCGACGAATCCTGCAGATACAGTTAAACCGAATGATTTGATTTTGGTGCGCTTTGAAGAACAAGGGTTGATAGCTGTTGGAGGGGTGAAATCGTATATAACCAATATGAATAGTCCGACTGTTGTGGATGAGTTTAGATATTCTGTTACTTCTTCGTCTATTGCCGGACTTTTCACTCAAGGCTATATGCTTATATATCATGGTTCGTCTGTACCTGCTGGCTGGCTGGTTGCGTTGAATTATATTCGTAACGGAGCACATGTGAAGCTGATTGTTCCTTCCAAGATGGGACAGTCGGATGCTATGCGGGACGTTCATCCTTATTATTACGATTTACATAAACTCCAAATTTGGAACTAACCGATAAATTTTAAATCATTAACCTATGACTCTAATCAAATCTATTTCTGGAATCCGCGGAACAATTGGCGGTGGTGCTGGCGAGGGATTGAATCCGCTCGACATTGTGAAGTTCACTTCAGCTTATGCTACCCTGATTCGTAAGACGTGTACTGTAAAAAGTAACAAAATCGTGGTAGGGCGTGATGCCCGCATCTCTGGCGAGATGGTCAAGAACGTAGTAGTCGGTACCTTGATGGGTATGGGCTGGGATGTAGTGGACATTGATTTGGCTTCTACTCCGACTACCGAGCTGGCTGTAACCATGGAAGGTGCCAGTGGAGGTATTATCCTGACTGCCTCGCATAATCCCAAGCAGTGGAATGCGTTGAAACTGCTGAATGAAAAGGGCGAATTTCTGAACGCTGCCGAAGGTAAGGAAGTACTCCGCATTGCAGCTGCCGAAGAGTTCGACTATGCCGAAGTGGACCAACTTGGCTCGTACCGTCAGGATTTAAGCTACAACCAGAAACACATCGACAGCGTATTGGCACTTGACCTCGTAGATGTGGAAGCTATCCGAAAGGCAAACTTCCGTGTAGCCATCGATTGTGTAAACTCTGTAGGTGGTATTATTCTGCCGCAACTACTTGAACAACTTGGCGTTCAGCACGTAGAGAAGCTCTATTGCGAACCGACCGGTAACTTCCAGCATAATCCCGAGCCTCTGGAAAAGAACTTGGGTGACATCATGAATCTGATGAAAGGGGGGAAGGCAGATGTTGCATTTGTTGTAGACCCTGATGTAGACCGCCTGGCAATGATTTGCGAAGACGGCAAGATGTACGGTGAAGAATATACACTGGTTACTGTTGCCGACTACGTATTGAAACATACTCCGGGCAATACGGTATCCAATTTGAGTTCGACCCGTGCCTTGCGCGATGTAACTCGCAAGTATGGGCAAGAATATTACGCTTCTGCCGTAGGTGAAGTGAATGTAACTACCAAAATGAAGGAAGTAGGTGCCGTTATCGGTGGCGAAGGAAACGGTGGGGTAATCTATCCGGCCAGCCACTATGGACGTGATGCCTTGGTAGGTATTGCCTTGTTCTTGAGCCATCTGGCACACGAAGGTAAGAAGGTGAGCGAACTCCGTGCATCCTATCCTGCATACTTCATGGCAAAGAATCGTGTAGACTTGACTCCTGAAACAGATGTAGATGCTATTCTTGCCAAGGTGAAGGAGCTGTATAAGAATGAAGAAATCAATGATATAGACGGTGTGAAGATTGACTTCCCCGACAAATGGGTTCATCTGCGTAAGAGCAATACGGAACCGATTATCCGTGTCTATAGTGAGGCTGCCACACCGGAGGCTGCCGAGGAAATCGGCCAGCAGATTATGAAGGTGATTGAAGACCTGGCTAAATAAGGCCGAACGAAATGTTATAATGAATGTCCCACTTTCCCGTGAAAGAGAAGTGGGACTTTTTTTAAACCTTCCCATGAACTCCTCCATCAAACTACTACTATGAATGGCATTTTAGATTCTATAGGCTCAGCAATAACCACTGTCAGTGACTTTGTCTGCGGGTATCCCTTATTTATCCTTCTGATAGGGGGAGGACTTTTCTTGTTCTTTTATTCCGGAGCTGTGTCCCTCTGCCGCATCGGATATTCGATAAAGGCCTTGCGCTATAAATCGGAAGTGGCGGGCGAAGGACAAATCAGTTCTTTCCAGGCCTTGATGAGCGCCATAGCGTCAACAGTGGGTATGGGGAATATTGCGGGGGTGGCTATCGCTATTACAGTAGGAGGTCCCGGAGCCATTTTCTGGATGTGGGTAAGTGCCGTTGTGGGTATGTCCACCAAATTCTTTGAAGGGGCTCTTGCCATTATGTACAAAGGACACGATTCTGCCGGAGAACCGCAAGGGGGGACGATGTATATCATTCTTCATGGGTTGGGCGAACGCTGGGAACCGTTTGCTTATTTCTTTGCGGTGGTGGGGTTGATAGGTACGTTGTGTGTAATGCAAGCCAATCAGTTGGTCGAGTCTGTCACTACGGTATTTACTACTCCGGCAGGAATAGAGAATACACTCGGTCTGCGTTTTGTGATGGGTATTGTCATCAGCCTGGTGGTAGGGGCGGTCATTATCGGTGGCATCCGGCGCATTTCGGTTATCTCGGCTAAAATAGTGCCGGTGATGGTTACTTGCTATATGCTGCTTGTCTTCGTTATTCTTTGTTTGAATTTTGATAAGTTGCCGGGAGTGTTGGCTTCCATTTTCCAGTCTGCCTTCAGCCTGGAAGCCGGTATCGGTGGAATTTTGGGAACTGCACTGACTGGTGCCCGCCGTGCTGCCTACGTCAATGAAGCAGGCGTAGGTACGGCCTCTATGATGCATGGCGCCTCCCGTAATGACAATCCCATTCGTGAGGGGCTGGTAGCCATGATTGGACCGGCCATCGACTCGGGGCTTGTTTGTACATTGACGGCCTTCCCTATTCTTATAGCTGGAAACTATGCGTCGGAAGGAGGCATAAAAGGCCTTTATATTGCTTTGAATTCTTTTGAGCAGCTCCTTCCCGGCTATGGGCATTATCTGTTGATGGTGATGGTCTTTTTCTTTGCCTTTTCTACCATGTTCTCTTATTCGTATTATGGACTGAAGTGCACTAACTTCTTGTTTGGTGCGGAGAATGCCAAGTATTATAACTACTTCTATTTGGTGATGATTGTTGTGGCTGCCATGATTCCGTTGGGAGCAGTGGTTGCCATCATGGATTTGGCTTTTGCCTTGATGGCATTGCCTACGATGACGTCACTGCTGTTACTTGCTCCACGGGTCAGGAGAAAGATGAAGGAATATTTTGCGAACTGATAGAAAGCAGCTTCCACTACAAGTTGATGACCTTTCCTATCTCTCCTTCAAAATTCGGGGTGAATACACCTTTGCCGATATTTGCCTTGATTTCATCGGGGCTCCAAAAACGTCCTCCGTCCAGCTCGTCACTGGGATGTATTTCACCGTCGTAGACAGTTTTGTGTACGAAGACCAGTTCCTTTTCGCGGGCAGACTCGAAGACGTAATGCATGACGGTTTCGGGAATAAAGTCGGTAATGCCGAGTTCTTCGCGTACCTCGCGTTTCAGCGCCATCTCTACACTTTCACCTAAATCGACGTGTCCGCCTACGGAGGTGTCCCACTTCCCCGGTTGTATGTCTTTCCATTCGGGACGTTTCTGTAGATACAACTCACCTTTGGAATTGAATACATGAAGATGGATTACCGGATGAAGCAGTTTGCTACCGTTATGGCATTCGCCACGGGTGGCGGCACCTGTGATGTTGCCTTGTTCGTCGACAAGGGGGAACATCTCTTGATTGTTATCGTGGTTCATTGTGCTTAGGGTATTAATAATGATGAATCTCCATAGCTCAGGAAGCGGAAATCATGTGCCAGTGCATAGTTGTAAATCTTCGGCCAATCACCGTGTACGAAAGCTGATACGAGCAGCAGCAAGGTACTTTGCGGTTGGTGGAAATTAGTCACCATAGCCTTCACGATTTTGTATTCATATCCCGGAGCGATAATGATTTGAGTGCTGGTATGCAGAGCCTCCATGCTATGTCTGTCCAGATAGGCAACAATGGCTTGCAGGGCTTCTACTGCAGAGGTGGCGGTGGCCTTGGCAGACATTTCATAAGGTTGCCATTGGTGGACGTGCAAGTCTTCCTCTGTGGCTTCTGGATTATTCAGTAAAGTGACTCCGATGTGATAAAGGCTTTCCAATGTGCGCACTGAAGTTGTTCCTACGGCCACTGCCTTGCCGCCGTGTACTATGAGTTTTTCCAATGTGTTGCGCGAGACAGAGATGTATTCCGTATGCATTTCGTGCCCTTCTATTTCTTCACTTTTCACCGGTTTGAAGGTTCCGGCTCCCACATGGAGTGTCAGCTCTTCCAATTCTACTCCTTTATTGCGCAATGCGTCCAATACGCGTGGGGTGAAATGCAGTCCCGCTGTAGGGGCAGCCACCGAACCTTTGATTTTGGAGTAGACAGTCTGGTAAGTCTCCTTGTCACTTTCCTGGGTCTCCCGGTTCAAGTAGGGGGGGATGGGCAATTCACCGAAGACCTCGAGAATGTCGGCAAAAGTCACTTCCGGATTATTCCAGCGGAAGTTTATCCAATGGCTGGTTCCGTGGCATTCACCCCGTTCGGCGGTCAGGGTGAGTGACTTGCCTTTCACGGTCATCTCACGTCTCAGCATGCCTTCCTTCCATTTTTTCAGGTTGCCGACCATGCAGAGCCAGGCGGCATGCTCGGTTTGCTGGAAGTTGAGGGCGTAGTCGTTCGGCTGTATGGGTTCCAGGCAGAATACTTCAATCAGTGCTCCCGTTTCTTTCCGGAAATGCAGGCGTGCTTGGATGACTTTGGTATTGTTGAATATCATCAGGCTTCCCGATGGCAGATACTCCGGCAGTGAAGTGAATCTGTCTTCTGAAACTTCTCCGTGGCGATACAATAACAGTTTGGACTGGTCACGTACGGACAATGGGAACTTTGCAATGCGTTCGTCCGGCAACGGGTAGTTGAATTCGCTGATTCTGATATGTCTGGGGTCTTCTTTCATGATGGCTTTCTCTTTATTATATCGGCTGCAAAGGTACGGATATTTGGGAAGATTTGAAGAATAAGGGAAATAATTCCTAACTTTGCAGGAAGAAAGTAGGAAAAGACAAACTAAAAGATAAGTTACTATGAAGATAGGAGATAAAGTTCGTTTCCTCAGCGAAGTTGGGGGCGGTGTTGTGACAGGATTTCAAGGGAAAAACATCGTGTTGGTGGAAGATGCCGACGGTTTTGACATACCGATGCCCATAAACGAATGTGTGGTGATAGAGACCGATGATTATAATATCCCCACTCCGGCAGCCAAAGCGGCTGCCAAGAAGAAGCGGGAAGAAGAGCAACAATTGCGCACGGCCGCTACTGCGGCAAGGCCGTCTGCTATGGAGTCTCAGGTTTCAGAGTCTCAATCGGTCCGTTTGGAGAAACCGCAGATATCTGTTTATCGTCAGCCCGAGATGAAAGGTGGAGATATCCTGAATGTTTTTCTGGCTTTTGTTCCGGAGGATATCAAGGCTGTCAGCACTACACCTTTCGAGGCATATTTGGTGAACGACAGTAATTATTATATGTATTACACCTATTCGAGTGCCGAAGGAAAGTCCTGGACAGCCCGTTCGCATGGTTTGATAGAGCCGAATACGAAACTTCTGCTGGAGGAGTTCGAAAAGTCCGAGTTGAACGACCGTGAACGTGTGATGGTACAGCTGGTGGCATTCAAAGATAACCGTGCGTTCACAATGAAACCGGCTGTCAGTGTGGAAGTCCGCATAGATATGGTAAAGTTCTATAAACTGCATACATTCCAGCAGACGGTTTTCTTTGAAACACCGGCCTTGGTGTATGATATTGTCCGGAATGACCAGCCTGCCAAGCAGGTGTATGTTTCGGCAGAGGAACTGAAGGAGGCTTTGATACAGAAAAAAACGGCAGATACTCCGTCCAAACCGCAGACGGTCATCAAGCGTGGTGGCAAGAATGGGATTGTCGAAATTGACCTGCATATTGGCGAGTTGCTGGATGACACCTGCGGCATGAGCAACAGCGAAATATTGAATTACCAGCTGGATAAGTTTCGTGAAGTGATGGAACAATACAAGAAAAAGCGCGAACAACGCATCGTCTTTATTCACGGCAAGGGAGATGGAGTGCTGCGTAAAGCCTTGCTGGACGAGCTGAAACGTAAATATCCTGACTGCCGCCATCAGGATGCTTCGTTCCAGGAGTACGGATTTGGGGCGACGATGGTGACGATTAAATAAAATCAAGTATTTGAATAGTGAATAGGGCAGTTCAAACATTGGAATGCCCTATTCATTATTTATAGTCTGACATTGACTCTTGTATTTTTCCTTATGTGTATTTCTTGAGTGGAAGGATTGGACTGCATCATTTCTGATTCTATTTGCTGGATTGCTCTTTTGGCTTTGTGTACAAACCTGCCTTTGGGATATTTTCGCAAATATTCTTCGTAATCTGCTACCGACTGGCAACTATAGAAGAGGCGTTCTTCATTTTCTCTTCTGACTTCTCTTATATCAGTAATGGGAAGAACTGGCTGTGAAGAAGGTTGTGGATGTGGGTGGACAATCTGTTTTTTAGGTTCCTCTTGGAACTGTTCAAGTTTTGCAGTATCCGTTTTTACCGAGTCCATAACGATGTTTTCTTCTCTATTTATTGGGGAGATTGGATTTACCTTGTTTCCCAAAAATTGTTTTATAAAGTTTGCATGAGATGAGGAGGGGTATTCTTTTAGAAAATCTCTGTAGTCTTCTTCTGTACGGCATGCAGCGTACTTGCGCTCTTCTTCAAGGTGTCTAAAGTATATGGAACCTCCTTTGACAAGCAATAGAATCAATACTATACCAAGGCCGGTCCATCCTGCTATGCGTTTATGCATGTTCGAAGGACAGAACTTTTCTTTAAGGCGTGGTGATGTTGTTTTAGGAAAAAGTGGAGCAATAGGCTTCAGCTGTACTGAAGGAGAGTCTGTCTTTGTTTGTTTTAGTATGGAGCAAGCAAACTCATAGGCTTGTTGGGCTGTGGGGCGGTCCCAAGTGTTGAGGGCAAGGCATGCGTGAACAAACTGGGACAATTGGGAAGAATATTTCTCATCTAATGCTGGAATATGTGCACCATTCAGTTGGACACAACCTCCCATACCTTCCCATAATACAAGACCAGTGGATAATTCATAAACACTCATCCCTAAAGACCATATATCGCTGGTAGCCACAATCAGTGGTTTCTCTGCAAAACGTTCTGGTCCCATATAGGCAAGTGTTCCGGAACTTTCTACTTTGTTGATACTTTTACGAAAAGTATGCTCCAGTTTACGGCTGATGCCAAAATCTGAGATGATGAATTTGTCATCATCCCCTATCAAAATATTATCGGGTTTTATATCTTGATGAATGATAGGAGGATTCTGATTATGAAGAAACATCAATCCGCATGATACATCGCGTATGAAGCGCCAGATTTGCTTTTCAGACATTTTGCCTTTCAAGCTCGCTGAGGACCCTTTGGGACAGTAAGGCATTACCAAAAAAGGGCACTGTCCAAAAACATCAAAATGATTAAGGTGCAGTAGATTGGGATGGTGTAATTTGTAGGCAAGTTTGAATTCTTCCCGGAAATCTTTTATGCCGTTGTCATCCAACAGTCCGTACAACTTTATGGCAACGTCTACATCTGCTAATATATTTCGGGCAAGCCAGACTTCACCAAAGCTTCCGACTCCTAATAGTTTCTTCAGCTGATAGTGTTCAGCAAATATATCACCATTTTTCAGTTGCATAGTTTCACAATAGTAATCAATCTGTTAGGGTAGTGTTAGTAGTGTCTGTCTCTGTAACTAGAACCGTATCTGCCTGATATAGTATCGTTTTCCATTTTGCATATTGCTGTGGATTTCTATATAAATAGAAGCCTGCCGCTAAAGCCAGTACCAGGAGTAACAGAAGAATTTTCCGGATTTTGTGGTGGTTGGGTTTGCTGAACACTGTATTATTCAACTTTACTTTGGGCTCGGTATCCTGTAGCATGATGTGGCATAACACAATCGTAATATTGTCATATCCACCTGCTTCAAGAGCAGCTTCTATCAACCTATCCTTGCATGTCATTAAATCATCCTGGTTCTCTTCTATAATTTGCATTATCTCTTCGTCGTGGCATAAACCACATAACCCATCACTACACAGTAGGAGAGTATCGCCATCCTTTAAATTATAGGAACGGAAATCGGGATTGGAACGATTGGTCGGGTCTCCCAAACAGCGGGTAATGATATTACTGTAAGGATGGTCAAACGCATTTTCAGGATCTAGTTTTCCCTGATCTACTAAATCTTGTACATAGGAATGGTCTTTAGATAAACGGCAAAAACCAGAATTGCCATTGAATACATAACAACGACTGTCGCCACACCAAGAGATATAGGCTTTATCGTTCAATATCCAAGCAATGACAATAGTAGTACCCATTCCCTGGGTACTACTATCTTCTTTACTTGCATTGACAATATTTAAATCAGCGGTTTTGACAGTTCTGCTCAGAAATTCTTCAACGGCTTCTTCTGAGGTAACAATGCCTTCCTGCGTAACGATATCTCCTAAATTCTCGGGGGTGAATGCATTTTGCACCGTCTCAATGGCTATGGCAGAAGCAACTTCTCCGGCATTGGTGCCGCCCATTCCGTCGGCCACTACCAATATGCTGCCATACCGTCCTAAAGAAATGGGTTCTATCGATTGGGGGATAATCCACTCTGATTGGCATAAATCACGATTGACAACAAAATTGTCTTCGTTGTTTTTCCTGACTAAACCAACATTGGTACCTGCCGCTAATTTAATGCTTATCTCGGACATGTTTAATTTTAATGTATTAAATTTCTGATAGGTACTAAACGATCCTTACCCTCTATGCTTCCTACCATGAAACCCACTACTTTGTAAGAACCATTTTCTAGAAGGAATGCTGGAGAACCATAATAACCGGGCTCTGCCACACGATTCTGTAATATGGTAGTCTCATATTTTGTGTCGGCTATATTGGTATGGTCATTGAAATGAGCCGGAGTAAGATTATGAATATCAGCATAACCTGCATAGCCCACCATTTGAACTTCTGTACCTCCACTCATGTTGTCTGCGGCGGTAATGTCGTAAGGCAATCCCTCACCATAAACGCCTTTTCCTCTAATGTATGCCCAACTGTTGGCAGCAGGGGTAACAATGCTGACACTGATATATTTCCTACGTGTATAGGTCAATTTTATCCCATGTTCCCTTAGTTGTACCCTGATGGATTTATCTACTTCTATTTCGGTCACTTGTACATCATTTCGTCCGTCTTTGGCAAAATCGCTACTGGTAAATGTCAGAGGCTTTCCAGTTCCTTTGGTACTGTATGCACGGTAATGGATAATGATATTACATCCTGCTCCTTTGTATACAGCCAATAGTTTACGCCATGGGTCTTTCCACTCTGTGTTGGAGTATATCCATGGCTCGACATTCTGCCTGTCTGTTACAAACATTCCGTTTGATAGCATGAAGCCAGTTCCGCAGATTATATCTGAAACTTGTATGCCCGGATCAAACTTTGTTCCATTATATTCGATTTCAATACGGTCGACTTTAATTGTATAGATATAATCATAATAATCTTTCAAATCTCCTGAAGCATTACTGTCTTGTTCATCTGCTATATCAGGGTCTTCATAATATTGGTCTTTGGAGAGTCTGGTGCCTTCTTGTATATTTGCGTTAATGGCATTGCTTGAATTCTCAATGCTTTTAGTGCTTATGCTGTTTGAGAGATTGTCCAAGTCTGATTTGACCTTATAGAAACTTGCATTGACATTCTTTAATTGACTATTAACGTTGTCCAACTGTGTTTTTAAGGCCTCTGCATTACCGTCACTGTTTCGTAATTTGGTCTCTAACTCCCGTTGCTGTGCTTCTAGAGATGCTCTTTCGGTCCCCAGTGAATCCAATTGGTTTTGGTATCCTTTCAGTTGAAGTTCTTGTTCTTCTGTCTTCTGTGCCAACAAATCATTTTTTACACCTAAACTGTAGTTCCAGGCAGCCAATCCTGCCACCGCCAGTACGAAAACAATTCCCATGATTGTTAATGCGGTCTTGTAGGGGCGTAAGGCTTGTTTGCGGAAAAGGCTCATTCTCTCAGTCAATCCAATGCTGGAAGTTAATGCTTGGCGACCTTGTGGAACAATGAATCCCAAGCGTGGTCCGCCAACGGATAATTGTATTTCATCTCCTGTTTGTAAATAGTAGGACCCATTTATAGGATGTCCGTTGACCAATGTCGGATTGGAGTGTGAAAGGTGGATAAGTTTCCAGTTTTCACCGTCGCGTACAATTGCAGCATGTTTGCGGCTAACTGTTTCGAAACTTTCATCAAAGCGTACTTGGCAGGAAGCGTCTCTACCTAATTCTACTTGGTCGACAATGATTTTTTGGGATTCTCCCGCTTGATGATACTTTGAAGAGGTCTTGTGCTCCAAAATAAAGTAAGTTCTACCGGAAGCACCCATTAATGCCCCCATACCAGCCCCTACTGAGCCGGCTAAGGTACGTTTGTAATTTTGTGTATCCATACTACTTGATATATAATTAATAGTTTTCAAATCTCATTTTTACATCCCCAATGGAGATGATATCTCCAATTTTCAGTATATGCCCTTGTTTGGTGACTTGGGTGGAATTGACATAAGTCCCATTACTGGACTCCTGCCACAACTTTAACTCCTTCTGCCATTGCCCGTCCCGAATAATCCATTTATCAGTGGCGGGATTTGTTTCTATTGTGCAATGATGGCGTGATATATAGGCACTTTGCTGTTCTGTTATATGTAGCAGATTGTCGCGTTCTCTCCCGATAGTAAGGATTCTATTGCCATATTTTATAAGTTCACTTAATTGATATATTTTTCCGTACTCTTCACCTTGCATAATACGTATACAGAAACCATTGACTGTTTGTGGTGGACAATATCCTCTTTCCATAGGGACTTGGCTTATTGCTGGCAGGTGTTCCAATACCTCTTGCACAGACTGGAAACGTTTTTTGAAATCTGGATTAAGACATCCTGCAAAGAGTTGCTGCCACTGCTCTCTATGTTTCAACTGTGTCAATTTCTGCCGGTTCCAATCTCCATTTTTCCCACGTTTCTGGTATAGTGCCAATTCATTATGACTGCTCAATTCGCCAAAGGGCAAACTGCCAGTTAATAATTGAAAGGCTAATACTCCAAAAGAAAAAATGTCCGTAGTGGGTAGGACAGTGGCCTCACCTCGCATGCGGTTCACTTGTTCTGGCGGCATATATGCATAAGTCCCGAAGATTTGGTTGGGTTTACCAAAAATATTGCGTTCAGTCATACGTTTGTTTCTATCCCCTGCTATACCGAAATCTGTCAACGCAGCAATTCCGTTACTCTTGAAAAGGACATTCTCCGGCTTTAGGTCACGGTGAACCTTGCCTCTGGTATGCAAAGCATGTAAACCTATTAGAATTTGTTGGCAAATTAGAGGAATCTTACTGCTTCCAGAACCTAAATAAGGTGTTAAATCTCCTCCGGAACAGTATTCCATTACAATATAAGGGTTGCCTCCAACTGTACCGTAGTCCAATGAACGCACTAAATAGTCACAATCAATTTGCCCAGTTTTGAATTCCATCTCGAAACGTTCCATTAATGGTTTACGTATTTCAGGAGGAACTTCCCATAATCTCAGTAGTTTAAGCGCATAATCTTTGCTTGCGCTGTCCGTAACCCGATATACTTTACCGAATGAACCTTCGCCTAATGTTTGGGAAACCCTATAACGGTTATTGATATATTCCCCTACATTATAATCACATCTGTCGACAGTCCGGTTATTCACAAGAGTTATATTTAGTCACATTCAAACTTGAATCTTCGGTCGCCTAGTACAATGATATCATCCGGTATGATTTCTATTTTTCTGTTTACCTGGATATAGGTCGTTTGGAGCATACTTCGGTCAAGCAGATACCAATGACCATCATCGAAAACTATTTCAGCTTGTTCCTTTGAGGTGATTGTACGATTAGACATTTCTGTATTTTCCCGGTTCAAGATGATGGAGTTCCCTTCATATTCAAATCTTTTCGGAAGAATGTTCTCTTCTTCTTCCGGTATAATTGTTAATGAACAGTGAGGTTTGGTTTCCGGTTCTGTCTCTGTGATGTTCTTTATTTGTCGGCGTATGGTTGGCCGATGTACGCGGACACCGCAGTTCGGGCAAAAAGAGCAGGTTATTGCTATCTTACTTCCACATTCATGACAGAGCATTTTCTCTTCAGAAACGGAAGGTGCTTCCTCTTCTACTCTTATTGTTTTGTATTCATTGTTTGTTGATATGTTTGCTCTTTTCAATGGAGTTCCGCAGCAGGGGCAACTTGTGAAATCTCCTACTACCGGGTAATTGCAATTGGGACATTCTATAATTGGCTGTACAACAGTAGAATGATTCTCTTCTTCATTTGTTGTGGAAAACACCACAGTTTTTCTGCATTTTTCTTCATTAGAGCTGACATTCAATACTGTCGGTTTGGGTATAGCTTCTCCATGACCTTCTTTTGAAATAAAAATGTCCTGACTGTTGGCATAATTCTCCGGCATTCGCAAAGGTTGCCCGCATTTCAGGCATACTGTTGTGTTGGAATGGTTGTCCCAACCGCAATTCATACATCTCATAAGATTTTACTTTAATAATGGAATTACTTTGTATAAATCAGAGTTTCTCACCATTGTCGGTTTACCATGAATTTAGAATAGACCTCCCTTTTTCTGGGAGAGAATAATTGAAGATATTTTTCCTCCTTTGCTTTTAACTATGAGAGTTCCTTCTCTGGCCTTCTTGGTTTTTCCCACTTTTAGAATGAGTTTGCCACGGTCTTTTGCTATAGCTTCACACCATTCAGGAATATCTGCAACTTCCCATTCGGCATTGGAGTCTACTTGCAGTTCCTTAATTTCTCCTTTGGAGCCGAATTCCAATTTATCTAATGCGATATTAATGAATTCTTCTTGGCCACCTTGGGTAACACTGACCGTAGCTTTCATCTTTTCATTACTGATTGTAATGGTGGCTTTACGTTCGGTAGTCAGCCAATTGGTCTGGCAGCTTATGGAGAGTTTCTTCTCACCGGGAGTCACTTGACACCAGTCTGCATCTGATATTGCAGTCCATTGTTCTGGAAGACTTTCTATTTTTATACTTTCTGCAGTCTTTGTCTCACACCCAAATTCCAGGCTTTTTCTGTCTATGGTAAGTCTGGTGATTTCGGCAGGAGGCGCTGGCTTGGGAGCGGGATTTATTTTTTCCTCACACTCTTTGATTTTATTTTTGCATGCTTGCTCCAGATTGCTGTCGCATTTCATGGCTGCTTTAAAACTTTTAATAGCGTCTCTGTATCTTCCTCTTTTCATGTATGTCTCTCCCTTTTGATAGATGGAGGCGCATTGCCCCCATATACTTATTGGCATAGAGAGAGCGAACGCTAAAACAATCAGTCTGATAAGTTTATTCATTTTCATTGTTGTCTATGTTTATATATGGTTCTATTTTTTTTGCACGGTCTTCAAAAGCCTGGGCTGCTACGGCTTGGTCAAGGTCTTTCATGATATTTGCCTTTTCTTTAAAAACATGATAGGCAGAATCCAGTATGGCCTCTACTTGCTGTTTCAGTTCTGTTGCATTTAAGTATATTTTCGCGGAGATGGAATCTTTGTAGTAATTTATTTGGCGGTATTTGCCAATGGCATTTATGTAAAAATCCTCAAATACGGAATCATTGTTTTGCTTTAAAGTGTCAATGTCAAATCGGAAAACATCTCCTTGTATTTTAGAGTTTTCGCCTTCTTGAATGATTGACAGACACATTTGGTCGTAATCAATCGTTGGAGTCGGTTCCGGTATGGATTCCACTACTGGTTCTTTGCCGCTTATTAGCGAAAAGATGATGACAATTGTTGCGAATATAGCTGTGATTGCTGCTACGACTATAACTTTTTTGCGTTTCCCTTTGTCTTGATAGGGTGACATCTTATTTATGTCAGAAGAGTGTGCGCTAATGGAATCCTCATGGGTTTTGTCCTCTTCCTCTTGCAAAGTATCATGGCTGTTGTTTGACAGACTAAAGGGGACGGGACTTCCATTGATATGTTGGGAAGTGTAGTCTGCAATTTGTCTGGCTGTGGGTCTGTCCCATGGATTTAAGGCAAGGCACTTGTAAATGATATCTTTTAATTCTTGAGAAAAGTCTTCGTTGATAAGTGGAATGTCTGCACCGTTTTTTTGCAATACGCCTCCATGATCGCCATAGGGCGGCATACCGGTTAGAAGCTCATACATTGTTGCTCCCAATGACCAAATGTCACTAGCCATAATAGGGGCGGGAGATGGACCAAAACGTTCTGGTCCCATATAGGCCAAAGTTCCTCCACTGGATTCTTGGCCTTGGTTCCTGCGTAATGTACTTCTAATCCGTGCGCTGATTCCGAAATCCGTAATCATATACCTATTCTCATCATTAATCAGAATATTATCGGGTTTTATATCCTGATGGATAACCGGGGGAGTTTTTGCATGAAGATAAGCCAGTCCCTCTGCAACATCATGGAGCAAATGCCAGCTTTCCGTTTCTGTTATCCGGTTGTTGTCAGTAAGGTATTGGAAGGCCGAACCGTTTTTGCAAAAAGGCAAAATCAGGTATGGCATCCGTTCCCAGCAGTCATAATAAGTAGGATGCAGTAAATTGGTATGATTCATATCAAATACGAGGGAGAACTCTTGTGTGAAAAGGGATATCCCCGCATCGTCAAGCCCCATCCCCGGAGCATATATTTTTATGGCGACCTTAACATCCGTAAGTTTGTCTTGTGCCAGCCAAACTTCAGAAAATCCTCCTCTTCCTAGTTGTTTGAGTAGCTCGTATCTATCTGCTATGATTTGTCCACTGTCTAACATAGAACTTATAAATTATGTAAAAGAACTGTTTTCTTTTGGAAACAGCCTTTCTTTGTGTGATTGTATTATTTTGTTTGATTGAGTATATTCGCAATTCTTTATCCACAAAGTAATTAATAAAAATGTAAATAAGAAAATGAGAAAAAGTTTGAAATGTACTAAAATGTTGTTTTAATGGCTTATGTAGCTAAATATTGTACTATGATGTGATTTTTTTGTTTCGTTTTAATAAAGCGGTAGCGTATGCTCTTTTGTGGTTGAGAAATACGCCTTATGCTTGACGGTATTTCGCAAAAATATTTTAAGTTTGCAGATGTATTGAATAAATAATCTAATTACGAGAAACATGGGAGAGAGGATGGATAAGCGAATTCGATTTTATATTTATTGGATATTAGGGTTTGTGCTTCTAGGAGCTTGTGCGCCCGGAGATAAAGAGGACGTATACACAGAAATGAGAGCTTTTGAGGATTTTTCCCATATAAATGGAGATTCTGTGGCCATTGTGCCCCGAAAGGTAAGGTTGAAGGCTTTTCAAAAGATGGAAGAGGCAAAGGATAGCTTGGTCAAGTATAATTATCTGGCAATGACACTGAAAACATATTTGATTACTTCACAGCTTGATTCGGCACAAATCGTAATCCAGCAGATACATGACTTTATAGAAAGGCAGCATAGTTCTTCTCAAATGGCAGATTTGGAGTCTGAATGTTTCAATATGAAGGGAAATATCTTTGCACGTGTTGGGAATATGGATTCTGCCGAAATTTGTTTCCGGAAGGCTTATGAATTACGGATGAGAGGGACTAGGATTGAAGTGGTGCCGGATATTTTGATGAATCTTGCAGATGCGAATAACCGTTTAGGAAAATTGGATATAGGGGCAGCTTGGTATAGGAGAGCTTTGTTGATGTGCGACTCTTTGCATATAGCTTCTACCAAGAAACCTCCCATTTATTATGGTTTGGCACAAGTATATGTTACCATGCGTGATTTTGAACAGTGTGATTACTATTATAATCTGGCAGGAGAAAGCTATGACAGTATGCTACCTTATGAAAAATATATTTATTTGAATAATAGAGGGACTTCTTACTATTATAGGGAGGATTACCAGACAGCGATAAAATATTTCCAAAAGGTTATTGATTTAGTCGAAGGATATGCTGATATGAGTTTTGAACTTAATCTGGGGAGGTTGAATTTAGGAGACTGTTATCTTCAACTGAATATGGTTGATTTGGCTGTTAAATATATAAATGAATGCCAACTTTTTTTTGAGGAAATGGGGGTGAGTACTGCACTATATTATATCGATACGCAGAAAATAGAATTGGCTCTGCTTCAGAAAGACTTTCAAGAGGCACGTCGTTTATTGTCCGAGAGTGTAGTCCCTCCGGGCATCGACCCTGATATGGTACATATCCGTAATAAATACCTTCAGCAGTTTTACGAGGAAACCGGCAACTACAAGAGGGCTTATCACTATCTGCAGAGGAACAACCAGCTTGATGATTCTATCAGGAATGAGCGTGTCCGGATGCGTACGGCAGACTTGACTTTGCGTTATCAGCAGGATTCTACCTTGATAGCACATCGGGTTTTGCTTCAGGAGCAGAAAAACAAGGTGCTGGTGCTGAGGCAGACACAGTTTGTCGTGTTTGCTGTAGCTGTTGTATCTATATTGACGGCGGTTTTCCTTTATCTGTACAGCAAAAAGAAACGTGCTTTGTTGCTTGCACGGAATCATCGCACAGTCTCTACACTTCGTCTGGAGAATATCCGTAACCGCTTGTCCCCTCATTTCATCTTCAATATGCTGAACCGGGAGATGGCGGAGCGGAATGTGGAAGAAAAGCAAGAGCTTTCGTCGCTGGTAAAACTGATGCGTCGCAATCTGGAATTGGCGGAACAACTGTGTGTAACCTTGGCAGAGGAGCTGGATTTTGTGAAAACATATATTAATCTGGAACGCCGTTCTTTAGGTCCGGATTTTCATTCGGAACTGAAGATAGAAAAGGATGTGCAGCCGGAGCAAATAAGGATTCCGTCTATGATGATTCAAATTCCGGTTGAAAATGCAGTGAAGCATGCGTTGCGCGAGAAGGAAGGTGAACGTAATCTTTGGGTTTCGGTCTGCCGCCGGGGAAATGGTATCTGTATAAAGATAACGGATAATGGTGGCGGTTATCGTCCGGACAGTCGGAACCGGGGCACGGGGACGGGAATGAAAGTCATTATGCAGACCATTCGGATTCTCAACAATAAGAACAAGGAGGCCATTGATGTTTTGGTGCACAATGTCTCTCTACAGAGTGGTGAGATGGGCTGTGAGGTGACTTTCTGGCTGCCTGACAACTACGATTACAGAATTTAAAAGAACCGTTTAATCTTATTTTTTGCAAGGATAGGCATATTTACAGACAAATAGTCCGTAAATGACCTTCTATTGCTTTGTATGGGAGTAGGATTATGTATATATTCGCGAGAAGAAAAACATAAAAGGAACATGGATAAATATAAGGTTGCAATAGTTGACGACGATGAGGTGGCTCTTGAGAATCTGAGTTTTGAATTGGGAAAGGATGCACGCTTCTTTTTGAAAGGAACTGCCCGTAATGGTAAACAAGGGAAAAAACTCATTGCCAAGGTACAGCCGGATTTGTTGTTCTTGGATGTGGAACTGCCGGACATGACTGGAATGGAATTACTGCAGGAAATACGTGACAGTGTTTCGTGGAATATGCGGATTGTTTTCTATACGGCTTATGATAAGTACATGATTCAGGCTATCCGGGAGGCTGCGTTCGACTATCTGCTGAAACCTTTTGAAGAGCAGGAGTTGCGGGATATTCTTGCGCGTTTTGTAGAGCAGGCAGAGGCTGGGCAGAGAATGTCATATCCCATTGGTGCACCGTTGTATACCGGACAGACATTTATCGTATTTACGCCAACTAATGATATGCGTGCGTTGCGTCCGGCTGAAATCGGCTTTTTTCGCTATTGTTCCGAGCGTAAACAATGGGAGGTGATACTAAACAACCAGCCGCCGTTGGTGTTGCGTCGCGGAATGACTGCTGAGCAGATTACTCAATATTCATCCAGTTTCGTGCAGATACATCAATCGTATATTATCAATATTGATTATCTGATGATTATAAAGGATAGCAAATGCATGCTTTATCCACCATTTGACAAAGTGACGGAACTGCTGGTTTCCAGAAAGTATAAGAAAGAGCTGCAAGACAGATTCTGCTTGTAAAGTGATAAGAATTATTTGGTTAGGGAGTTGACGCCGCAGGTTTTGGTGGCGTTGACGTAAAGAAAAGGCATTGAACCTCTAAAGTCCAATGCCTTTTTATTTATCAAATACTATTTTCGTATTTATCAGAAGCGAAGTTTATTTCACTTCGATACCTTTGTTCTGCAGTGTGACGTTCAATACTCTGGCATAATCAGCATACTGCTTTTCATTCAGAGTCTTTTTCATCAACTTCAGATTACCATAAACTGCATTACGGAGTAACTTCTCCTGATTCTTCTTGGAATTTGTAGCGCGTTCCATCTGTTCTGTAAAATATTCGCAGATGTTTGCCACTTCTTCATGCTGGTTGGAATCCAGATTCAAATACTTGCTCAACTTTGTTATGTTGATGTTACCTTCCCATTTTGCAGTTGTAGGTTGGTTTCCTGCTGCAAATGTTGTAGCAGTCAGGCAGACTGCTGCCACTAATGTTAATCCTAAACGTTTCATAATACCTACTTTTTAATTGTTATTCCTAAAAACTAATTTCAATCTAATACCTATTGAAAACTCTCTAAGCGCTTAGCTTTTTCTTTTACCTATGCAAATGTAGGTATATGTTTTATAACACAAAAATGAATAAGGGAAAAAGTGTAGTTTATACCTTCATTTCTTGACTTAAATCAATTTTATAGTGTGAAAATGCTTTGTTTAGATGCTTTTTGTAATACGAATGTAATGTGGACTAACTGAATTTATATTTGTAGTAATGGATAAAAGGATTTTTATTAGTCAAAATGTTATTGCCAAATAGTTTCGGGTAATTCTATGATTACTCTGCTTTCAGAGCAGACTCCCACAAAGCCTAATCCGCCTATGACGTTGCAAGGCAGACTGATAGGTTCCATTAAAGCATCGTCGTAATCCCCATCATCCAGGCAGTTTAAGGCTTTTAGATAGCGGTATTCGGCTTCAGTGATGCTAAGCAACCGTACGGTGATGGTTTGTTTGCGGGATATATGGTCGTAGTAGTGTCCCTCTATCGGATAATAATCTTGGTAGAGAGGGGTGTATACTTTCAATGTGGCATAAGAGTTACGGAAAGTGTTATCATTGAATATGTTGTATTTGTTATTTATGGTGGGAAACAATTCATTTTCTTCATCATCATAGTTGCTGGGGTGGCCGTCAGTCAGTATAACATCTTCCCGGTTGATGATTTCGTTCTGCCGGGGAGCAAGGATGGTAGTGTCTCTAGGTATGGAGGCCCAATGCCAAGAGCCGTCCTCGTCTTCCACTTTGATGAGGCTGCCGTTTTCATCCTCCAGATATTCTTTCCATTTGCAATAGTAACTACGGTCATTCCAAATGTCCAGCCGGTAGTAGTTCTTCTCGTTGGGGCGGTCTTGCAATGTAATTTTGTATTGGCGGTAAAGGTTTTTCCCGCTGTACTCGCGCAGGTAGGCCAGGCAAGTATCCACGTGCAGGCTCTCTATCGGCTGTGGCACGGTGACTTCGGCACTGGCATGGTATTTTCCGTTTTCGGCAGTGGCTTCCAGACGTATGTTGTCACCGGGATGCAGTGTGCTGGTCAGACGATATTTCTTGAAACGTATACTTTTCAGTAATGATTCATAAACGTCCTTATCAAGTTCTCCTTCCAGATGCCCATAAATTTCTTCCGGGGAAACCGCTTTCGGAGTTTCTGCTATTTTGCCATTGATGTAGAGGGAAAGAGTTGCTTCGTTCAAATGTTCAATGCTATAGCCCTCGCCTAAGTGGAGATAGACATCATTCTCAGCTTGTCCGGTTTCGAGCAAGGCGTTCATGATGATTTGCGGATCTTGTTGTCCGGGATTGTAAGGAATTTCGTTTTCGCAGGCTGTTAGGAAGCTTACAATAGTTATATATATAATAAGGTGTAATTTCATTTTTGTTTTCATATGCCGGATTTGTTTTTAAAATCTATAAGTATAGGTAACAGAAGGAATACAAGGCAGTATTGTTATTTTCTTGATGACAGTTTGAGCTTTCTTCTGTCCGGTATTTCCATGATAAATACTTTCGTAGAAATCATCGTAGTATACGTTGTATCTATTTTGGTATTTGCTGTAAACGATATTCGGATTCATGGCATTGTATGCATTGTAGATACTGATATTCCAGGTACGAATACCATGTTTGGTCTTCTTGTTGAAGTTGACGCCGAGATTCAAACGATGGCTGGCGGGAAGGCGGTAATTGTTACGCCGGGAGATGTAACCGGTTTCCTCAATAGAGCCATCGGGCCGGATGATGATTGTTGCCTTTTCGGGGATAGTGATACATCCACCGGTATTGAATATCCAGGAAGCTCCTGCATCAATGCGGTCACTGAACTTATGGCTGAGATTGAGGCTGATGCTGTGGCGGCGGTCATATTTGTAGGGGAACCATCGGCCTTGGTTGATGGTACCGTTCTTAAAACGGTGATCGGTCTTGGATAGGGTATATGCCAGCCAGCCGGTAGTCTTGCCCAATGTTTTCTGTACCATCAGTTCCAGACCGAAGGAGCGGCCTTCGCCCATTTCCACTTTTTCTTCCCAGTTGGTAGAGGTGCCGAAGAAGGATACACCGTCTTGATATTCAAGTATGTGTTTCATCTGTTTATAATATCCCTCGACGGAGAACTCCCAACCCGGCAGTCCGGAATAGTAGCCTCCTATGGAGAACTGGTTGGCATACATCGGACTGATGTCTTTGGTAATGGGCACCCAGAGGTCGGTAGGCATAGACAGCGGAGTGGAGGACAGCATATGCACATACTGTGCCATGCACGTATAGGATGCTTTGGCGGAATATCCTTGTCCGAGGTCATAGCGGGCGGAAAGGCGGGGCTGCAGCGAATAGTAGCTTTTCCCTTGTGTGTGGAACAGCGATGTGCGTACACCTGCATTCAGACTGAACCTGGCGTTTACATTGAAATTGTCTTCGGCGTAAAGGGAGATTTCTTGTCCGCGCATGGCATGGCTGTTGCTGGTATTGTAAACCGTATCTTCCTGGAGGGCGCCATTATCTATATCTTGTATTTTCGAGGTAGCTATTCCCGGACGGAACGTATGGTGGATGTACTCTGCACCGAACTTGATGTGGTGCTGCGGCATGGGGGTGTAGTCAAAGTCCATACGCGCACTCCAGTCACGGATACCGGAGTTGAACTTGGAGGAGTAATAGTATCTGTCTTGTACTTTATTGGCGACAGTATAGGTATCTTCCATGTTTCCGTCCAGCCCCATCTCATATTTGTTGTATGAGACGGTGGTGTTGCAAAACAGCTTGCTGTTGAATACATAGTTCCAGCGGCCGTAGGCGATGGTGTTTCCCCAATTCAGATGGCTGTTGTCCTTGGAATAATTCTTAATGCTGTTGTCGTAATTGTCACCGTGGTAGTAACTGTCATAATGATAGTGGTCTTTCCCCTTGTAGAAACTGAGGAAGATGCGGCTACGGTCGCTGAACTTATGGTTGACCTTTGCATTGACGTCGTAAAAATAGTAGTTGTATTTGTCGGAATAGGTGTCGTCTTTGTCTACAATGAGATTTTTGAAGAATAGGGTGGGGATGGCTCGTGCGCTGAAACTGAAGGAGGTCCGTTCTTTCCAGATAGGGCCTTCGATATGCAGTTTGTCCGTCAGCAGGCCTATGCTGAATGCGCCGTGGTATTTATGCATGTCCCCGTCGTTGGTCCGTACATCTACTATAGACGAAAGACGCCCGCCGTAGCGGGCAGGAAAAGAACTTTTGAAGAGTGTGGTGTTCTTTACCGCTTCGGGCGTAAAGATGGAGAATACTCCCAGCAGGTGGTCTGCGTTGTAAACAGGAATTCCGTCCAGCATAACCAGGTTTTGGTCGGGACCTCCCCCTCGCACATACATGCCTGCAAAACCTTCCATACCGGCTTGCACACCCGGCATCAGCTGAATGGTCTTCAGCAGGTCGGCTTCTCCCAATATGGACGGGGTATGCCTGATTTGTGTCATCGGTATCTCATGCGCTCCCATGGCTGTGCTTTCTATGCCGGCCTCCCGCTTGTCCGAGAGCACCACGACCTCTGCCAGCTGGTTATTGCTGTCCAGCCTGACGTTGAGTAAGGTGTCTTTCGTCAGTTCGAACCGGCTATGCCGGCTTTCGTAGCCCAGGTAGGAGAAAACCAGTTCCGTTTCCCCTTCCGGCAGGGTGAGGGAATAGAAACCGAAAGGATTGGTGGCAGTACCTGTGGAACGACGACTCTCAAGGATATTGGCACCAATCAGCGTCTCGGAAGACGCTCCGTCGGTCACGTATCCGCTGATGGTGAACTTACGGCTAACGGGTTTCTGCGGCACGGGCCGCTTATGGAGTAGAATGTGCTTTCCGGATATTTCGAACGTGATGGGTTCGTTTTCAAAGGCACGTTGCAATATCTCACTGATGTTCTTTTGTTTCATCTCCAGTGTGATGCGGTGCGTGAGCTTTACTTCTTCCCCATAGATGAAGGAGAATCCGGTTACATTTTCCAGTTGCTTCACGAAACTCTCTAAAGTTGCGTTACGGATATTCAGGTTTATACGTGTTTCCTTGTTTTGTGCCTGTGCATGGAGTGAGGCGCTTAAAAGAACCACACACATCAGAAGTACGGTTCTGATGCGGTGGTGCGAACAGATAGTAGAGCTGGTCATTGTCAGTTAAGTTTAGTAGTAAGGATAATAGTGTTGTTTTCTTTTTTATAGGTAAAGTTGCCGGCGTCCTTCAGTAGGTCGAGGATTTCTGTAAGACTCTCCCCTTCGCGGAAGGTAGCTGTCATATGATAGTTCTTCAGGCTGTCTCCTTCGATACGTATATCGGTACGGAACGTTTCGGAAAGTTGACGGACGATTTCCTGCAAGGGTTGCTGATCGAATGTCAGTACGCTATGAATTACTTGGGTTTCCTCGGTAGTATGTATGGCTTCTGTGGGAATGGCTTCCCGTGGTGGTGCTACGTATAAGAACTGATAGGCTGCCCAGCTCGTTACACAGAGCAGGACTACGGCTGCGGCACTGGCTGTACGCATCCAGAACCGCTTCATGCTGCGGCGCTTTAGCAAACGGCTTTCCAGCAGCCTCCAGCTGTTCTCTGCCGTAAAGCGTCCTCGTGGGGAACGGGTAGAAGCAACCAGTTTGTTCAGTACCTTGTCGAAATTCTCGTTATTCACTTTCATTTTTGGCAATTTATTAAGAGCCTATGACTCCTTTTCTGCATGTAAAGACAGCTCCTTTTCAGGAATTCCCTATGCCTATATCCTGAAATAATGTTAATCTAAAGCTCTTTGTCCGTGAAAGTCCGTCCTGCCTACGTATGACTTCCTTGTTTCTCTGTTTCAATCAATAGGGAAGGTGTGCTCGAGATGTGCATCTCATGTTGTGCGAGATGTGTATCTCATGCAGCTCGAGATGTACATCTCATACATGCATACGCGGCTTCTTGCAAGGAAGATGAAGCAGAGTTCACTCCGTCAGCAATGCTTCCTTGAGTCTTGTGAGTGCTTTTTGCAGTTGCGCGTCTACTGTCTTTGTGCTGATGTTCAGCTCCTCCGCCACTTGTGCATAGCTTTGTTTCTCTTCGCGCAGGCGGATGAATACTTCACGGCAACGCTCCGGCAGGCGGTCGAGCGCCTTGACATATCGGGCAAACAGTTCTTCGCTGATAAGAGTGTCTTCGGGGGAATCGGCCTGGCCGGAAACTTCGGGAAGCTGTTCGGACGAGAGTGTAGGGTGCCGGTTCTCTTTTTCCAGGTAATTGAGGGAGGCATTTTTGGTAAGGATAAAGCAGTAATCCTCTATGTTGTTCACTTCCGGCAACAGGGCGCGTTGTTCCCAAAGCTTCATGAAGACGTCGAGCACAATTTCTTGCGCCCATTCTTCGTGCTTCACGAAATAGCAGGCAATACGGAACAAGCGGTCGTAGCACAGATTGTAGAAACTGTGAAAAGCCCGTTCCGAGTCTTCTTCCTTCATTTGGCGCAAGTAGCGTCTGACTTCTTGTTCGGTCATGCAGTCTCCCGGTTTTGCTGTTAATCAATGAACATCAGGTCGCTTATTATGCCGTCCGAAACAAAGATACCTTCCCGGGTCAGGCGCAGGCGGTCTGCCTGCATCTCCAGTTTGTGGCTTTGGAGGTAGGGGGCTGCCATTTTCGTGCAATATTGGCACAACTCTGTGCCGAAGGCTTCTTCCGTATATGTCAGGGAGATTCCCCACATGGTACGCAGGGAAGTCATGATGTATTCATTGTAACGGGTCACTTTATCCAGAATTTCTGTTTCGGAGGAACGGTGCCCCTCTTCAATGGACTTTATGTATCCTTCCAGAGAAGCTGTGTTCCATTCCCTTGTCTCCGCATTGAAGGAGTGGGCTGAAGGGCCGCAGCCCAAATACGGAATGCCTTTCCAGTAAGCAGTGTTGTGGCGTGAGTACATGCCGGGCTTGCAGAAGTTGGATATTTCGTAATGCTCATACCCCGCGGCTCCCAGGGTGTCCATGAGCACCGAGAAGAAGCGCAGGCTACTCTCTTCGTCCACTTCGCTGATACGATGGCTCTGCAGCATTTCGTAGATGCGGGTGCCTTTTTCGTAAGTCAGATGATAAGCGGAGATATGCTCCACATCAAGGCCGACGGCTTGTTGCAGGTCGCGTTCCCACCGTTGGTCTGTTTCATCCGGTAGTCCATAGATGAGGTCGATGCTGATATTCCGGAAGCCGGCTTGGCGGAGGCGGTGTATGGCTGCGATGGCTTGCGCGGCATTGTGCCGGCGGTTCAACAGTTTCAGGGTGGGGGCGTCGAATGTCTGTATCCCCATGCTTATGCGGTTGAAGGGGAGGGTGCGCAGCATGGACACATATTCTTCCGTCAGGTCGTCGGGATTGGCCTCGAGGGTAATTTCTTCGGCATGTTCTGTTCCATACACCTCTTTGATAGTCCGGAATATCTGCTCGAAATCTTCGTGAGCGAGCTGTGAGGGAGTTCCTCCGCCAAAGTAGATGGTCTCTATCGGTTCTTCCTTCAGATAACCCTTGCGGGTTTTCAGTTCAGTGCACAAGGCACGGATGTACTGCTGCTTCAATTCGCTGCGAGTGGTGGAATAAAAATCGCAATAGATACAGCGTGTCTTGCAAAAAGGTATATGAATATAGATGCCTGCCATGGTATGCTTATGGATATTTGTTGCAAAAATAGTCTTTTGGCAGGAGAATATATCGGTTTTCGGGACATTTAATGTAATATGGAAGTAGTCAGTGTCTTGGTGGATATTCTCAGTTTTGTCTGTAATCCGGAAAAATAGAACATTTTTTGAGTCGTATGGAAATTCATTATTCCGAATAAACTCCTTTCCTTTGTTATCAGAAAAAGGAATGGGTGTCTATTAAAATAATGAGTAATATGTTTGAAGGACTTGACTTTTGGTTTGAACAGATTATAGCTTATTGCATTGCCCTCGTACTGGTGCAGTTCATGAAGAAACAAATATAGCGGCAAATACTTTATTCACTTCCGTCGTAGCACGGTTTAATCTTAGGATTTTTCTTGTGATTTCTGAGCTTTTGGGGCACTAATGACCGATATTTACCCCTTTTTGAAACAATAGTGCCCCCGAAATTACCGGGAATGGGGTAATTTTGCAGTATTGAAAAACAAACTTAAATAATATCATGAGAAAAAGTAACTACTTATGGCTGCTGCTGGTGGCAGTTTTATTGCTGCCTGCTCAGGAAATGGCTGCCAAGAAGAAAAAAGAGAAGGAAGTGACAGACCGCGAACTTTGGGCCGGGGTGTTGTATCAAATGGCTGCTCCGGTACTGAGCAATATGAGTGAAGGGAAGCTCCAGGAAAATATGCAGGTGGAGCTTAGTCCCACTTGGGATGGACGCGACAAACGGGTGACCTATATGGAATGTTTCGGCCGTCTGATGGCGGGGTTGGCGCCCTGGCTCTCTTTGCCGGACGATGACACTGCCGAAGGCAAGCAGCGCAGGCAGCTCCGCGAATGGGCATTGAAAAGTTATGCGCAGGCGGTAGACCCGGAAAGTCAGGATTACCTACTTTGGCGGAAAGAGGGGCAGCCGCTGGTCGATGCTGCTTATGTTGCTGAAAGCTTCCTGCGAGGATACGATGCTTTGTGGGTGCCTCTGGATAGTTTGACTAAACGGCGTTACATTGAAGAGTTCACCCAGTTGCGCCGTGTGGACCCTCCTTATACCAACTGGCTGCTGTTCTCGTCTACGGTAGAATGTTTCCTGCGCAAGGCTGGTTCCAAGAGTGATGCTTACCGTATTGTCTCCGCTCTGCGCAAGGTGGAAGAGTGGTATGTAGGTGACGGCTTCTATAGCGACGGACCGGGATTTGCCTTTGACTATTACAACAGCTTCGTACTCCATCCCATGTATGTGGAGTGTCTGGAAGTCTTTACGAACAGTGGAAAAAATAAGATATGGAATGCGCCGGATTGCAATTTCCAGCGTGCCCAGAAGCGCATGCAGCGTTTCGGCATGATTCTGGAACGTTTCATCTCTCCCGAGGGGGCCTTCCCCGTATTCGGGCGTTCCATTACCTACCGCACCGGTACCCTCCAACCATTGGCTTTGTTGGCATGGCGTGGATGGTTGCCCAAGGAATTGTCGAACGGACAGGTACGTGCTGCCATGACAGCTGTCATCAACCGTATGTTCGGTGACAACCGGAACTTCAACGAGAAAGGTTTTCTGACATTGGGATTCAATGGTTCCCAGCCTCATATCTCCGACTGGTATACTAACAACGGCAGCCTTTACATGGCTTCCCTGGCATTCTTGCCCCTGGGCTTGCCCGCCGACCATCCGTTCTGGACAGATGCTCCGCAGGCATGGACCTCGAAAAAGGCGTGGGGTGGTGAAGAATTCCCCAAAGACCATGCCTATTATGAGTAAGACTGATTCATTTTTTATAGTATTTATATTAATTGTTTGGGGGATTGGTGGATTTCCGGTGGCACTCTGTGCACAGGGTGCTGCCGGTGTCCTTCCCGAAACGCATCTGGTGGAAGTGGGGAAAGGATACAGCCAGACTTCCGTCAACACTGCCGTATTCCGTAATAATTCGCTGGTGACGCAAGGTGACGAGCAATACATCAGTTACTATGATGCGGAAGGGTTCCTGACTCTTGGAAAACGGAACCTCCATGCCGGACAGTGGACACTGCACCGCACACAGTATAAAGGGAATGTGAAGGATGCCCATAACGTCATCAGCATGATGCTGGATGGTGACGGGTATATTCATGTAGCCTTCGACCATCACGGACAGCCCTTGAACTACTGTCGCAGCATTGCACCCCATTCACTGGAATTGGGTGAGAAGGAGCCCATGACGGGCGTGGATGAAGGCAATGTAACCTATCCGGAGTTTTATCTGCTGTCCGGAGGCGACCTGCTGTTTGCATACCGTTCCGGTTCTTCCGGCCGGGGCAACCTGGTGATGAACCGCTATTCCTTGAAGGAGAAGAAATGGAGCCGTGTGCAGGATGTACTGATTGATGGCGAGAACAAGCGCAATGCTTACTGGCAGCTATATGTAGATGAGCTTGGAACCATCCATCTGTCGTGGGTCTGGCGCGAGACTTGGCATGTGGAAACCAACCATGACCTATGCTACGCCCGTTCCTTTGACAATGGCGTAACATGGTATAAGGCAAATGGCAAGAAATATGATTTGCCCATCCGTCTGGGTAATGCAGAGTATGCCTGCCGCATTCCTCAGAATTCGGAACTGATAAACCAGACCAGCATGAGTGCCGATGCAGGCGGCAATCCGTACATTGCTTCCTATTGGCGCGACCCGGACAGCGACGTCCCGCAATACTGGATTGTCTGGCATGACGGGCAGATGTGGCACAGCCGCCAGGTCTCCGGGCGTACCACTCCGTTTTCCCTGAAAGGTGGAGGCACGAAGATGATTCCGATGGCCCGTCCGCGCATCGTAGTAGATGGCGGGGAGATATTTTATGTATTTAGGGATGAAGAACGGGGGAGCAAAGTCTCTTTGGCGCACGCTACGGATGTGGCAAACAGTAAGTGGAGCATCAGCGATTTGACCGACTTCACTGTCGGTGCCTGGGAACCGTCTCATGACACGGAATTGTGGAAGAGCAGGAAGCGGCTGCATCTGTTTGTGCAGCATGCCAAGCAAGGAGACGGAGAGCGGGTTGTGGAGTTTGCACCGCAACCGGTATATGTATTGGAAGTGATAAGATAAAAGAACAGTATTAGTATATGAAAACGACATGCTTATTTTTATTGGGTTTGGCTTTTTGCTGGGGACTGTTCTCATGCACCGCTCAGCAGCCGAAACCGGAAGAAGTGATTGAGATTATCAATCGGGTGAACAACTATTGGCAGGAGACCCATCCGCAACATGGGCGCTCTTTCTGGGACAATGCCGCCTATCATACGGGAAACATGGAGGTGTTCTTCCTGACCGGTAATCCGGAATGCTATGCCTATTCCGAGGCGTGGGCAGAACATAATGAATGGAAAGGCGCGAAGAGTGACAACAAGGAAGAGTGGAAGTACAGCTATGGGGAGAGTGATGATTATGTGCTTTTCGGTGATTATCAGATTTGTTTCCAGACTTATGCGGATTTGTATACCGTGAAGCCGGATTCCGGGAAGATAGCCCGTGCGCGCGAAGTGATGGAATACCAGATGAGTACGGACAAGAACGATTATTGGTGGTGGGCGGACGGACTTTACATGGTAATGCCCGTTATGACAAAGATGTACAAGCTGACCGGCAATCCGTTATATCTGGAGAAACTGCATGAATACTGGACCTATGCCAACAGTATCATGTACGATTCGGAGGAAGGCCTATACTATCGCGACGGCAAATATATTTATCCAAAACACAAAAGTGTGAATGGTAAGAAAGACTTCTGGGCACGTGGCGACGGTTGGGTGCTGGCTGCTTTGGCAAAGGTACTGAAAGACCTGCCCGAAACAGACCAATACCGCCAGGAGTACATAGACCGCTTCCAGACGATGGCCAAATCCGTGGCTGCCTGCCAGCAGCCGGAAGGCTACTGGACACGCAGTATGCTCGACCCTGAGCATGCTCCCGGTCCTGAAACCAGCGGTACGGCTTTCTTTACCTATGGTCTGTTATGGGGGATGAACAACGGCTTGCTGGACAAGGCTGCTTATCAACCCGTAGTGATGAAGGCGTGGAATTATCTGACTACTGTAGCCTTGCAGCCCGATGCCCGCATAGGGTATGTACAGCCGATTGGCGAGAAAGCCATTCCCGGACAAGTGGTTGATGCCAACTCTACTGCTAACTTTGGGGTAGGGGCATTTCTGCTGGCAGCTTGTGAGATGGTGCGTTTTTTGAATGCCGACTGATTGGAGAGATTAAATAAGTGTATATGTTACACAACATATACACTTTCTTTGTATTATAATGTATATAGTGTTAATTTTACACCCGTTAAAAGGTTTAATATAAAAAGATTATGATTGTACGGATGAAAAACACTTTCCGGATGCTTTTGGCGGCAATGTTATTGTCGTTGTTTGCACTTCCGGGATATTCCTGGCAAAAATCCTTTCCCGAAAAAGATTATGTAGCTTATTTGTTCACTTATTTCACTGGGAATAGTGGCGATGAAGAAGCTGTGCGCTATGCTGTAAGCATGGACGGTTATACCTACTGGGCATTGAATGATAATGAACCGGTAATCGACTCGAAAGTCATCAGCTCCACCGGGGGAGTCCGCGACCCGCATATCCTTCGTTGCGAGGATGGCAAGACTTTCTATATGGTAGTGACAGATATGGTTTCAGCCAATGGATGGAGTTCCAACCGTGCCATGGTTTTGCTGAAATCTACCGACTTGGTCAACTGGTCCCACTCCGTTATCAATATACAGAAACGTTATTCAGGTCAGGAGGATTTGAAGCGTGTATGGGCTCCGCAGACTATCTACGACCCGGAGGTGGGAAAGTACATGGTGTATTGGTCCATGCTGCATGGCGATGGAGCCGATGTCATATATTATGCTTATGCCAATGCGGAGTTTACGGATTTGGAGGGAGAGCCCAAGCCATTGTTTCTGCCGGAGAACGGGAAATCGTGCATCGATGGAGACATTGTCTATAAGGATGGTGTTTTCCACCTTTTCTATAAGACGGAAGGGCATGGAAACGGCATAAAGGTGGCCACCACCCGTTCCTTGACCTCCGGGGCATGGACGGAAGAACCCGATTACAAGCAACAGACTAAGGAAGCCGTAGAGGGTGCGGGCACTTTCAAACTGATAGGGCAGGATAAGTATATCCTGATGTACGACGTCTATATGAAAGGAAGCTATCAGTTTACGGAAACCACTGACTTGAAGAATTTTAAGGTGATAGACAGCGAGGTGAAGATGAACTTCCATCCCCGTCATGGGACCATTATCCCCATTACCCGCCATGAGCTGTTGCGCATTACCGATGAATGGGGCAAGCCGACAGAACTGGGCGCATTGCCCAACAATCCCGTATTGCCGGGTTTCCATGCCGACCCGGAAATCCTTTATTCCCATCAGACCCAAAAGTATTACATCTATTCTACTACGGACGGACAGCCGGGTTGGGGAGGCTGGTATTTCACCGTATTCTCCTCCACGGATTTGAAGACCTGGCAGGATGAAGGCGTCATGCTGGACTTGAAGTCGGAGCAAGTGCCCTGGGCAGATGGCAATGCTTGGGCGCCTTGCATTGAAGAGAAAAAAGTGGACGGTAAGTATAAATACTTCTTCTATTACAGTGGAAACCCCAAGAATGGCGGCGGCAAGCAGATTGGAGTGGCTACGAGCGATTCTCCGGCCGGCCCTTTCACCGATTTGGGACGCCCTGTCGTTACTGCTTCACCCGTCGGTGGCGGGCAACAGATTGATGTGGATGTGTTTACAGACCCTGTTTCGGGCAAATCCTATCTTTACTGGGGCAACGGCTACATGGCAGGTGCCGAGCTGAACGACGATATGGTGTCCATCAAGGAAAATACCGTTACGGTGATGACACCGGCGGGAGGCACCTTGCAGGACTATGCTTTCCGCGAAGCAGCCTATGTCTTTTATCGCAACGGGCTCTACTATTTCATGTGGTCGGTAGACGATACCGGTTCGCCCAATTACCATGTGGCATACGGTACATCCAAGTCGCCGCTCGGTCCTATCGAAGTTGCCAAGCAACCCGTTGTGCTGATTCAGAATCCGGAAAAGGAAATTTACGGTCCGGCACACAACGCTGTATTGCAGATTCCCGGTACAGATGAGTGGAGAATCGTTTACCACCGTATTAATAAATGGTACTTGAAAGATGGCCCCGGCGTTCATCGTGAAGTCTGCATAGACCGGATGGAGTTCAATGAAGACGGAACCATCAGGCCGGTGGTGCCTACCTTTTAATTTAATGATATAACATAATAATTTAATACCATGAAGAATAGATTGAAATTACTGGTTTGGTTGTTTGCCCTCTCAGGTCCGCTGGCAGCACAGAGTGTATCTGTCAATGGTCCGGATGGAAAATTGCAGCTTACGGTATCCTGCCCGTCAGCCAACGGCGAAGTGTCTTACGCCGTCACCTACAATGGAAAGCAAATGCTGGAATCTTCTCCCTTGGGGATGGAGACAAATGTGGGTGATTTCTATAGAGGATTGCAGTTGAAGGAACATAAAGTCACAGCTCTCGATACGGTTTATGAACAATCCCGGATCAAAGCTTCGCGCATCCATTACTGGGCAAACGAATTGCTTTGTTCATTCGTCAACGGTGAGGGGAAGAATGTGCAGATAACTTTCCGCGTCAGCAACAATGACGTGGCTTTCCGTTACACCCTGCCGAGGGAGCAGGGAAAAGGAAGCGTCACGGTGAACAGCGAACGGACCGGCTTCCGCTTCCCGTCGCAGACCACCACTTTCCTTTGTCCGCAGAGCGACGCCATGATAGGGTGGAAGCGTACCAAACCCAGTTACGAAGAAGAATATAAGGCAGATGCCCCGATGAACGAACGTTCGGGTTATGGACATGGATATACATTTCCCTGCTTGTTCAAGGTGGGGGATGACGGCTGGGTACTGCTCAGTGAAACCGGAGTGGACAGCCGTTATTGTGGCTCGCGTTTGAGTGATTGGGATAACGGCGTGTATCGCATTGCTTTCCCCATGCCGGAAGAGAACAACGGCAATGGAACGGTGGCACCTGCCTTTTCCCTGCCGGGCTCCACGCCGTGGCGTACTGTGACGGTGGGGGAAACCTTGAAGCCGATTGTGGAAACCACCGTCCCCTGGGATGTAGTGGAACCACGCTATACCACCACCCATGATTACAAGCCGGGCCGTGGCACATGGAGCTGGATTCTCTGGCAGGACGGCAGCATCAACTACGACGACCAGGTGCGCTATGTTGACTTGGCAGCCGCCATGGGATACGAATATGTATTGATTGACAACTGGTGGGACAACAACATCGGTCGCGACCGCATGGAACAGTTTATCAAGTATGCCCGTAGCAAGGGTGTGGAGGTATTCTTGTGGTATAGCTCCAGTGGTTACTGGAACGATATAGAGCAGAGTCCCGTCAACCGGATGGATAACTCCATTGCCCGCAAGCAAGAGATGCGCTGGTTGCAAAGCCAGGGTGTGAAGGGTATCAAAGTAGACTTCTTCGGCGGTGACAAGCAAGAGACCCTGCGTTTGTACGAGGAGATTCTGAGCGATGCCGACGACCACGGTCTGATGGTTATCTTCCACGGCTGTACCTTGCCTCGCGGCTGGGAACGGATGTATCCCAATTACGTAGGCAGCGAGGCGGTGCTGGCTTCCGAGAATCTGGTATTTAGCCAGCATTTCTGTGATAACGAGGCGTTCAATGCCACGCTGCACCCTTTCATCCGCAATGCTGTGGGATGCATGGAGTTTGGCGGTGTGTTCCTGAACAAGCGTTTGAACCGCAGCAACGATGGCGGAACTATTCGCCGCACCACGGACATCTTTCAGCTGGCAACGGCAGTGCTGTTCCAAAATCCTATCCAGAACTTCGCCTTGGCACCTAATAACTTGACGGATGCTCCGCAAATCTGCCTCGACTTTATGAAACAAGTGCCCACTACTTGGGACGAGACCCGTTTCATTGACGGCTATCCGGGGAGATATATTGTTCTTGCCCGTCGTCATGGAAACACGTGGTACATAGCCGCTGCCAATGCAACGGTGGAACCGTTGAAACTGAAACTTGACCTTCCTATGCTGGCAGGACAAGAGGTGTCTCTGTATAGTGATGACAAGAAGATGCAGCCTCAATTAAAGCTGCAGAAGATAAAGACTGACGGCTCTCTGCAACTCACGGTTCAGCCGCAGGGAGGGGCGGTAATCGTGGAATAAAGAAGGCATGGAGCAACCCTTGTTTTGTAATGATATGTCATAACGGATTACTCCTTTTGCAAATCTTTGATTATCAAAGGTTTATAATTGTCCTGATTCAGTCGTATACTGAATGGCATTCACTATACGACTGAACCCTATTCACTATACGACTGAATGGCATTCAGAATACGGCTGATTGTGACTATCGAACTAAATGTGAATGATTAATACCGACTTAATACCATGAATAGATTCTTGAAATTATTGTCCTTGTGTCTGTTCTTGACACTGACCGTTCCTTTGCAGGCTGTGACGAATGGAGTGGCGAATGAACCCGATTCAGTCTACCTCTTTTCCTACTCCCATGCCGACGGCAGTGGCGGTCTGAAACTAGCCTGGAGTCCCGATGGCAACCGATGGTTCAGCGTGGCAGAGGGCAGCTCCTTTGTCAACTCGGACTTCGGCCCCTGGGGGCAAATGAAGCGGATGCTGAAACCGCACTTGATGCAGACCCGTGCCGACGACCGTTGGCACTGTATCTGGGAACTGACGGAAAGCGGAAACTCCCTTGCATACGTCGAGTCTCCCGACTTGCTGCAATGGAAAGCGCAGAAATACTTTGACCGTTCTCGCCTTGCCGAATACCGGCCGGCGGAGGTCTATCCTAACGTGCGGAAGGAGGTTCTGCTGAACGGTACCGTACAGCAGGGTTGGATGCAGCGTGTACCGTATGCCACGGTGCAGCGTGTCATCTCCTTTGCAGAGCATAAGAAGTACCGCCAGGCACTCCATGCCGAACGTACCGAGCAAGACCCCGTACGTTTTGCCGGACTGAAACCGGTGGAGGCGACTATCGAAGTGGAGACGGAATGTGCAAAAACCATCAGCAAGCATCTGATAGGTATTTTCTTCGAAGACATCAACTATGCTGCGGATGGAGGACTGTATGCCGAGCTGGTACAGAACCGCGACTTCGAGTATTCGTCTAAGGACGGTTCACACCAAGGTTGGGACGGCACATATGCCTGGGCGGTGAAAGAGGGGAATACTTCGGCTGCCGTTACCATTGCCGCTGCCGACCCCATTCATCCCAATAACCCTCATTATGCCGTATTGGAGGCGCGTCCCGGAGTGACATTGCAGAACGACGGTTTCGACGGCATCAGCTTGAAGAAAGGGGAGAAGTACGATTTCTCTCTCTTCGCCCGCGTGGCACCGGGCAGCAAGGGAGGCAAGGTGGTTGTTTGCCTGCTCGACCAGACGGGCCGTGAGATTGCCCGCTCTTCCGTCAATGTGTCCTCCAAAGAGTGGAAGAAACAGCAGACGGTGCTGACGGCAAACGCCGATGTGCGTGCCGCCGTGCTCTCGCTTCAGCCGCAGACGGTGGGGACACTGCATCTCGATATGATTTCCCTTTTTCCGCAAAATACATTCAAGGGCCATAAGAACGGCTTGCGTGCCGACCTGGCGCAGACGCTTGCCGACCTGCATCCACGCTTCGTCCGCTTCCCCGGCGGCTGCGTGGCTCATGGCGACGGCATCGACAATATCTATGATTGGAAAGGCTCTATCGGACCGCTTGAAGCCCGTAAGCCGTTGCGCAATCTGTGGGGGTATCATCAGACACGCGGACTGGGCTACTTCGAGTACTTCCGCTTCTGCGAAGATATAGGTGCCGAACCTCTGCCGGTATTGGCAGCGGGCGTGCCGTGCCAGAATTCGGGCACACACTCGCACTATGCCGACAACTGTCCGCAGGGGGCCAACAAGGAACTGATGCGCTACGGCCAGCAGGGTGGCATCCCGATGGAAGAGATGCCTGCCTATATCCAGGATGTGCTCGACCTGATAGAGTATGCCAACGGCGATGCACGCCGCACCGTGTGGGGCAGGAAGCGTGCTGAGGCAGGCCATCCCAAGCCTTTCAATCTGAAGTATATCGGCATCGGCAACGAGGATATGATTACCGAAGTGTTTGAGGAGCGCTTTGCCATGATATACAAGGCTGTCAGGGAGAAGCATCCCGAAATTACGGTTGTCGGCACTGTAGGTCCCTTCTACGAAGGCACGGACTATGCGGAGGGCTGGCGCCTTGCCACGGAACTGGGCGTGCCCATGGTGGACGAACACTATTACGTGGATCCGGGCTGGATGATTCACAACCAGGACTACTACGACCGTTATGACCGTACCAAGTCCAAGGTCTATCTGGGCGAATATGCCGCCCACCTGCCCGGACGTCCCAACAACATAGAGACAGCGTTGGCAGAAGCTCTCTATCTGACTTCGGTGGAACGTAATGCCGATGTGGTGGAGATGACCTCGTACGCCCCGTTGCTGGCGAAGGAAGGCCATACGCAGTGGAATCCCGACTTGATTTATTTCAATAACACGGAAGTGAAGCCTACCGTGGGCTACTACACACAGCAGATGTACGGACAGAATGCGGGTACGCAGTACATCACCTCGCACGTCACACTGAATAATGGGCAAGAGGCTGTCCGTAAGCGCGTCGGTGTTTCGGTGGTAAAGGATGAGGCCACGGGTGACCATATCGTAAAGCTGGTGAACCTGCTTCCGGTGGAGGTTTCCTCTACAGTGAAGCTGAAGGGCATCGACTTGCAGAATCCCTCGGCAGTGAAGACGCTCCTGACGGGTGACCCGAAAGACAAGCAGGCACGTTCCGTGACTTCCGCCTTCGACATCGGCGGTACGGAGTTTCCTTATACCTTGCCTGCCTATTCGTTTACGGTGATACGTATCCATGAGAATAAGGGGAAATAAGGATAAATCCGTGTAATTCCGTGCGTGGGAACTTAAGAACTTAAAAGATATGATACGATTATTGACTTTGGCACTTGTTGCAGCCATGACCGGCAGTGTGTCGGCACAAAAGCAACAGACTTTGCATTCCGGTTATCCCATCGACCCGGTTCCTTTCACTTCAGTGAAGGTGACGGACAGTTTCTGGGGACAACGCTTGAAGGCAAGCCGCGAGGTAACCATCCCGTTGGCTTTCAGTAAGTGTGAGGAAACGGGACGTTATGAAAACTTTGTGAAAGCTACTCATCCCAGTGATGAGTATAAGGTGGGAGGCTTCTCCTTTGACGATACGGATGTCTATAAGACGATTGAAGGTGCAAGTTACTCCTTGCAGACTTACCCGGACAAGAAACTGGAAGAATATATCGACAGCGTATTGGTCATAGTGGCCGCCGCCCAAGAACCGGACGGGTATCTTTACACCGCACGTACCATGAACCCCAAGCATCCGCACGATTGGTCGGGGCCGGAACGCTGGTCGGAGGTGGAGAATTTGAGCCACGAGTTCTATAATCTGGGTCACATGGTGGAAGGGGCTGTGGCTTATTATCAAGCTACAGGCAAGCGGAACTTCCTGGATATAGCTATCCGTTATGCCGACTGCGTATGCAAGAATATCGGTGAAGGCCCCGGACAGAAGCGTGTGATTCCCGGACATCAGATTGCCGAAATGGCATTGGTACGCCTCTATACCGTGACAGGAGATAAGAAATATCTCGACCAGGCCAAGTTCTTCCTCGACGCGCGCGGCACTACGGCACGCAAGGACATCTATTTGCAGTCGCACAAGCCTGTACTGGAGCAGGAAGAGGCAGTGGGACATGCCGTACGTGCCGGTTACATGTATTCCGGTATGGCTGATGTGGCTGCCATTACGGGTGACAGCTCCTACATCAAGGCTATCGACAAGATATGGGAGAATATCGTCGGCAAGAAGATATATATTACCGGCGGTATCGGTGCGCGTCATGCGGGCGAAGCTTTCGGTGATAACTATGAATTGCCGAATCTGACTGCCTACAATGAGACCTGTGCCGCCATCGGCAATGTTTACATGAATTACCGCCTCTTTCTGCTGCATGGCGATTCCAAGTATTTCGACGTGCTGGAACGTACGCTTTACAACGGATTAATCTCCGGCGTTTCATTGGACGGAGGCAAGTTCTTCTATCCCAATCCGTTGTCTTGCGATGGTAAGTATCACTTTAATGCCGACCATACGATTACACGTCAGCCGTGGTTTGGTTGTGCCTGCTGTCCCAGCAACATCAGCCGGTTCATTCCTTCTTTGCCGGGATATGTGTATGCCGTGAAAGACAATCAGGTGTACGTCAACCTTTTCTTGTCCAACCGTGCCGAGCTGAAGTTGAATGAAAAGAAAGTGGTGCTGGAGCAGGAAACCGGATACCCCTGGAACGGAGACATTCGTGTGAAGGTGGCTCAGGGCAACCTGCCGTTTACGATGAATATCCGTATTCCGGGTTGGGTGCGCGGCAGTGTACTTCCGAGTGACCTTTATTCGTATGCCGACGACCTGAAGTTGGGCTATCGTGTATTGGTGAATGGCGAGGAGGTGACCGGTGAACTTCGTAAAGGCTATCTCCGGATAGACCGGAAGTGGAAGAAAGGGGATGTGGTAGAGGTGCATTTCGACATGCAACCCCGTGTGGTGAAAGCCAATGAAAAAGTGGTTGCCGACCGTGGACGGGTGGCCGTTGAGCGTGGTCCTATCGTTTATTGTGCCGAGTGGGCCGATAATGATTTTAATATACAGAATATCATCCTGAACCGTCATCCGAAATTCCAGGTGACGGAGAAGCCCGAACTGCTGTATGGCATCAACGAAATTACCACAGAAGTGCAGGCTCTTGGTTTTGATGCTGCCGGAAAGTTGGCAACCAGAGATGTGACGCTGACCCTGATACCTTATTATGCATGGGCACACCGGGGTGAGGGCAAGATGGATGTATGGTTGCCGGTAAATAGGATTGATGTAGAATAGGTAAGTATGTCGTCATAATTTAGCTTATGCTATCGTTATAAACAGATTAAAACCATGAAAAGACTTTTATTTCTATTGACATTGTTCGTTGTTCTTGGCATGCAGGCGCAACAGCATGTGATGACTGTTGATGTATCAAAACCGACGGCTCGGATAAATCCTGCCATGTATGGAATCTTCTTCGAAGACATTAATTTCGGTGCGGACGGTGGTTTGTATGCCGAACTGGTAAAGAACCGCTCTTTTGAGTTCCCGCAGCCGCTGGTGGGGTGGATACCTTTCGGCGAGGTGACGGTACAGGACGAGCGGCCCTGCTTCGACCGCAATCCGCATTATGTGCGCATTACCAATGACGGCTGTCTTTTGCGTGCCGGACTGGATAATGAAGGTTATCGTGGCATCGGCCTGAAAAAAGGAGAAGATTACCGTTTCTCCGCCTATGTCCGTACGCCGGATACCAAACCAATGAAGCTTTCCGTCGAACTGGTGAATTCCAACGGAGAGAATCTCCTGAAGAAGGAACTGGAAGTGAAAGGCAGTGAATGGCAGAAGCTGACGGCTGTGCTGAAAGCTCCTTTTACCGATGTTCGCTCGCGTCTGCGTGTTGTGTTGCAGACGGAGGGTACGGTAGATATGGACCACATCTCTCTCTTCCCGGTGAACACTTGGAAGAAGCGTGAGAATGGATTGCGTGCCGACTTGGTACAAGCCCTCTATGACCTCAATCCCGGAGTATTCCGTTTTCCCGGCGGTTGTATCATCGAAGGCAACAGCCTTGCCACCCGTTATCAATGGAAGAATTCCGTGGGTCCGGTAGAGAACCGTCCTTTGAACGAAAATCGCTGGAACTATACATTCAAGCATAAAGCTTTCCCGGATTATTTCCAGAGTTACGGACTTGGCTTTTACGAATATTTCCTGCTGAGTGAAGACCTCGGTGCAGAGCCTCTGCCGGTACTGAGCTGCGGGCTGTCCTGCCAATACGAAAGCAACGAAGTGGTTCCCCTTGGAGAACTCGGCCCGTACGTGCAGGATGCCCTCGACCTCATCGAGTTTGCCAACGGTGCTGCAACCTCCAAGTGGGGAAAGGTGCGTGCCGATATGGGACATCCCGAACCGTTCGGTCTGAAAATGATTGCCATCGGCAATGAACAGTGGGGGGAAGTCTATCCCGAGCGTCTGGAAGTGTTCACGAAAGCCATCCGTGCGGAATATCCCGATATGCAGATTGTAGGTTCTTCCGGTCCGAGTGCAGATGGGGACAAGTTCGATTACCTCTGGCCCGAAATGAAACGCATCGGGGTGGATTTGGTGGACGAGCATTATTATATGGCTCCCGACTGGTTCTTTGCCAATGCTGCCCGCTATGATGACTATGACCGTAAAGGACCGAAAGTCTTTGCCGGTGAATATGCATCGCATGACCACCCCACCGGGAAAGCCAATAATTTCTTGGCGGCACTGTCCGAAGCAGCTTTTATGACGGGACTGGAACGTAATGCTGATGTGGTGCGCCTGGCTACCTATGCTCCGTTGTTTGCCCATGTGGATGCCTGGCAGTGGAATCCCGATTTGATTTGGTTCGACAATCTCCGTATGATGCGGACTCCCAACTATTACGTACAGCAGATGTACGGTATGAATGCCGGAACAGATGTGCTGAACCTGCAAATGGACGGAAAACCCGTGACGGGGCAGGACAGCCTTTATGCATCGGCAGTGCTGGATGCTCCTACGGGAGAAGTAATTCTGAAGCTTGTCAATGCGGGCAGCAGATCGGAGAAGGTACAGATAGAGTTCAGCGGATTGAAGAAGCGGCAGCTTGTCTCGGGTTCCTGCACCTATTTGCAAAGTGATGACTGGAAAGCCAAGAATACACTGGAGCAGGAGGCTATTGTTCCACGTATTCGTCCGGTGGAGGTGGCTTCCCGTTCTCTGAGCCTGGAGCTTCAGCCCCGTTCGTTCGGAGTCTATCGTTTGCGGATAAGTACTCAATCAAAATAAATTCCCATTTAGTCACCTAATTTAATTATGTGAACTAGTTATGAACACTTATTTAAAGAATTAAATTCAGCCTTTTTTGAACGATTATTCTTCCTTTTAATTATAGGATAGGCGTATCTTTGTGACGGCATACCGGTTCTGCTTGTATGCCGTTGCTAATTTTTATAAACTATTTACCATGAAGAAACATTTCATTACCGGACTGCTTGCGACTTTTGCCATTGCCGCAAGCGCACAGTCCTTCACTGAATGGCAAAACCCTGAAGTGAATGCCGTGAACCGTGCTCCGATGCACACCAACTATTTTGCCTATGAGTCGGCAGATGCTGCGGCTCGTGGAGCAAAAGAACATTCTTCCAATTACATGACTCTGAACGGTATCTGGAAATTCTTCTGGGTGAAGAATGCCGATGCCCGTCCCACGGATTTCTGGAAAGTGGGGTTCAACGACAAGGGATGGAGCGATATGGCCGTTCCCGGTATGTGGGAACTGAACGGTTTCGGCGACCCTATCTACGTGAATACCGGATATGCCTGGCGCAATCAGTTCAAGAACAATCCACCGCAGGTGCCAACGGAGAATAACAATGTAGGTTCCTACCGTCGTGAGATTGTAATACCTGCCGACTGGAAGAGTAAGGACATCATGGCTCATTTCGGTTCCGTGACTTCCAATATGTATTTGTGGGTAAACGGCAAGTACGTAGGTTATAGTGAGGACAGCAAACTGGAGGCTGAATTCAACCTGACACCCTACTTGAAGCCGGGACAAAAGAATCTGATAGCCTTTCAGGTATTCCGCTGGTGTGACGGGACGTATCTGGAAGACCAGGACTTCTTCCGTTATAGCGGTGTAGGGCGCGATTGCTACTTGTATGTTCGTGACAAGAAGCGCATTCAGGACATCCGTGTCACTCCCGATTTGGATACTGCTTATAAGAACGGTTCCCTGAAAGTACAGCTTGATGTGAAGGGTGGCGGCAATGTCAGTCTTGAACTGCTGGACGCTGCCGGAAAACAGGTGGCTACAGCTGTCGCTAAAGGTAGCGCTACTGCCTTGATAAATGTGGAGAATCCTCATAAGTGGACGGCGGAAACGCCTTACTTGTATACCCTGCGTGCCACTTTGCAAGGCAGCAGTGAAGTGATTCCCGTAAAGGTGGGCTTCCGAAAGATAGAGCTGAAAGGAAGTCAGATACTTGTCAACGGCCAGCCCGTTCTCTTCAAGGGAGCCAACCGCCACGAGATGGATCCGGACGGTGGTTACGTCATTTCTCGCGAACGCATGATTCAGGATATTCAGGTGATGAAGCAGTTCAACCTGAATGCCGTGCGCACCTGCCACTATCCCGACAATAATCTCTGGTACGACCTCTGCGACCAATATGGTATTTACGTAGTGGCCGAAGCCAATATCGAATCCCACGGAATGGGTTATGGGGAAGAGACACTTGCCAAACGTGAGGACTATAAGAAAGCACATATGGAGCGTAACCAGCGCAATGTGCAGCGTAGCTTCAATCATCCCAGCATCATTTTCTGGTCTTTGGGCAACGAAGCCGGCTATGGCGCTAATTTCGAAGCTGCCTACGATTGGATAAAGGCTGAAGACCCGAGCCGTGCCGTACAATATGAACAAGCCGGTAAAACAGGCAAGACAGACATCTATTGCCCGATGTATTATGGCTATGACGGATGTAAGAAATACAGTGAGGATGATTCTATGACAAAGCCCCTGATTCAGTGCGAATATGCTCATGCGATGGGAAACTCGCAAGGAGGTTTTAAAGAATATTGGGATTTGGTGCGTAAATATTCCAAATTCCAAGGTGGCTTTATTTGGGATTTTGTTGATCAGTCTGTACGTTGGACAGGAAAAAACGGTAAGATGATTTATGCCTACGGCGGTGACTTTAACCGTTTTGATGCCAGCGACGGTAACTTCTGCGATAACGGTCTTATCAGCCCCGACCGTGTGCCCAATCCCCACATGTATGAGGTAGGCCGTATCTATCAGGACATCTGGACTACTCCGGCCGACTTGAAGAACGGTGAAATCAATGTGTTCAATGAATACTTCTTCCGTGATCTTTCTGCCTATTATATGGAGTGGGAGGTACTGAAAGGCGGTAAGGTGATACGGACCGGTCGTGTGGATAATCTGAATGTAGCTCCCCAACAGACAGCCAAAATCAAGTTGGACTTGGGCAAGACTTGCCAATGCACCGAGTGGTTGCTGAATGTTTCCTATAAGCTGAAGAACCGTGAAGGATTGCTTTCCGCCGGACATGTAGTGGCAAAAGACCAGTTGACGCTCAATCCTTACCAAGCTCCTTCCATGGAATTGAAGAACTGCGAACAGAGCAATATCGAGATGACGGCTCCCCAAGTACAGGATAACGATTGGAACTACCTCATCGTCTCCGGTGATGCTTTCCGTGTAGAAATCAACAAGCACAACGGTTATCTGACTAAGTACGAAGTGAATGGCCGGGATATGATTAAAGACGGCGAGGCTTTAAAACCAAACTTCTGGCGTGCGCCTGTTGACAACGACTACGGTGCCAATCTGCAACGCAAATATATCGCTTGGAAGAATCCGGAAATCAAACTGACCTCTTTCAAACAGCGCACGGAGAACAATCTGGTGATTGTAGAATCTGCTTACGACATGCCGGGTGTTTCAGCTAAGCTGAACCTTGTTTATGTCATCAACAATGCCGGTGCCGTCAAGGTGACCCAGAAGCTGACTGCCGACAAGAATGCCAAAGTATCGAACATGTTCCGTTTCGGTCTGCAGATGCCTATGCCGCGCAGCTTTGAAACCGTTGAATACTATGGACGCGGTCCGGTTGAAAACTATATTGACCGTAATCATTGCGCCGACTTAGGCATTTATCGCCAAAGTGTGGCCGAGCAGTTCTATCCCTACATCCGTCCGCAGGAAAATGGAACAAAGACCGATATTCGTTGGTGGAAGATGTTGGATCAGTCTGGTAATGGCATCAAGATTGTGGCAGCCGCTCCCTTCTCCGCATCTGCCTTGCACTATACCATCGAGTCTTTAGATGAAGGCTGGAGCAAAGAGCAAGGACACTCGCAAGAGGTGGATGAAGCTGATTTGACTAATCTCTGTATCGACAAGGTGCAAGCCGGTCTGGGTTGCGAAGACAGTTGGGGACGTATAGCCCGTCCGGAATACCTGGTGCCATACGCTGATTATGAGTTTACGTTCATCCTTTTTCCCGTATGCCATAGTATCGGAATAGAATAACATTTCTTCTCAGTGTATTACATACTGAGAAACAGATTTTATAACACTGAAGCGGTCGCCTTTCCGATGGGGGAGGGTGACCGCTTTGTGTTGATGTTTTGCTTGCTTCTGTATATTTCTTTGTTTTATTGTTTCTGATTTCGGCAAATGCAATCCGTCAGATGGTCGTTGATAAACCCCGAAGCTTGCAGATGGGCATA
>NZ_QTMH01000017.1:0-10929 GCF_003603065.1 Bacteroides sp. AF20-13LB
TGTAGGCTTCCTTGCTGCGATTGGACATATCTGGTGATTCTTGTTCAGAAGGCAAAGATAGCTCTTCTGCTAAATTTGAATACTTTTTAATCCAACTATTTAGCAAGGCAGGGCAACAAATGCCATGTGCCCGGCAAAAGGCATGCTTACTCATACCTGATTGGTAGTAAGAGTGAAGAAAAAACAGTTTTTCATCTTCACGATAAAGCTTTCGTTTTGAAGTCATAATAGTAACACATTTATTAGTTTGTAAATGTGTCTACCTATATCAAGATAAGACAGCTAAACATATTTACCGGATATTGAAGTCAAGTACTTTCCCTTCCCCAAGATAGCCCTGCAAGTGCTGTCCGATGCTGATGGGACCTACTCCCACAGGGGTACCCGTGAACAGCAAGTCACCGATTTTCAAGGTCATGAAGCGACTGACATAGGCAATGATATCATCTACCCGGAACAACATATCCGATGTATGGCCACGTTGCACCTCCTTATCATCAATCGTCAGATGGAAGTCCAGATTCTGTACATTGCCGCCCACTTGTTCCAAAGGGACAAAGGTGCCGATAGCTGCCGAATTGTCGAAACCTTTGCAAAGCTCCCACGGATTACCCGCCTCACGGAACTTACGTTGCAAGTCGCGTGCCGTGAAGTCGATGCCCACCGTCACCGCATCATAATAGCGATGGGCAAAGCGAGGAGCAATATTCTTGCCCAAACGGCAGATGCGCACCACCACTTCCGTCTCATAATGTACCTCGTTGGAAAAATCGGGGATAAAGAAAGGCTTGCCATCTTTCAGAATGGCCGAATCGGGTTTCAAGAAAATAACCGGTTCCTTATTCTCGTGTGTATGTCCCAGCTCTTTGTTGTGCAGAGCATAGTTCATTCCTACAGCAATAATCTTCATTACTTGATTTCGTTAAAGTTCAGTCTGTTAAACATCACGGCCAGATGGGCATAAAGGGAAGTGTTCTGCACGACAATGTTCTCGGGAACACGGATACGGAACGGGGTGAAGTTCCATACGGCCTTGATACCGCCCTCTACCATGGAATCCGTTATCTGCTGGGCTATTTCGATAGGTACCGTCAGCACGCCTATATTGACATCGTACTCCTGCATCTTCTGCTTGAACTCGTCCGAGTGATAGATGGGGATGCCGCTCAGTGTCGTACCCACCAGTTCGGGCTTCACATCGAAAGCAGCCACTATCTCCAAACCGAAATGGCTTAGGCCCGAGTCGCGCAGCAAGGCACCTCCCAAGCTTCCGACACCGAACAGAAAGGCTTTGTGTATATTGGTAAATCCCAGGAAGTCCTCCAGTACAGCTATCAGTGTGTCCACCTCATAGCCCACACGCGTACGCCCCGAGATATTGACATACGAAAGGTCTTTGGCAATTTGTGAAGCATCAATATTGATTTCCTTGGAAATCTGGGTGGATGATACGAATCGTTCCCCCTTTTGTTTCAGCAACTTTACATTAGAAAGGTACCACGGAAGCCGGCGCAAGGTAGGTTCCGGCACCTTCATGGTTTCTTTTTTCTGTAACGGACTGCTCATAGTTTCTTATTTAAGTTCTCAATATTGCGATTGACAAAAGTAGTGCTTTTTTTCTAATCAGTAACACGGATGCAACAAAAGCTTAACATAATTTCTAATTGCATAATTCCACATAATATCGTACTTTTGGGAAGTTTAAAAGAAAGAAGTATGAAGAATAATGATTGGAAAGAACGGTTGAATATAGTCTATTCCACCAACCCGGACTACAACTATGAGATGAATGACGATGAGGAGCAAGCTACCCTCCCCCCTGCACAACAACGCCTGCGTGTACAGCTGGACCGCAAGAACCGGGGTGGCAAAGTCGTCACTCTTGTCACCGGTTTCGTGGGCACCGACAATAATCTGAAAGAACTGGGCAAATTGCTGAAAAGTAAATGTGGAGTAGGCGGAAGTGCCAAAGATGGAGAAATCATCGTGCAAGGCGACTTCAAACAACGTGTCATCGACCTCCTGAAGGCAGAAGGATACACGCAAACCAAGCCCGTGGGATAAACGCATCATCCGTCTCACTGCAACTGTAGAGGCATAAAAAAGTGACCGTTTAGGAATTCAACTCCATATACGGCCACTTCTTTTTATAGAATCGTTTCTAAGCGGAATTATTCAGCGCGCAAAGTAAAACGTTTGAAGTCAACAACCTTCAATTCAGGATCAGCCTCTTTCAAGACTTCTCTAACTGTCTTCTTGCCGTCCATGATGTCTTCCTGGTTTAGCAAGCAAACTTCTTTCAAGAACTTGCCAAGACGGCCCTTAGCAATATTCTGAATCATTTGTTCAGGCAGATGTGCAGCTTTCTCGGCAGAAACAGTAGCAATGATTTCCTTTGCCTTTGCCACGTCTTCAGCAGTAATCCAGCCTTTGGCCATGTTGCTTTCCATGTGGTCTTCGCTGTCCACGTGAGCCGGGTTGATACCAGCCTTCTTCAAAGCAGCCTCAACAGCCTTCTGTACCTGTTCAGCTTTTGTCTTCTCGATAGCAACATCTATTTCCTTCTGCTTGATTTCTTCAGATACGCCATCTTCGTCTACTGCAATCGGGTTCATGGCAGCAATCTGCATGGCAATCTGCTTAGCCAGTCCTTCTTCAACAGCCTTGTTGAAAGCAACAATAGTGCAGAGGCCATTTCTGTTCATGTGGTTATAAACCACAGTGCTTGCACCTTCTACAGTCATGTAACCATCCAACTCCATCTTCTCGCCAGTGATACCGCTACGGTCTGTTACAGCATCCTGTACAGTACCGTTGCCCATCGGCAGAGCTTTTACTTCGTCCAGAGTCTTGCACTTGTTAGCCACGGCAAGGTCCAGAATGTCCTGAGTCAATTTCACGAAATCAGCATTCTGAGCCACGAAGTCAGTTTCGCACTTCAGAGCGATGATAACGGCAAAGTCACCCGTAGTCTTAGCCAGCACACAGCCTTCAGAAGCCTCGCGATCTGAACGCTTAGCTGCAACAGCTTGTCCCTTCTTACGGATAATTTCCATTGCCTTGTCGAAATCGCCTTCAGCTTCAGTCAAAGCATTTTTGCAATCCATCATACCAGCACCGGTCATCTTGCGGAGCTTGGTTATATCAGCCATACTTACAGCCATAATATCTTTTTATTTTAATTGTTAATAATATCCTTATAAAGTAATTGAGAGTTGAGAATAGAGAATTGAGAATTGCCGTAAAGTAACTCTCAACTTTCAATTCTCAACTCTCAACAGTATGATTAAGCCTCTTCTTCCTTCATGAAAGCAGCAGCCTTAGCGGCATTGATTGCTTCCTCGTCGGACTTGTCGAGTCTTGCTTTTGTAGCTTTCTTCTTACCTTTGTTGGCAGGAGCTTCACCGGCAGCTTCCATGTCTACCTTTTCGGCCTTACGTTCTTCCAGACCTTCCTGCATAGCAGCGCAGCAAGCATCAAGAATAACTTCTACTGACTTAGTAGCGTCATCATTTGCCGGGATTACGAAATCGATATTCGTAGGATCGGAGTTTGTATCAACGATACCGAATACGGGAATCCCCAGACGGTTAGCTTCACGAACTGCGATGTTTTCCTTCATTACGTCGATAACGAACAGAGCAGACGGCAGACGAGTCAGGTCAGCGATAGAGCCCAAAGTCTTGTCCAACTTTGCACGTTGACGTGAAATCTGAAGAATTTCTCTCTTGGAGAGGTTTGAATAGGTACCGTCGCTTGTCAACTTGTCGATGGTAGCCATCTTCTTGACAGCCTTACGGATAGTCGGGAAGTTAGTCAACATACCACCCGGCCAACGCTCGATTACATAAGGCATATTTACAGATGCAGCCTTATCGGCAACCACCTGCTTAGCTTGTTTTTTAGTAGCAACAAACAGGACTTTCTTTCCTGATTTAGCGATTTGCTTCAAAGCTTCAGCAGCTTCGTCAATTTTAGCAACCGTCTTGTTGAGGTCAATGATGTGAATACCATTGCGCTCCATGAAGATGTAAGGAGCCATTGCAGGGTTCCACTTTCTTTTCAAGTGACCGAAGTGGCAACCGGCTTCTAATAATGTATCAAAATTTGTTCTAGACATTTTCTTTTAAATTAATCGTTTACTTTCTTTTTTGTTTCTTCTAAACCAACCGCCGGGTAGTCTGAATCTGAAGAGTCCCGGTAGTTTAGATACTAAACGCTTTTTCAGTTGAGAGTTGAGAGGTGAAAGTCGAGAATTAAGCAACTTGTCCGCCCCAACCGTTCTCCAACTCTTAACGTTTACTGAACTGGAATCTACGACGTGCTTTCGGTTGTCCCGGTTTCTTACGTTCAACAGAACGAGGATCACGAGTCATGAAACCTTCAGAACGGAGAGCAGCCTTGTCCTCAGCATTGATTTTCACCAGTGCGCGGGCAATTGCCAAACGCAAAGCCTGAGACTGGCCGGTGAAACCGCCACCGCAGAGATTAACTTTGATGTCGTACTTTTCAGCAACACCCAGCTTATTCAACGGCTGTTTAACTACATACTGAAGAATGCTTGATGGAAAGTACTCTGCGAGGTCTCTCTTATTAATAGTAATCTTTCCAGTACCTTCGCTTACGAAAATACGTGCAATTGCACTTTTACGTCTGCCTAATGCATTTACTACTTCCATTATCTCTTATTTAAGTACGTTAATATCAATCATTTTCGGGTTCTGAGCATCGTGTTTGTGCTCGCTGCCGGCATATACATACATATTGCCCAGCAATTTTGCGCCCAACTTGTTCTTAGGCAACATACCCTTTACTACTTTTCTCAGTAACTTGTCATCACCGTTCGGTTTTGCCTGCAAACGGGCAGGAGTGATTTCTCTCTGGCCGCCAGGATAACCTGTATATGACAGATATACCTTGTCATTCCACTTGTTACCGGTTAATTTTACTTTGTCGGCGTTGATAATGATTACATTATCGCCACAATCTACGTGAGGGGTAAAGTTAGGTTTATACTTTCCTCTCAACAGTTTCGCAACTTTTGCGCCCAGACGACCCAATACCTGGTCTGTAGCGTCAACAATGACCCATTCTTTAGTCACTGTAGCTTTGTTTGCAGAAATGGTCTTGTAACTTAAAGTATCCACTCTTAATTGTTTTTTAAAATGTTACTACTAAAATGTTTTTCTTCACCGCAAGCCAGTCATCCCGGACAATGGAAGATTAACTCGCTATGAATTAAATGCTTATCCTTTTGAGATAATAATCGGCTTGCAAAGGTACGGTTTTTCTTAGAACTGGCAAAAGTTTTCCACTTTTTTTTAGAGAGCCACTTGGCTGATATACAACAGACAAAGTTATCCTGCGGAGAAACGAAAGAATCTCCGCTAGAACAACTCTTTATGATGCGGCCTTCATCGGCCAATGCCATCATAGAAGACCTTCAAAGCTGCATTGAGAAAGAAACGGGAAAGAGAAAGAAATATCAACGGACAAGGTCCTCGGGGAATTTCGCGGGCATGCCCACCCGCTTCCATGTTTCATGGAACCATGTATTCAGTTCATTCCCATTCAAGTCCTTAGCTATAAAATACTTCAGGTACATTACCCCGTCGTCCCCTATTTCAAACTCCAATATATTGTCTTTGTGGTCCAACATGGGCAGATGGATGTTTTTCTCAATACTTTCCTTATAGGAATTATCCGTCAGCTGCTGATAAGTCCCATACCCCGTGATGATGGCATCCTTGCCAGGAATCATTGTAAAGTTGACAATGCGGCCGTCATCACTCAGCACTTTAAAGGTATTACTCGGTTTCAATATCCCGGGAACATCCGGGATTTCGGACACATAATGACATAACTGCCAAATTCCTGCCAGTTCCGCAGGCCTAAACTCTGCGCTCTCCTGCGCATTGGCTCCCGCTACCGCAAGCAGCACCGCTGCCAGCATGGTAAAGAAATAGTTCCGTTTCATATTCGTATGATGTTGGTTAACGTTATGTCGTTCCGCTAGACACAAATATAAAGATTTATTTTGAGATTATAACATTTTTGGGTATAAAAAAACCGCACAAACAACAGAATGTTTGTGCGGATGATTTTATCCAGTTTGTATATTCCGAAACTTAGAACTCGGCGTTGCGCGGCGTACGCGGAAACGGTATGACATCACGGATATTCGTCATGCCCGTAACGAACAGCAGCAAGCGCTCAAAGCCCAAACCGAACCCGGAGTGGGGACATGTACCGAACTTACGGGTATCGAGATACCACCACATATCCTTCATCGGGATGTGAAGTTCGTCAATGCGCGTCATCAGCTTGTTGTAATCCGATTCACGTTCGGAACCGCCAATGATTTCTCCAATCTTCGGGAAGAGTACATCCATGGCACGCACGGTCTTGCCGTCTTCGTTCTGCTTCATATAGAACGCTTTGATTTCCTTCGGATAGTCAGTCAGGATAACCGGACGCTTGAAGTGGTCTTCCACCAGATAGCGCTCATGTTCGGAAGCCAAGTCAACTCCCCAGTACACCGGGAATTCAAACTTATGCCCTTTGGCAACAGCCTCTTCCAATATCTTGATACCTTCCGTATAAGGCAGGCGCACGAAGCTTTCTTTCAAGACACCTTGCAGACGTTCAATCAAGCCCTTATCAAACATGTCATTGAGGAACTTCACATCGTCGGCACAGTTGTCCAAAGCCCACTGTACACAATATTTGATGAAATCTTCCGCCAGGTCCATATTGTCCGTAATATCATTGAACGCCACTTCCGGCTCAATCATCCAGAACTCTGCCAAGTGGCGGGGAGTATTGGAATTCTCGGCACGGAACGTAGGACCGAATGTATAGATGGCTCCCAATGCAGTAGCGGCAAGTTCGCCTTCCAACTGTCCGGAAACAGTCAGGCTGGCCTGCTTTCCGAAAAAGTCATCATCGTAAATAATGGAACCGTTCTCATCTTTCTTTAAGTCGTAAAGGTTCTTCGTAGTCACCTGGAACATCTGGCCTGCGCCTTCACAGTCGGAAGCCGTGATAATCGGAGTATGAAAATAGAAGAATCCTCTGTCATGGAAGAACTTGTGAATGGCAATCGCCATATTATGACGAATACGGAACACAGCCCCGAACGTATTGGTACGGGGACGCAGATGGGCTATCTCACGGAGGAACTCCATGGAATGACCTTTCTTCTGCAACGGATACGTGTTATCGCAAGTTCCCAGCACTTCGATTTCGCGGGCCTGCACTTCGGCCTTCTGACCGGAACCGACAGATTCCGTCAGCACACCGTTTACGCTCAAACAAGCACCGGTAGTAATCTCTTTCAGCATCTCCTCATCGAAGTTACCCAAGTCTACTACAATCTGCACATTATTTATTGTAGAACCGTCATTCAGCGCGATAAAGTTTACTTGCTTACTACCTCTGCGGGTACGAACCCAGCCCTTCACGTTGACCATAGCGCCAAAATCTTCACGCTTCAGCAGGTCAACAATCTTTGTTCTACTAATCTTTTCCATAAAACAGTTATTATACCTTATTATATATTACTCAAAAGAACCCATGCGCAGGAAGTTCACCTCTTGTTCCGTGAGGTAACGCCATTCGCCGCGGCGCAGGCCTTTCTTGGTTAAACCGGCAAAATACACACGGTCCAGTTTCATCACCTTGTATCCCAGCGATTCGAAGATACGACGCACGATACGATTCTTGCCGGAGTGGATTTCAATACCGACATCATCTTTCTTGAAGTCATCCGTATAGCTGATGGCATCTGCATGGATTTCCCCGTCATCCAGTTGAATACCGGCTGCAATCTGCTCCATATCGGCTTTTGTCAGGTTCTTGTCCAAATGCACATGATATATCTTCTTCTTCAGATACTTGGGATGCGTCAGCTTGGAAGCCAGGTCACCATCGTTTGTCAGCAGCAATACACCTGTAGTATTGCGGTCCAGACGACCTACCGGATAAATACGTTCGTCGCATGCGCCCTTCACCAAATCCATCACCGTGCGACGTGCTTGGGGGTCATCCGAAGTAGTCACAGTATCCTTCGGCTTGTTCAGCAGTACGTAAATCTTACGTTCTATGCTGACCGTCTGGTCGTGGAACTTCACTTCATCACCGCGCTTAATCTTGGTTCCCAATTCCGTCACTACCTCTCCGTTTACAGAAACGACTCCGGCAGTGATGAATTCATCAGCCTCGCGACGGGAGCAAACACCGGCATTGGCCAGGAATTTGTTCAAGCGGATAGGCTCGTTCGGGTCCACAAACTGCTCCTTATATTCTATTTGTTTCTTCTTGCTGTACTTAGCATTGGGGTCATAATCGGCCGAACGACGGACTGGACGGCTATAGCTGTCTCTGTTGCCGTATCCGCCAGGTCTTCCACCACCCGAATTGAAGCGTGGACGATAAGGGCGGTCACCACCCTCATTATTGTAGCGAGGACGCTGCGGACGGTCGCCATCTTCGCTGTTATAGCGCGGACGATAAGGACGGTCCGTATTATAAGAACGGTCGCTGTTATAGGAGCGGTCGCTGTTATAAGGACGTTGCGGACGGTCACCATCTTCATTGCTATAGCGCGGGCGCTGCGGACGGTCACTATTATAAGGGCGTTGCGGACGGTCGCCACCTTCGCTGTTATAGCGCGGACGGTAAGGACGGTCACCCGAATTGTTTCCATAAGGGCGTTGCGGACGGTCGCCGCCTTCGCTGTTATAGCGCGGACGATAGGGACGGTCGCCATTATCGTTATTGTAACGAGGACGCTGCGGACGGTCACCATTGTCCGCACCAGGATTAAAGCGCGGGCGATAAGGGCGGTCACTGTTATAAGGACGCTGCGGGCGGTCCCCGTTTTCACTGTTAAATCTGGGGCGATAAGGACGGTCGCCATTATCACGGTTGTAAGACGGACGGCTGTAGCCACCTTCCTTGTTAAATTGGTTACCATCGCGGCCGGCACCTGAGTTCTCCTCTGCGGAAGAAGCATCACGCCAAGTTTCGTTTTCTGTACTCATTGTTTTTTATTCGAATAAAATTAAACCTTGGCCTCACGGCCATTCATTGTCTCTATTATACCTTGAATTTTATATGTTTCTATAACAATTGCCGGAGTAAAAAGTTGAAATTCCTCCGGTACACTTCTGTGGTTGCTTAAATTCCCGTATAAGTATGGGGGGTAATCACCCGCAATTCTTTCTTTATCTCTTCACTTACATTCAGTCCCTCTATAAATTCCTTGATAGACGCTTCCGTAATGGCCTGATTGGTACGGGTCAACGCTTTCAACGCTTCATAAGGATGCGGATAGGCCTCGCGGCGCAGAATGGTCTGGATAGCCTCGGCCACCACGCTCCAGCAATTGTCCAGGTCACGGTAGATGGCCGGTTCGTTCAACAGCAACTTACGCAACCCCTTCAAAGAACTTTGTATGGCAATAATGATATGCCCGAACGGCATACCCACATTGCGGAGCACGGTAGAGTCCGTCAAGTCACGCTGCAAACGGGAAACCGGCAGTTTTACCGCCAAGTGCTCAAGAATAGCATTCGCCATGCCCAGGTTTCCTTCCGCATTTTCAAAGTCAATCGGGTTCACCTTGTGCGGCATCGCGCTGGAGCCCACCTCACCGGCTTTAATCTTCTGCTTGAAATATTCCATAGAGATATATTGCCAGAAGTCACGGTTCATATCAATCATCACCGTATTGATGCGCTTCATGGCATCAAAGATGGCAGACAGATTATCGTAATTGGATATCTGGGTAGTATACTCCTCGCGTTCCAAGCCAAGCTTTTCGGAAACGAACTTATTGCCGAATGCCTTCCAGTCATATTCCGGATAAGCCACATGATGGGCATTGTAATTACCCGTAGCGCCACCGAACTTTGCTGTCACCGGACAAGCCTTCAGCGTTGCCAACTGGCGTTCCAGACGGTAGACAAACACCATTACCTCCTTGCCCAAACGGGTAGGCGAAGCCGGTTGTCCGTGTGTCTTGGCAAGCATGGGGATAGCGGCCCACTCTTCCGCATAAGCACGGAGCTGCGCTATCAGTTCCTCTATTTGAGGATAGTACACCTGCTCCAGCGCCTCCTTTACAGACAAAGGAACAGACGTATTGTTGATATCTTGTGAAGTCAGGCCAAAATGGATGAACTCCTTATAGTCGTCCATACCACCCAACTTGTCAAACTCTTCTTTTAAGAAATACTCCACAGCCTTCACATCATGGTTCGTCACGCTCTCAATATCCTTGATGCGTTGCGCGTCGGCTTCGGAGAAGTTACGGTAAATGTTTCTCAAGGTTTCGAAAACGCCCTTATCCACCCCTTTCAGTTGCGGCAAAGGCAGCTCACACAGCGTGATAAAGTATTCTATTTCAACTTGTACACGGTATTTAATCAGTGCAAATTCTGAAAAATAGGCAGCCAAAACATCCGTTTTGCCTCTGTATCGACCGTCTATCGGAGAGATTGCGGTAAGTAAATCAAGTTTCATACGTCGTATTTATGATGATAATTATCGGACTGCAAAATTACTGCTTTTTTCTGAGTAACAAGACATAAAGGATAAAGATTTTAAGAAAAGGAAGTTAACGGATAAAAAAAATGGCCTTACAATCACTTGCAAGACCACCTTCGAATGAAAATTTCCAGTGGGCGTTGACGGATTCGAACCGCCGACCCTCTGCTTGTAAGGCAGATGCTCTGAACCAGCTGAGCTAAACGCCCTTTTGATGAACGAAAGTGCTTGGATTTTGTGTGGGCGTTGACGGATTCGAACCGCCGACCCTCTGCTTGTAAGGCAGATGCTCTGAACCAGCTGAGCTAAACGCCCGTACACTTCCGTTTCAAAAGCGATGCAAAGGTACAGCTTATTTTGACATTACCAAAACTTTTG